>JALYRC010000200.1 GCA_030855555.1 Pseudomonadota bacterium
GGTGACGTCGCGATCGAAGGCGAGCATTACGAAGGGCCGCACGCCGACGAACTGAAAGTCGAGGAGCCGGCCCCCGACGAAGTAAAGCCCAATCAAGCGGCAAAGGGGAATGTTCGATGAGTGGCATCATGGCGGGCAAGCGCGGATTGATCATGGGCCTTGCCAATGACCGGTCGCTGGCGTGGGGCATTGCCCAGAAACTAAGCGAGCATGGCGCGGAACTGGCCTTCGCCTATCAAGGCGAAGCGATCATGAAGCGCGTCGGCCCCCTTGCCGAGCAGCTTGGCAGCGACTTTCTGATCGATTGCGATGTCAGCGACATGGCGGCGCTCGACGCGGCCTTCGACGCCCTGCGTGCGCGCTGGGACAGCCTAGATTTCGTCGTCCACGCGATTGGCTTTTCGGACAAGAACGAGCTTCGCGGCGGCTATGTCGACACCAGCCTCGACAATTTCCTGATGACGATGAACATCTCGGTCTACAGCTTCGCCGCCGTGGCTGCCCGTGCGCGCAAGATGATGAAGCCGGGCGGGTCTCTGCTCACCCTGACTTATTATGGCGCCGAGAAAGTCATCCCTCATTACAACGTCATGGGCGTCGCCAAGGCAGCGCTCGAGGCAAGCGTCAAATATCTTGCCGCCGACCTTGGTCCGGAAGGGCTTCGCGTCAACGCGATCAGCGCCGGTCCGATCAAGACCCTCGCCGCAAGCGGCATTGGCGACTTCCGCTATATCCTCAAGTGGAACGAATATAATGCTCCGCTACGCCGCAATGTCACGATCGACGACGTCGGGGGGGCCGGGCTCTATTTATGCAGCGACCTGGCGAGCGGCGTGACCGGCGAAATCCATCATGTCGACGCAGGCTATAACGTCGTCGGTATGAAGGCCGAAGACGCACCGGATATTGCGACGGTCTGAGCTGGTGCCCGCGGCCCGGCGCACCCCACGCAATCTCGAGGCCTATTGGAAGATGGAGGCCGCCAATGTCGCGGTGGTCCCTGCCATCGCACTTGTCTTCGGCTTTCCCCGCGACCTGCCGGAAGCGCTTGCCGTCGGCCTTGCAATCGTCGCCACGGCGGGATTCCTGGTAGTGGGCGCTGCATTCTGGCGCGGGTCGACCGCCGATTGCGCTTTGCGGACCGCGCCAGCGGGGAGCAAGCACTCGATCTTGCCGAACGTGTCGAACGGCCGTTGCTTTTGGCGACGGGCGCAGCAGTCGCCGCCACGCTGACTGCTCTGTCGCTCAATGGCTGGACAGCAGGAGTCATCGCAGCAGAGCTCCTCACGCTTCTGGCGGGCCTCGAATATGTCAATTATTACCACCGCCAGCTGCAGCACTTCGATAATCTGGCCGATTTGAAGCGGCTGTTTTCAGGCCGAGGGTTCAAGCCGTCGCACATGGCACGCAGCCTGGCTGCGCGGCGCAACGGACGCCGCAGTTGATCAATCACTCCCTGCCCGGACAGGGGCAGGATATCTAATCAGTCCAGCCGTTCCGCCATCGCGCGCAAAATGCCAGCCAGCGAGGCGCGGCGCTTGGCGTCGCTTTGCTGCCCGGTCACTTGCCCGGCAAGCGAGCGTAATTCCCCCGCGAGCGGTCGCATCTTGGCGCGCGCGTCGAGCGGAGCCTGCGCCTGCGTCAGTACTGAGCCGAGGCGCTGGTCGAGCGCGGCGTCGAGCAGGCCGCCACGCCGCAGCTGGTCCATATATGCCCGCGCGACGACCGGCTCGGCTGGCCAGGCGACCGGATATTGTTGCTGCGGGTTGAAGATGCCGCCCTGGTTGGCAAGCGCCGCCGCGGCAATCTCGTTGGCGCTCAGCATTGCGCTTGGCTTGAGTGCGAACACGTCCAGCCCGCGCGCGATCTCGGTGCCGTAAATCCGTCCGCGATAATAATATGCCGACCAATAGCCGCCGGTGATCGGGCGCTTGGCGTCGATCGGGCCGCGATCGAAATAAGCGATCTCGAACGGCACGCGGCTGTCGCTATAGTCGAAGATCGACAACCCGCCCTGATACCAGGCCTGGACCATGATATCGCGTCCCGGGACGGGCACGATCGATCCGTTGTGCGCGACGCAATTTTCAGCTTCGGTCTGCGGTGCGGGCAGCTTGTAAGTGCCCTTGCGCATCAGCTTGCCGCCCTCAATGTCGTAAAGCGCGTTGGCGCCCCAATTGCGCGGATCGTAGCTGCGGCAACGCGGCCGCCCGCCTCCGCCCCATTCGTCGGTGAACAGCACCTTGGTGCCGTCATTGTTGAACGTCGCCGAATGCCAATAGGCAAAGCCGGGGTCGCTGACGACGTCGATGCGCCGTGGCTTGCGTGGATCGGAGATGTCGAAAATAATGCCATTGCCCGAACAGGCACCCGCGGCGAGCTTCTTGGTCGGAAAGACGGTGATGTCGTGGCACTGGTCGGTGACGCTGGTGTCCTGCCCGTCATTGACCAGCTTGCCGCCCTTGGCGAGTCCCGCGAGGCGTCCGTCGCGGTCGGCGAAGACCCCGGGGCTGGCGATGATCCGCGCGGCGGCGGGATTGGCGACCGGGATTTCGATGATGTCGATGCGGAACAAGGCAGTTCGGTCGTCGCCCGGCACGTTTCCGATGCAGCCCGCCAGTTCCTCGGCTTTGCGAACGCCCGACGTGCCCGAATTATAGACGAGGATGCGGCCGTCGCCCTCGGGACCCTTGACCACCGAGTGGGTGTGGGAGCCACGGCACGTCTGCACCTGCCCAACCTGACGCGGGCGGGTAATGTCGCTGATGTCGAAGATGCGTAAGCCGCGAAAGCGTTCGCGGCTGATGTCTTGGCTCACCCCCTGAAGCCCGCAATCGACGCGTCCGCGCGACTGTTCGACCGACATGAGCAGCAGATTGCCGACCACCGACACGTCGCCCTGCCCACCCGGACAGACGACCGAGCTGATATGCGTCGGCACACCGTCGGCGGCGAGGCGGTAGATGTTGAAACCGTGATAATTGCCGACGAACATGCGGTCGCCCTCGAAGGCGATGTCGGTCTGGGCAAAGCTCAGCAGAGGCGAGCGTTCGCTCCACTGGACTCCGTCGGCAGTGGCGATGCCAGGGCGCGGTGCGGCGCCCTTTTTGGCCCCTTTGCGCGCCTTGGGCGGAGGCAAATCCTCGGGATTGGCGGGGTCGAAGAAACCTGCAGGCCGGGGCAGCGAAGCGAGCTTGACGAGGTTCGAGATCGCTTCTCCGGCGTTGGCGAAGCCGGGCTTGAGATCAACGCGCGGATCGCCCGTGAAAGCGTTGCGCAGCGGATCCATCCGCTTGATCTCGGCGGTCTGTTCGTTGCTGACGTCGGTGGCGAACTGATAAAGCACCGGGTCAGCCGCCGCGCCTGGCTGCTTCAGCAGGGTTTCGACCATGTCGACTGCCCCGCGATGATGGGCAATCATCATGTCGAGGAACTGGCGATCGAATGCAGCGCCCTTGGATGCGGCGAGTGCCGCCATCTGGGCCGGCGTCGCCATGCCCTTCATCGTCACTGCGCCGTTGACGATTGCCGGCCCTGCGTTCGAATGGCCCATCAACATATGGTCCATATTTGCATGGCCCATCGCGGCATGATCCATTCCGGCGGGCATCGTCGGCGCGGCACCGCGCGCCCGAAGCCAGTCGCGCATGAAGCGCATCTCGTCCTTCTGCGAGGCACTGATGCGGCCGGCGATGGTCAGCAACTGCGGGTTCTTCGTCCGCGACGGCGCGAGGACCGCCATTTCCAGCGCCTGATTATGATGGACGACCATCATCTGCATGAAGGCGATGTCGGCAGCGGTGAAGCGAGTGTTCGCAATGCGCCCTGCTTCGGCCGGCGTGATGACACGTGCCGGCGCACCGGGTGCGCCGGGCTGAACGATGCTGACCGGTTGCGCTGATGCGGCGGTGGCAAGCATCAGGCTGGCAGCGATAGCGGTCCCGGCATTAAGCATCGGCGCGCGCTTGAACATAGATGACCTTTCGATGAGTTTCATGCCGAGACTAGCTTCTCCTCCGCATTTGGGAAGAGCCAGAAGTAAGCACTTCATCCGGCGAAGGGGTCGCGCACCAATATTGTGTCGTCGCGCTCGGGTGACGTGCTGACCAGCGCCACGGGGCAGCGGATCAATTCCTCGATGCGGCGGACATATTTGATCGCCTGCGCCGGCAAGTCGTTCCACGACCGCGCGCCGGCGGTCGTCCCGCTCCAACCTTCGAATTCCTCATAGACCGGGACCACCTGCGCCTGGTCGGCAGCGTGCGGCGGGAGATAATCGTAAAGCGTCTCGCCGATGCGGTAGCCGGTGCAGATCTTGACGCTATCGAAGCCGTCAAGGACGTCGATCTTGGTCAGCGCAATCCCGGTCACGCCGCTGACCGCGGCCGATTGCCTGACCAGTACCGCGTCGAACCAGCCGCAGCGCCGCTTGCGCCCCGTGACGGTGCCGAATTCATGGCCGCGCTCGCCGAGCCGCTGGCCGGTTTCGTCGTCCAATTCGGTCGGAAAAGGCCCACTGCCAACGCGCGTCGTATAAGCCTTGACGATGCCAAGCACGAAGCCTGCCGCCGACGGCCCCATTCCGCTTCCTGGCCCGACGGTTCCCGCAACGGTGTTTGACGAGGTAACGAAGGGGTAGGTGCCGTGATCGACGTCGAGCAGGACGCCCTGTGCGCCTT
>JALYRC010000004.1 GCA_030855555.1 Pseudomonadota bacterium
TGATCTGGATGGCGGTGCTGTTCGGGCTGGTCATGCTGTCGCAAATGTTCGGCGGCGATCGCGCCGCCCCGACGGGATCGATCGCTTATTCGCAATTCATCAACGACGTGAATGAAGGCAATGTCCAATCTGTGACGATCGCGCCCTCGATGGGCGGCAATATGGCGATTTCGGGCAAGCTTCAGGGCGGCAAGGCGGTCACGACGACCGCGCCGGCCGACGCCAATGTCTCCGACCGGCTGGTGGCCAAGGGCGTTGCCGTCCAGGTCAAGGCGGAGGAGCAATCGAGCTTCTGGATGATCATGCTGATCAACTCGCTGCCCTTCATCATCATCCTTGGCATCAGCTTCTTCGTCATGCGCCAGATGCAGAAGAATAGTGGCGGCGGAGCGATGGGCTTTGGTAAGTCGCGCGCCAAGATGCTGACCCAGAAGGAAGGTCGCGTGACCTTCGCCGATGTCGCTGGCATCGACGAAGCGCGCGAGGAACTTGAGGAAATCGTCGAATATCTCAAGGATCCCGGCAAGTTCGCGCGGCTCGGCGGCAAGATCCCGAAGGGCGCACTGCTCGTCGGTTCGCCCGGTACCGGCAAGACCCTGCTTGCGCGCGCCATCGCCGGTGAAGCCGGAGTACCGTTCTTCGCCATCTCCGGTTCGGACTTCGTCGAAATGTTCGTCGGCGTCGGCGCAAGCCGGGTCCGCGACATGTTCGAGCAGGCCAAGAAGACCGCCCCTTGCATCGTCTTCATCGACGAAATCGATGCCGTTGGACGTCATCGCGGCGCCGGGCTTGGCAATGGCAATGACGAGCGCGAACAGACGCTTAACCAGCTGCTCGTCGAGATGGACGGCTTCGAAGCCAATGAAGGCATCATCATCATCGCCGCGACCAATCGGCCTGACGTGCTTGACCCGGCCCTGCTCCGCCCCGGCCGTTTCGATCGCCAGGTGATCGTCCCGCGTCCGGACATCGACGGGCGTGAGCAGATCCTTGGCGTTCACATGAAGAAGGTCCCGCTTGCGCCCGACGTCGATCCGCGCGTCATTGCGCGCGGTACGCCCGGCTTCTCGGGCGCGGACCTCGCCAACCTCGTCAACGAGGCGGCCTTGCTTGCAGCGCGCAAGGGCAAGCGGCTGGTCGCAATGAGCGAGTTTGAGGAAGCCAAGGACAAGGTCATGATGGGCACCGAACGGCGCTCCATGGTCATGACCGAGGACGAGAAAAAGATGACGGCCTACCATGAGGCGGGCCACGCGGTGGTTGCGCTTCACGAAGCGGCGTCGGACCCGATCCACAAGGCGACGATCATTCCGCGAGGCCGCGCGCTGGGCATGGTCATGCGGCTGCCCGAACGCGACAGCTACAGCTATCACCGTGACAAGATGTACGCCAATCTGGCGGTGGCGATGGGCGGTCGCGTGGCCGAGGAAGTCGTGTTCGGCTATGACAAGGTCAGTTCGGGCGCTTCGTCCGACATTCAATATGCCACCAAGCTGGCGCGCGACATGGTGACCCGTTGGGGCATGTCGGACAAATTGGGACCTTTGATGTACTCGGAAGGCGAGGAAGAAGTGTTCCTCGGCTATTCGCGCCAGCACAACATGTCGATGTCCAACGAAACCGCGCAGGCGATCGACAAGGAAATCCGCGAGATCGTCGATGCCGGCTACGACCGGGCTAAGTCGGTCCTGACCCAGCATCGTTCGGAACTGGAGACGCTTGCGCTGGCGTTGCTCGAATATGAGACACTGTCGGGTGACGAGATCAAGATGATCATCGCCGGTGAATCGATCGATCGCGGCCGCTCGGCCAAGCCCGCGCTTCCAGCCGCAGGCTCGTCGATCCCCAAGAGCCGCAAGCCGAGCAGCGGGCTTGGCGGCGCGGCGCCGGCTGGAGCCTGAGCTTCGTTAAACGCGGGTTCATGAAAGCCCCTCCTTGGTCGAACTGATCAAGGAGGGTCTTTTTTCATGGTGTCACTACGTTTCGCGAGCTTGTTGTTACTTGCCGTCCCCGTTGCTGCTTCGGCGCAGTCGATGAATGCGGAAACGTTCAACAAACGCGCGATCGCGCTTCAGAAAAAGGGGCCGCTGGCCCTTTTTTCGAGAGGCGAGATCAAGGCCTTGATGGCCGAAGGGCAAGCGTCGGGCGCGAAGTCCCGCGAAATGAGGCTGGCGGCGGTGCGTGCGGGCAAGAAGCCGCGTTACTGTCCACCATCGGGCAAGAATTCGATGGGTTCGGATGAATTCATGAAGGGGCTTGCCGCCATCCCTGCCGCCGACCGCGCGCGCATCGACATGACTGAAGCCACGAACCGCATCCTCGCGCGCAAATTTCCCTGCTAGTCGAGCATCCCCAACGCCACCATTCCCATGACGAAGAAGCTTAGTGTTGCGTTCGGAATGACGAGCAAGGCGATCGTCCGCCACGCGGCTCCTGCGCGTCCCAGCGCGTAGGCACCGCGCAGCTGCCGGTACATGTGAAATGGCGGCACCAGGAAAAGCAGGCCAGCGACCGCGGACAGCCCGGCGTAAGCGAGGATTGTCCCAAGCATGACCAGCAGCGACATGAAGCAGATCGAATATGTGACGAAGACGATATGGTCATAGAGGCGGAAGCGGCGGCTGAACGGAAATAGCAGCCACATGAAAGGCACGGAGAGCGGGATCAGAGCCCAACTCCATTTATAGGCGTTGGTCTTCATCTTGTAGAGCAGTAATTGCGGGTTCTTCTTGGCCTTCAGATAGGCTTCGTCGAGCCAGGACACGTTCGTCTCGATCGAGCTTTCGGGCCCCAGGACTGCCTCGGTCACACCCTTGCTCCGAAGGATGCCGATGGTGGCGAGCTCCTCGCGCGTCTCCGCGAGCTTGCTGTCGATGCTGACGACCGGAGTTCGTGCCGCCACCGCCGCTACGCGGTCGCGCTCCAGCCTGGTCACGCGCTTGGCGAGATCGGCTTCCTGCTCCGCAAGGTCGCTGGCCATGCCCAGGCCAGGATCGATATTGGCCGTCGCGCTGACCACTGCGAACATCAGGAAGATCGAAAATAGAAAGAGCGCGACGGGCGAGATGAAACTCGCCCGCTTGCCGTCGATATATTCGCGCGTCAGGCGACCGGGGTGGAGCGCAAGCATTGGCAGGGTTCGCCAGATCTTGCCTTCGAAATGGAAGACGCCATGCAGCAAGTCGTGGAAAAAAGCGGAAATGGTGCGGTGGACGTGCCCGCGCTGTCCGCACGCGTGGCAATATTCGCCGCGCAGGCTAGCGCCGCAGTTAAGGCAGGCGGTCTCCTGCGTGTGGCCGTCGGGTCCGACCGCACCGCCCGCAGGCTTGACCGAGCTGGCAAGCGCGCCGCCCATCACTGGCTCGCCAATCGCATTAACCTCGCCCATGGCGCCACTCCCCCGCTCCCTTCTATCGCGGAGCGGTGGCGTTGGTCGAGGGGGGGTGCTAGCCTTAAGTCGAATGCGGCGCGTCGGACTCCTTGGGGGCAGTTTCAACCCCGCCCATCGCGGGCATCGGCGGATGAGCCTTGCAGCGATCGATGCGCTGGGGCTCGACGAAGTCTGGTGGCTGGTGTCGCCGGGAAATCCCCTTAAGCCCGCGGCCGGCATGGCGCCGTTTGAATCGCGACTGGCATCGGCGCGCCTCGCGGCCAGGCGTAGCCGTATTCGGGTCAGTGATATCGAGGCGCGGACGGGGCTGCGCTACACGGTCGATACGGTGGCGCTCCTCAGGCGACGCTGGTCGACCACCCGCTTCGTGTGGCTGATGGGGGCCGACACATTGCCCGACTTTCATCGCTGGAA
>JALYRC010000009.1 GCA_030855555.1 Pseudomonadota bacterium
TGACGTCGAAGATCGACTCGAGAACCATCCTTGGCGAACAGGGCGCCGAACAACTGCTCGGCAAGGGCGACATGCTCTACATGCCCGGCGGCAAGCAGATCCTGCGCGTCCACGGCCCCTTCGTCAGCGACGATGAGGTGCGCGCGGTCGCCGACCATTGGCGCAAGCAGGGCGTCCCCGATTATATCCAGGCAGTGACCGAGGAGCCCGAGGACGGCGGCTATCTGTTCGACGGCCAGCCGGTCGGCGAGGACGATGCCGAGACCCAGCTTTATCGCAAGGCAATCCAGATCGTCGCCGAAAGCCAGAAGGCGTCGACCTCCTACCTCCAGCGCCAGCTTCGCGTCGGCTACAACAGCGCGGCGCGTCTGATCGAGCGGATGGAAAAAGACGGCCTTGTCGGCAGCCCGGACCACGTCGGCCGCCGCGAACTTCTCATCGACACCGAAGGCCACGCCATCTGAACCGCGACCCATGCACCTGAACGGCAGGGAACTTGGGGGTTCAGGAGGCATTCAAGGCGCCGAGGCCAGTGCCGTGGCCAAAGCTTTTCAGGAGATTTGCATGTTTCTCGCTTCCCGTTTCGCGCGCGCGCTCGTTCCCGCCGCGGCACTGATCGCACTAGCGGCGCCCGGTACCGCGTCGCCGGCGTCCGACCTGCGAATGGTCGAAAGCCACCTCGCGCAGACCCGAAGCCTGGTTTCGACCTTCACCCAGACCGACGGCAAGGGCCGGCAATTATCGGGCACCCTGTCACTCAAGCGACCGGGCCGCATTCGTTTCGAATATGGCCGCGGCGCCAACATGCTGCTGGTCGGCAATGGCAAGACCTTGAGCTTCATCGATTATGAAGTCGGGCAGAAATCGAGCTGGCCGGTCGCCAAGTCGCCACTCGCGGTGCTGCTGTCGACCAATCCGGACCTCGGGCGAATCGCCCGCGTGGTCCCGTCAAACGACCCGCGCATCGTCGTGGTTCGCGCACGGGACGCCCGCCGCCCGGAATTCGGGACCCTCGTTCTGGCCTTCACTCGCAGTCCTTCCTCGCCGGCCGGACTGATGCTTGAAGGTTGGACCGCTATCGATGCGCAGAACAAGACGACCCGGGTCCGCCTCAATGGCCAACGCTATAATGTGCCGGTGGCCGAAAGCGCTTTCACCTACGCAGAACCCAAACGGAAGCGTTAAAAATTGGTCCCGAATCGCAACGTGTTAAGCTTGGCGACAGGCTGACAGGAGTATACGGACAACTGATCACGACGGGCTGCGGGGTTTCCCCCTGTTACCCTCGGCCCAGTGATCGCCTTGCGTGACGAACGCTTGGTTGGCCCTCGCTCCACGCCCCCGGAGCGGGGGCCTTTTTTGTGCAATTGCCGCAAAGGGGCGCTAAGCCCGACCCGATGACCAAGCTCAAGATTGCTTCGTGGAATATAAATTCGGTGCGCGCGCGCGCGGAGCTCGTCGGGCGGCTGCTCGATGAGGAGCAACCTGAAATCCTGTGCCTGCAGGAAACCAAGGCCCTCGACGCGGTCTTCCCGGCCGAACTGTTCCGCTCGCGAGGCTACGTCCATCACGAGCTTAATGGGCAGAAGATGCACCACGGCGTCGCAATCCTGTCGCGCCTGCCGCTCCACGATAGCGGGCGCCATGATTGGCAGGACAATGGCGAAGCACGCCATGTCGGCGCGCGGCTCGACTGCGGAATCCGGATCGAGAATGTCTACATTCCGGCAGGCGGTGATATTCCCGACCGAGAGGTCAATCCAAAGTTCGGACAAAAGCTCGATTTCATCGGACGCATGACGCGCTGGTCCGAAAAGTTGGCTGAGCCGACTTTGATCCTCGGCGACTTCAACATTGCCCCGCTCGAATGTGACGTCTGGAGCCACAAGGCGCTGATTGACGTCGTTAGCCATACGCCGATCGAGATTGAAGCGCTGGAACGTCTTCGTGCCGCGCACGACTGGGTCGATCTCGGACGCCATTTCATGCCCGCGCCGCAGCGCAATTTCACTTGGTGGAGCTATCGGTCGAAGGACCATACCGCCAACGACCGCGGGCGTCGGCTAGACCATATGTGGGCAAGCCCCGGCCTTGCCACACAGGCGACGGTTCACCGCGTGCTCGAGCCGTGCCGTGCCTGGCAGCGCCCGTCGGACCACGTCCCTTTGATCGTCGAGTTCGATCTTTGAGCGATGATGCGCCGCTAGAGCGCGCAATCGCCGCACTCCGCGCCGGACGCGCCGTGGCGCTCGATGCGCTGCGTCTGCTTAGCGTCGAAACGGCGACCCGCTCGCTCCTCGACCTGCTCGACCCCGCCCAACGTTCGCTCCTCCTGCTGAGCGGGGAGCGTGCAGCAGCCCTCGGGCTTGGCAATGAGCGCGACGCCGCCGACCCGGCCGCCCCCGTAGTGCTCGCCCGCAGCGCCTGGCTTGGCCGCGACGAAGCGATGGCCCTGGCCGATCCAGGCCGGGATCTCGCCCGCGCTCCCATCGGCCCGCTCGAGCCGGTGGCAAGCGGCAAGCTCGATCAACTAAGTGGCGCGATCAAGCTCTCGCGGCTGGCGGGTTTGCTTCCGGCACTCTGGCTATTGCCCCAGGAGTGCGACGCCACGACGACAATTGCACTGTCCGATCTCGACCAGCCGGTGCGCGCCACGGTTGTCGCGCGCGCCCAGCTTCCCCTCGACGGCCTTCCCCCCAGCCAGATGGTGGCCTTCCGCGATCCGGCGAGTGGCGAGGAACATGTCGCCTTGGTCATCGGCGCGTTTGGCGGTGCGCCGCCGCTCGTCCGGCTGCACAGCGAATGCCTGACTGGCGACGTGTTCGGCAGCCTGAAATGCGACTGCGGCCCGCAATTGAAGCAAGCGCTCAAGCTGATTGGCGACGCCGGCGGCGGCGTACTGCTTTACTTGCGTCAGGAGGGGCGCGGGATCGGCCTCGCCAACAAGCTTCGCGCCTACCAGCTTCAGGATCGCGGGCTCGACACCGTCGATGCCAACCGCCGGCTCGGTTTTCCGGATGACGAGCGCGATTATCGTATGGCTGCCGCCATGCTTCGCGCGCTTGGCATCGACCGGGTCCGGCTCCTGACCAACAATCCGGCGAAGGTCGCCGGGCTCGAGCGCGAAGACATCGCCGTAGCCGCGCGGATCGGGCACCATTTGCCGACTAACCCCCACAACGCCGACTATATTGCCACCAAGCACAGCCGCAGCGGCCACCTCGCTTAACCTTCGACGACTTCTTCCAGCTCGCGCTCTGCTGCCTGGCGCATCCACAATTGCGCATAGAGCCCGTCCCGTTCGAGCAGCTCGGCGTGCGTTCCACGCTCGGCGATTTCGCCCTGGTCGAAAACGATGATCTGGTCCGCGCCAACGATCGTCGACAGGCGGTGGGCAATAACGATGGTCGTACGATTGCGCGCAACACCGTCGAGCGTCGCCTGGATTGCTTCCTCCGTGCGGCTGTCGAGCGCGCTCGTCGCCTCGTCGAGGATGAGGATCGGCGGATCCTTGAGCAAGGTGCGCGCGATCGCGACGCGCTGTTTCTCGCCCCCCGACAGCTTCAGGCCGCGCTCACCGACCATTGAGTCATAGCCGGCGGGGAGCATGGCGATGAATGAGTCGATCGAAGCGCCTTTTGCGGCCGCCTCGATGGCGTCCTGCCCGGCGTCCTCGCGGCCATAGCCGATGTTATAGCCGATGGTGTCGTTGAACAGCACCGTGTCCTGCGGCACGATGCCGATCTGGCCGCGCAGGCTGGCTTGCGAAACCTTGGCAATGTCCTGCCCGTCGATGGTGATTCGTCCAGAAGTCGGGTCGTAGAAGCGATACATCAGCCGGGCGAGCGTCGACTTGCCGGCGCCGGAAGGGCCGACCACTGCGACAGTGCTCCCGGCGGGAACGTCGAAGCTGATGCCCTTGAGGATGATCCGTTCGGGCTCATAGCCGAAGGCGACGTTTTCGAACTGCACCCGTCCTTGGCTGACTACCAACTCCGTTGCGTCGGGCGCATCTACGATCTCGGCCGGCGTGTCGGTCAGCGCGAACATCGCTTCCATGTCGATCAGTCCCTGGCGGATCGAACGATAGACCCAGCCAAGCATGTCCAGCGGCCTGAACAATTGCATCAGCATGGTGTTGATGAACACCACGTCGCCCGGCGTGAAGCGGCCACGCGACCACCCCCATACGGTATAGGCCATTGCGCCTGCCATCATCAGATTGGTGATCAGGCTTTGCCCGACGTTGAGCCACGCCAGGCTCGTCTCGTTCTTGACTGCGGCGCGCGTGAAGCTTGCGACAGCGGCGTCATAGCGTCGCGCTTCCCGCTCTTCGGCCCCGAAATATTTGACGGTTTCGTAATTGAGCAAGCTGTCGACCGCGCGCCCGATCGCCTGATTATCGACCTCGTTCATTTCGCGCTGAAGCTTGGTTCGCCATTCGGTGACGATGCGTGTGAAGACGATGTAGACAACGACCATGATCAGCGTGGCGATAACAAGCATCCCGCCGAACTTGACGAAGAAGATGATGCAGGTCGCGACCAGTTCGATGATCGTCGGGGCGATGTTGAACAACAGGAAATACAGCATCATGTCGATGCTCTTGGTCCCGCGCTCGACGACCTTGGTCAGGCTCCCGGTGCGGCGCTCCAGGTGGAAGCGCAGCGACAAGGCATGGACGTGGCGGAAAACCCGCGCCGACAATTTGCGCGCCGCCGACTGGCCGACCTTTTCGAATATTGCATTGCGGAAATTGTCGGTCAGCACCCCGCCGAACCGCGCCGCGACATAGGCAAACACCATGATCACCGCGGCGCCCCACAGCTGGCGCTCGCCGCTCATGGCATCGACCACCGCTTTATAAGCGAAGGGCATCAAAAGCAGGATCGCCTTGCTGGCGAGCACCAGGAATATTGCGATGACGACCCGCAGCTTCAGCTCTGGCTCGTTCTTCGGCCACAGCATCGGCAGGAAGCGCAACAGTATCGCGAAGCTGCCCTTGGTCGTTTCCTCTTCGGGGCGGGCATCTCTCATCGTGCGCTCACGTAGGGTGCCACTTAGTCATGCGCAAATCGATGCGACGAACCGATTGGAACCATTCAATATTTCCGCAGTTTTAACATTGGTTCGGACGAGAGCGAACGCGGGAGAGTAAGATGGGCGCGGGTTTGTTTCTGATGGCGATCATGGGATGCGCCGATGGTTCGTCCGCTTGCACCCCGGTCGCAACGCTTCCGGCTCGCTATGAAAGCCGTGCGGAGTGCGCTGCCGCAACCAACGCCGCACTCGCAACCAGCACCGAGTTCGATTTCCCGACGATCGTTGCCGAATGCCGTTTGGCGCCCGCTCCGGCTTCGGCCATTCGCGCTCAGCCAGCCAAGCGCCCCGTCGCCGCCCGGATCGCTGCGCGCCAGGGCTAATCTCGGCGCACTATCGTAGATGCGATCAGGAAAATCCGCGCCAGCCCATTCGCGAGCCTCGCGGGTCCGAGCGCGCGACAGCAGCTATTGCGGACGCGTGCTTCTTGCAAAATGCGGACGTTGGCGAGCGCTTAGTTGGGAAAATTTCCCAACTCCTCGCAGTGAAATCTGCCAATCAATATTCTGCATCGTTGATTTATAACGATTAAATTCATTTGGCACACTCCCTGCAATATGAGGTCGAGCCCCATGGTGGGGTTCACCAGAAAGGGAGATTTCAAATGTTCATCGCTACCGACCCTCGCCAGATCGCCGTCAGCCTTGCCGGCGCGCTGCTCACCGCTTTGCTCTTCGTGGGCGCCACTGTTGGCCCCCTCCCGCTCGCCTAACCCCGCTTTTCGGAGATTCAGAGATGACCGACCGCTTCCTCCTCAACCCCGCCAAGGGCAAAGTCATGGGCGTCTGCGCCGGGCTTGCCGACTGGCTGAAGATCGACGTTCTTGCAGTGCGCCTCGCGACGATCGTCGCGGTCCTGGTCACTGGCCCGGTCGCGATATTGCTCTACATCCTCACCGGCTGGCTCGCGACCGACGATCGCTGATCAAGCCCTTGTTCCCCCCTGTGAATGTCGGCTAACGTCATTCCAAGGCAAGCCAAAAGGAATGGTCATGGAACGCAAGGGCGACGAAGTTCATCTCACGGAGACCGAGGCGACCGGGGCCGTCAAATCCACCGGCGTTCGCACGGTCTTGATCATCTCGCTCGTGCTGATCGTCGTTGCCATGACGGCCGTATGGATATTGGGTTCGGTCCTGCGCTGAGCGGGACTGAACAGGCCGGAATTAACGAAAGGATTGGCCACGCTTGGCTCGTCCGGATAGAATAAGTTCGGGCATCGAGCCCGGCAAAAGGAACTGCAATGGCCAAGGGTCAGAAAAAATCCAATAAGGAAGCCCGCAAACCCAAGGCGGAGAAGACCAAGACGATTGCGGCTGCCCCCTCCACCAAGGAAGGCGTCGTGCGCGGCCTCGACAATATGAAGCGCTGACCGCAGCCCTTCCTTGCGCTTATCAAACGCCTCCCCACCTTCGGGGTGACAACAAGCAAGGAGTGAAGCCATGTCCACCGCCACCGGCCCAATGGCCTGCCCCGTCGACGGCACCACGCTGACCATGAGCGAGCGAGCCGGAAGAGATCGATTATTGCCCGACGTGCCGCGGCGTATGGCTCGACCGCGGCGAACTCGACAAGATCATCGAGCGCAATAGCGAGACTGCCGCGGCCCCGCCGCCGCCCCAGCCCGCACCCCCTCCGCAAGCACCCTATCCGCAGCACCAGCAGCCCTCGCCATGGGGACATCAGCAACCGGGCCAATATGGCTACAAGCCGCATAAGCGCCGTAAGAACTTCCTCGAGGAATTGTTCGACTAAGCGCGGCAAAGTCGCGCGGTGCCCGGTACGATGATCCGCATATTGGTCGATGCCGATGCTTGTCCGGTCAAGGACGAAATCTATCGCGTCGCCTTTCGCCGGTCGGTGCCGGTGTGCATCGTCAGCAACGCCCGCATCCGCATCCCCGACCATCCACTGGTCGAGCGAATCGTCGTAAGCGATGCGTTCGACGCAGCCGATGACTGGATTGCCGAAGCGGCGAATTCGCAGAGTGTGGTCGTCACGGCCGACATATTGCTTGCCGATCGCTGCCTGAAAGCGGGGGCAAATGTCCTCGGCCCGTCCGGCAAGCCATTCACCAATGCCAGTATTGGCGGCGCGATCGCGACGCGCTCGATCATGGCCGATTTGCGCGTCGGCGGCGATGTCGTTGGAGGTCCGCCACCCTTCGCCAAGGCCGACCGCTCGCGCTTTCTGCAGGCATTGGACGAAGCGTTGGTGCGCTTGGCGCGCGCTTAGGCCGCAGCCTCGATGCCGACGTCATCAAGCGCCGCCGCCGCTTCGCGGTCCAGTTCGGCCCGACTCTTCTTCTCCGCCGCCGTCTTCAATTGGCCGCACGCTGCATCGATATCGCGCCCTCGCGGGGTGCGCACCGGCGCCGAAATTCCCGCCTCGAAGATGATGTTCGAAAAACTGCGGATGCGATCGGGGGTCGAACATTCGTAGGGCGCGCCCGGCCACGGATTGAACGGGATCAGATTGACCTTGGCCGGCAGGTCATACTGGCGGATCAGACGCACCAGCTCGCGCGCATCGGCGTCGCTGTCATTCTTGTCCTTGAGCATGACATATTCGAACGTGATCCGCCGCGCATTGTTGGCGCCGGGATAGGCCGCGCAGGCGCTGAGCAATTCGTCGATGCCATACTTCTTGTTGATGGGGACGATTTCGTCGCGCACTTCCTTGGTCACCGCGTGAAGTGACACCGCCAGATTGACCCCAATCTCTTCGCCCGCGCGCGCCATCATCGGCACGACGCCACTCGTCGACAGGGTGATGCGCCGCTTCGACAGGCCAAGCCCGTCTCCGTCCATGACGATCTTGAGCGCCTGCTTCACATGGTCGAAATTGTAGAGCGGCTCGCCCATGCCCATCATGACGATGTTGGTCAACATGCGCCCGTCGGCGGTGTAGCTTTCGTCCGACTTCGTCTCGCCTTCCTTTGGCCATTCGCCAAGCGCGTCGCGCGCCAGCATGACCTGGCCGACGATTTCGGCCGGCTCCAGATTGCGCACCAGCTTCATCGTTCCGGTATGACAGAAACGGCAATTCAAGGTGCAGCCCACCTGGCTCGACACGCACAGGGTGCCGCGGTCGGCGTCGGGGATGAAGACCATCTCATAATCGTGGCCGTCATGGGTGCGAAGCAACCATTTGCGCGTTCCGTCGGTCGACACTTGGGCCTCTACGACGTCCGGCCGCGTAATGACGAAGCGCTCGCCGAGCCAGCCGTGCTGCGCCTTGGCAATGTCGGTCATCAGGCCGAACTCGCCGACCCCGCGATGATAAATCCAGTGCCAGATCTGCTTGGCGCGAAGCTTGGCCGGCTTGGGATCAAGCCCCGCCGCCTCAAGCACAGTGCGAATCTGTTCCTTGGACAGCCCGACCAACTCGGTCCGGCCATCAGCGCGCAGCTGCGCGGCGCGCGGAACGGGCACGGGATCGACAGGGCCGGGAATCGGCATCAGGTTGGTATCGGCGCTCATGGAAGCGGCTCGGATAGTCGAAACTGCAACGATTTGCCAGCCCCGGGGCAGGCCCCCCTTCCGCTACAGCTTTGCCGAGCAGGCCGCTGCGGCGTCGATCGCGGTCGGGGCCCCGGTGAGGTCATAGCGATCGATGAAGCGCAGCCCGCGCACCGATCGCCCCTCGATGCGCATCCGCGTCGCTCGGCGCAGTGCAGCGAGGATGGCCGCTTCCTGCGCGGGACCGCGGCTCCATGCCCCAAAGCCGCGCGCCACAAGCAGATACTGTTCTTCCTCAATTGTCAGCAGGACACTTGTCGAAGGAGCGACGGGTTTGGACAGCGCCGCGGCGAACTGGCCGTTGCGGGCACGTCGATCGAAGGTAAGGCTGACCCGCCCCTGCAGCCGGGTCTTCGATGCCGGGAGCAGGGACAGGCTTGCAGCGTCACATTGCGCTTGCCCCGAAAGCGCCGCCCAGCGACCGGCTGCGGCGACGATCCGCGGTGGCGGGGCCGCAGCGGCCGCGCAAGCGAAAAGGATCAGCGAAAACGCCCACAGCTTCATGGCTTCGAGGCTAGCCTAAGGCCAATGGGAAGACGAGCGATTACCGCCGAACAAGCGCCTTGTCGTTTTCTATCCGTTATGACATGTTTTCACGGCTCGGTTCCTGCGACTCAATTAGGAGGTCGCCCTGCGCCGCGCATTTGTTCCCCCAGCCCCCCGCCGGCGCCAAGCATGAGCGCAGGCCTTTTATTGTCCGAAATCACGGGCGAAATAGCCTTGTTCGCCGCAGTCGGCGGTCTGCTGATCGCGATCGATGATCTGGCGGTCGATCTGATCTATTTTGGACGGGCAGGCTGGCGGTCACTTGCAGTCTACACCCGCTACCCGCGCGCCTTCGCGGCCCAGCTTCCTGCTCCCCAGCGCCCGGGCCGCCTCGCCGTGCTGATTCCGGCGTGGGACGAAGCAGCCGTAATCGGCGACATGCTGCGCTCGTCGCTCGATCGCTTCGAGCATGACGATTATCTTTTGTATGTCGGATATTATCGCAACGATCCTTCGACTGCTACGGCGATCGCCAGGGTCGCTGACCCGCGCATCCGGGCCGTCGAAGTCCCCGCCGATGGCCCCACGACCAAGGCGGACTGCCTCAATTTTCTCTATCTCGCGCTTTGCGCCGACGAAGCTGGTGGGGCCACCCGCGCCAAGGCCGTCGTGCTTCACGATGCCGAGGATCTGGTCCACCCGCTCGAGCTCAGGCTGTTTGACCGGCTGATCGAACGCGCGGCTCTGGTTCAGCTCCCGGTATTGCCATTGCTTGACCCGTCCTCACGCTGGATCGCGGGCCACTATGCCGACGAATTCGCGCAAAGCCACATCAAGGATCTCGTCGTGCGCGAAGCGGTGGGCGCGGCAATCCCGCTCGCCGGGGTCGGCTGCGCGATCGAGCGCGATGCGATCGACCGGCTCGCGACGACGCATGACGGACGGCCATTCGCCCCAACCAGCCTGACCGAGGATTATGAGCTGGGACTTCGACTTGGCGCGCTTGGGTTGAAGACCATGTTCGTCCGTCTCCCGGCTGTTCCCGGAAGTCGTGCGGTGGTTGCCAGCCGGGGCCATTTCCCCGCCGACCTCCACTGCGCCGTGCGTCAGAAAGCGCGATGGATCGGCGGGATTGCGTTCGCCGGCTGGGATCGGCTCGGCTGGGCCGGCAGTTTCGGCGAGCGCTGGATGCGAATGCGCGACCGGCGGGGTCCGTTCGCCGCATTGCTGCTGGTCGCGGGCTACATCGCTTTCTTGCTGTGGGTTCAGATCGGACTTGCCGCCGCGCTGGGTGCGCCAGTGCGGTTCGAAGCCTCGCCGTTGCTCGCCAGCCTGCTGACGTTGAACGCGTGGCTGCTTGGCTGGCGGCTGTTGATGCGGTTCGGCTTCACCAGTGCCGCGTATGGACTGGCCGAGGGACTGCGCTCGATCCCGCGCGTGCTCGTTGCCAATCTGATTGCAATTCTTGCCGCACGCCGCGCGCTCGCACTTCACGAAGCCGGCGGCCCCCAGAAATGGGACAAGACCCGACACATTTTTCCTGCACAGGGGGCGGCCACGTCATGAGTCAATCGCTGCGCTTCATCGCCTTCGCGCTGGTCGGCTGGGTTGGCCTCAGGGCCTTTAGTCTGGGAATGATTCCGGGCAGCGAGGCTATCGCCCTGGACCGTAAAGTGCCCGGCGCAGCGCCACTGCCGCTTATCGCAGCGACGACGTTCGCCCCTGTCGAGCCAATCGCCCCGGCACCGCCGAGCGCCTACCCCCCAGGCTTCGCTTATCCGCAGGCCTATCTTCAGCCGTACCCGCAGCCATACCCAGTGCCGGTCTACACCGCAGGCCTGTCGCCCGCGCGGATGATGTCGGCCGGCCGGAGCACCGCTGCCCCACCGCCCATGCCGACAAGTTGGGGCCCGGAAGAAGCCGTCGGGTTCAGCCTTGCGCCCGCCGCTGCGCGCTATGCCGACAGCATAGCCCCGCTCGAACAATGGCCACTTGCCGCAATCGCGGCTGGACCAGGCGGCCCGCAGCCGCGGCGCGCGCAATCGACACCGGCCGAATTGATCCGCAAAGTTCCGGGAATCGACCGGTTGTCGATGAGTGGCTGGGCAACGATGCGGCGCGAACCGGGATCGCCGTCGCTGGCAACCGTCGGCCAACTTGGCGGCAGCCAGGCGGGGGCGCGGCTGCTGTGGCGGTTCGACCCGCGGCTGGCGGCGAGCCTGCGCTCGAGCGCGCCGATCGGCGGGGTCCAGCGCAGCGCCGAGCTCGCCGCAGGACTTCGCTACCAACCGTTCGTGCGAATCCCGGTCGCTTTCACTGCAGAGCGCCGTCAGTCGTTCGGCGCGGATAAGGGACTGTCCGCCTTCGCATTGTTCGCCGAAGGCGGAGTGTATGACCGGCCGTTGATCGCCGGTTTCAACCTCGATGCCTACCTTCAGGCGGGCGTCGTCGGGATCGGCGACCGTGCCCTGTTCATCGACGGGTCGGCGACGCTCACCCGTCCCGTCTGGCGACAGCTCAGCGCCGGCCTTGGCGTATGGGGTGGAGCCCAGACGGGGCTGGCGCGGCTCGACGCGGGTCCACGCACCTCGATGCGTATCGGCCGCTCGATGCGCATCCACCTCGACTATCGCCACCGCTTTGTCGGCAAGGCCGCGCCGGGATCCGGGCCTGTTGTGACGCTGGCGGCGGATTTTTAACTAGGGCAGGCCGAGGCAAGGGGGTTAGCATCGCGGCTCTTCTTCGCTAGCTTCGTTTCGCCCATGGATATCTACCTCCCAATCGCCGGTCTCTCGGTCAACGCTTTGCTGATCATCGCGCTGGGCGGACTGGTCGGTATTTTGTCGGGAATGTTCGGCGTCGGCGGCGGCTTTCTCACGACCCCCCTGCTCATTTTCTACGGCATCCCGCCCGCAGTGGCAGTGGCGTCGGCGACGACCCAGATCACCGGATCGAGCGTGTCCGGCGTTTATGCGCATGCGCGCCGCGGCGGGGTCGACTTCAAGATGGGCGGCGTCATGATTGCCGGCGGCGCCGTCGGCAGCGTGGTTGGCGCCTTCCTTTTTCGCCTGCTCCAATATTCGGGCCAGATCGACCTGGTCATCGGCGGGCTTTACGTCGTGCTGCTCGGCTCCATTGGCGGCTTGATGCTGAAGGATGCGCTGATTGCACTCGGCTGGGTCAGCAGCCCAACCAGCCCCGAAAAGCCGCGTCACGTCCGCTGGATCGCGGCGCTTCCGATGCGCACGCGCTTTTACGCTTCCGGGCTTTATCTGTCGCCCCTCGCCCCGGTCGGGCTCGGCTTCGTGGCGGGCATCCTGACCGTCCTGCTGGGCGTCGGTGGCGGCTTCATCCTCGTGCCGGCGATGATTTACTTGCTCGGCATGGCGGCGCGCGTGGTGGTCGGGACCAGCCTGGTGATGATCCTTGCCGTGAGCGCGGTAACGACCATGGTCCACGCCATGACCACCCAGGCGGTCGATATCGTGCTTGCCGGGCTACTGCTCATTGGCGGCGTGATCGGCGCCCAATATGGAGCAGTGCTTGCGACCCGTCTGCGCCCGGACCTGCTGCGGCTCGCCCTGGCGGTGATCATTTTGCTAGTGGCGCTGCGCATGGCGCTTGGCCTCGCCTGGCGCCCGGACGAGATTTTCTCGATCGAATATCTGTGATGCGCCGGGCCGCCTTCACTGCCCTTGCAGCACCGCTGCTGATCGGCGCCACCGAGCCCGTTCTTGTGCCAGATATCTCGGCGCGCTCGATCGAGATTCGCTACAGCTTCTCGGGCGCGCAATTGCTGCTGTTCGGTGCAATCATATACCCCGGCGGCAGGGTGCCGAGCCGCCCTGCCGACATCGTCGTCGTCCTCAAAGGACCGGCCGAGCCGATTGTCGTGCGCGAGAAGCAGAAGATCGCCGGCATCTGGATGAATGCCGACAAGAATCGCTTTCGTTCGGCGCCATCCTATTATGCCGTGGCCTCGTCGCGCCCGGTGCGCGAACTGGTCGACGAGCGCACCGCAGCAATCTTCGAGCTTGGACTGCAGGACCTCCAGCTCTCCCCCGGCGCGGGTGCGCTGCCGGAGAAGGAACGGCGCTTCGAAAACGGCCTGCTCGACTTGCGCAAGCGCCAGGGGCTCTATGCCGAATATCCCGGCGGCGTGGAGATTTCCGACGGCGTGCTGTATCGCGCACGAATTACGATCCCGAGCCGAGTGCCGGTCGGCACCTACACGGCCGAGACGTTCCTGATCGACCGCGGCAAGGTGATCGCCGCCGCTACGCGCGACGTCGAAGTCGGCAAGGCCGGGTTCGAACGCTTCGTTGCCCTGGCCGCGCGCGAGCATGGCTTTTTCTACGGCCTTGCCTCGGTGCTGCTTTCGCTCGGTCTTGGCTGGGCCGCGGCAATGGCGTTTCGCAAGCGGGCCTGATCTGAACAGTCCGCACCAGCCCGCACCCCCACCCGGCCTCCCACAGGGTAAACTTGATCGGGTGGCCGGTTGGGGGTGCGGGCTTAGCCAAGACTCCCACCTAACCTGTTCTTAACCCCCGTTGCGCTATCGGCAGGCGATAAGTTTCAGCGACAGGGTGACACGCGCCAATGACCGACCATAACAACCTGCAGAGCTTCCTCGACCAGATGAGCAGCTATAGCGACGAGGCTGGCGGGAATAATGAAAGCAGCGCGACGGCCATTCCGGCGATCGGGCAGGTGATTGAAATCGCCGGGTCCGGATCGCGCGTGATGATGCATGCCGACCGCTTGGCGCACCTGATGGATCACCCCGACGCGTCGATCGCAATGTCGGGGCAGGTCGGAAGCCAGATCAAAATGAAAGTCGGCGCAAGCTGGCTCGTCGCCAACGTCCGTACCCTATGTGCCGGCGAAAATGGCGAGGTTCTCGCCAATGTCGATTTCCTTGGCGAAGGCGGCCAGCAGGCCAATGGCAATCTGGTCGGCTTCCGCCGCGGTGTGACTCGTTACCCGATTCCCGGCTGCGAGGTCCTCCCGGTGACGACCGACGACATGCGCGCCATCTTTGCGGCCGATGGGAGCGCTCATATCCAAATCGGCACCGTCTACCCGACCGACGATATCCGCGGCACGCTCTACGTCGATCCGATGCTGTCGAAGCATTTCGCGATCCTGGGATCGACCGGCACCGGCAAATCGACCTCGGTCGCGTTGATCCTCCACCGAATCTCGCAGCTCTCGCCAGAGGGCCATATCGTGATGATCGATCCGCACGGGGAATATTCGGCGGCATTCAAGAGCTGCGGCGAATTGTTCAACGCGGACAATCTCCAGCTGCCTTACTGGCTGCTCA
>JALYRC010000018.1 GCA_030855555.1 Pseudomonadota bacterium
CTAAAGCGCAGGTCAAAGAAAATGCGCACCGCCTCGGCATGTTCGGTGCCTCAGCTTGGCGGAGAGAGTGGGATTCGAACCCACGGTGAGCTTTCACCCACGGCGGTTTTCAAGACCGCTGCCTTAAACCACTCGGCCATCTCTCCCGAGCGAGCCCCGATATGCGAGGCGCTCGCGGCGTGCAAGCCGGAGTAGCGGGTGGAGAGGGGCGCCACCTTCATTCGCTCTTCTCACGCGCCCCCTTGTGCAAACAATGGCAAAATGGGCATGGTCGGTGCGCAAGCGAAACGCGCGGGCCCCATTTGAAAGAAGAGCAGTGTCGATAGCCGAAACCTTCCGATCGAGCGTGACGCTGCAGGCCGCTTATGCAGCGGGCAAGCGCCATTTCGGCTATGCCGCTTTGTTCAGCGCCTTGCTCAACCTGCTGTTCATCGCGCCGATGCTGTACATGCTGCAGGTCTACGACCGCGTCGTGCCGACCCAGGGCAAGATGACTTTGCTATTCCTGACGCTGATCCTGATCATTTCGCTTGCGACGCTTGCGGCGATGGAGGCGATCCGCTCGCGCTTGCTGGTGCGGGCCAGCGTCAAGCTCGACCAGGAGCTTGCCGGGCCGATCATGCGCGCGACCTTGCTTCAGCCCGACAGCGGCCAGCGGCTTGCGCGCCAGGCGGTTCGCGAATTCGATACGCTGCGCAATGCGCTGACCGGGCCGGCCATGCACGGCCTTCTCGATGCGCCATGGGTGCCAATCTATCTGCTCATCGCTTTCCTGATCCACCCGTGGATCGGCGTGCTGACCCTGAGCGGCGCCTTGATCATCGTCTTTCTTGCCTGGCGGACCGAAGTTGCCAATCGCGAGCGGCTCCAGGAAGCCAATGCGGCGGCGGGGCGAAGCTATGCGACCTACGATGCTTCGGTCGCGGGGTCCGACGTGGTGCGAGCGCTTGGCCTGCGCGACGCGCTGGTTACCGGTCATCTGGCAGACCGGCAGGCAATGACCGGGCTCCAGACCGATGCCGGGCTGACCACGGCGCGGCTGGCCTCCTATTCCAAGTTCACCCGCCTCTTGCTCCAGTCGCTTGCCCTTGGCGTCGGCGCGCTGCTTGCGATCAATGCCCAGGTCAGCCCAGGCGCGATCTTCGCCTCCATGTTCATCGTCGGTCGCGCGCTTGCCCCGATCGATCAATTGGTCGGCGGCTGGCGCACGGTGATCCAGGCGCGCGGATCGATCAACGTGCTCGACGAACTGTTCGCGGCGACCCCGCCGGACATTGCGCACACCCTGCTTCCGGCGCCGACCGGGCGGCTGGAAGTCGAGGGGCTGACGGTGATGGGGCAGGGGCAGAAGCCGATCCTGTACAATTTGCGCTTTGCGGTTGCGCCTGGAGAAGTGGTTGCGATCGTCGGGCCAAGCGGCGCCGGCAAGTCGACGCTGGTGCGGGCAATCGCCGGAGCGATCCGCCCGACCGCCGGGCATATCCGGTTCGACGGTGCCGAGCAGCGCGACTGGGATCCCGAGCAATTGTCGGGCTTCGTTGGCTTCATGCCCCAGGAAACGACGCTCTTCGCCGGCTCGATCAAGGACAATATTTCGCGCTTCAAGGTGCGCAGCGGCGAGTCGCCTGCAGCCGTCGATGCCGACGCCATTACCGCGGCGCAGCTGGCCGGTGCGCATGAAATGATCCTCGCCCTGCCGGGCGGCTATGACAATCAGCTCCAGCTTGGCGGGCGGGGACTGTCGGCCGGACAGGCACAGCGGATTGCGCTGGCCAGGGCCTTGTTCCGCGGACCGCGTTATCTGATTCTGGACGAACCCAATGCCAGCCTTGATGCGGAGGGGGATGCCAAGCTGACCAAGACCATCGAGCAGGCCAAGGCCCAGGGAACGACCATCCTGATCGTTGCCCACCGGATGAGCGTGCTTCCGGTAGTTGATACATTGCTGGTTATTCGTGACGGCACGATTGCCTTTCACGGGCCACGCGACGAAATCCTGCGCAAGCTCGCGCCGCCGCAGCCGCGCGTTGCCGGAGCAAGCCAATGAACCAGCACAGCATCGTCGTTCCCGGACAGAGCGCGGTTTCGCCCGCTTATTCGCCCGACGCAATCGCAGCCGCAGACCCGCGGCGCGAGATCCGCATCGGGCTGATCATTGGCGTATTATTCTTCATTGGCCTGCTTGGCTGGGCAGCGGTGGCGAGGCTCGATGCCGCGGCGATTGCACCCGGGCGGCTGGTCGTCTCGGGTCAGCGCCAGACGGTGCAGCACCGCGACGGCGGGGTGGTCGCCGAGATCGCCGTTCGCGAAGGCGGAAGCGTTCGGCAGGGCGAAATACTGATCAAGCTCGCGGGGGCGGAAGTGCGCGCCCAGGAGCGGGCGCTTGCCGGGCAGACGATCACCTTGCTTGCCCAGCGCGCGCGGCTTCAGGCCGAGGCCCAGGGACGGGGACGAATCATTGCGCCGCCCGAGTTCGCTGCATTGACCGGCGACGACCGCCTCGACGCCACACGTGCCCTCCAGGTCCAGCAGGGACAACTCAGGACTCGCGCCGCAGTGCTTTCCGCTCAGCGCGGGGTCATTGGCCAGCGCACGTCGCAAGCATCGAGCCAGGGCAGTGGCTACAGCCGTCAGGTGGTGGCGGTCGACGACCAGTTGCGCCTGATCGAGGAGGAACTCGTCAGCTTGCGCGGGGTCGCCGAGAAAGGCTTCGTTTCGAAGACCAGGGTGCGGGCGCTGGAGCGGCAGAAGGCCGAGCTCGAGGGCCAGCGCGGCCAGTTCGCGGCGACCGTCGCCCAGACCGGGAGCCAGCAGGGCGAAACTCGGCTGCAGATCCTCGAAGCGCAGAATAATTATTACGAACGCATCGCCACCGAGCTTCGCGATGTCGAGAATGCACTTGCAGACGCGCGCCCCAAATGGGCGGCGGCACGCGACCAATTGGCGCGGATCGACATTCGTGCGCCAGTCTCCGGGATCGTCGTCGGCTTGACGGTGTTCACGCGTGGCGGGGTCATTGCGCCGGGGCAGAAACTGCTCGACATCGTCCCCGATCGCACCCCGCTGACGATCGAGGCGCGGCTTTCGGTCGAGGATGCCGACGATGTGCGGGCAAAGCAGAAGGCGTTCGTACGCTTCGCCACGCTTCATGAAACCTCGCTGCCCGCGCTGGAAGGCGTCGTGACGCGCGTCTCGGCCGACAGCCTGCTGGATGAGCGCACCGGCGAGTCCTTTTACACGGCCGAAGTTTCCGTCCCGCTGGCGGAACTAGGCAAGATCGACGCCCTGCGCGGCGCGGATACGCTTCGCGCCGGAATTCCGGTCAGTATTGAAATCCCGCTGCGCAAACGAACGGCGCTTGCTTATGCGTTCGAGCCGCTGACCGGAGCGTTCCGCAAGTCATTCAACGAGCATTGATGCGCGTTCGATAAGCTGTTTCGGCCGTCGGGCCGGCAAAGTCGCTTAAAGAAAAGGCGCGAAAACGCCGCGCTGTGCCTCGTGCGCGGTGAACGATGATGGGCGCGGAGTGTTGAACTGGGCTAGCGTGCCCGCCATGATCGGCCGACTAAAGGAAGTTTCTGCGTAATGCTATTTAGCGAATGGGCGACGGTGATGCTGCTTGGCGTCACACTCACCCAGGCCGATCCGCTTGCCCCGCTGAGCGTGCAGCGGGCACCAGTTGCACCAGTGGCACCTGCCTATATGCGCCCGGCTGCATCCGGTTTCGAAGGCTATAAATTGCGCCTGGCCGAAAGGGCGCGCCGCGAAGGCGTGCGCGAGGCGACGATCGCCGCAACGATCCCGGGTCTGGTGTTTGACCCTCGCGTCGTCCGGCTCGATCGCGGGCAGCCGGGTGCAATCGACGTTCCCAACTATTATCCGCCATTCGCCCCTTACCGCCGACAGCACGTCAACGCGTCGCTGACCAGTCGTGGCCAGGCACGCTATCGCGCCAATGCAGCGCGTCTTGCAGCGATCGAGCGCCGCTTCGGCGTCGATCCCGCGATCCTGATGTCAATTTACGGGCACGAGACGAGCTATGGGACGATAACCGGCACCTTCGATCTCCTGCCGGCGCTTGCGACACTGGCGTATGAGGGTCGCCGCCGTGCGCTGTTCGAGGCCGAGTTTATCGCCGCGTTGAAATTGCTCGACCGCGGCACGCCACGCTATCGGCTGAAGGGCAGCTACGCCGGGGCGACCGGCTATCCGCAGTTCATGCCCTCTGCCGTGCTTCGCCTTGCGGTCGATGGCGATGGCGATGGTATCAAGAACATCTGGAGCAACGAGATGGACGGGCTTGCGTCCATTGCCAATTATCTGCGCGAGGCCGGGTGGAAGCCAAATGTCGCCTGGGGAGTTCCGGTTCGAGTTCCAAACAGCTTCAACCGCCAGTCGGTCGTCTCGAAACTGATCTCGCCACGCTGTCCGCGGGTCTATAAGCGCCATAGTCAGTGGCGATCCCTGCGCGAATGGCGAGCGCTTGGAATATTGCCGGCCGGATCGACCCGCGGCATCGGTGAAAGCGAGCAACTCAGCCTGATCGAGCCCGACGGCCCTTATGCGACCGCTTATCTGCTCAGCACCAATTATCGCGCAATCCTCGATTATAATTGCTCCAACTTTTACGCGCTTGCAGTCGGGCTGCTCGCCGACGAAATCGTCGGTCGCTAGCGTCAATCCGCTGGCGGGGAGGGCGGCGCGGCGATAGAAAGGGGCGACACCCTTTGATCCGGAGATCTTCCAAGCTCATGACCCGCGCTTTCATGCTCGCATCCGCCGCCGTCCTGAGTCTCGCTGCCGGCGCGGCCGCTGCACCGCCGCCGTTCGATACGCCGGCACCGGTCGCCTATCTGATCGACCTGTCGTCGGGAGCAGTGCTTCTGGCAAAGGATGCCGACCGCCGCATGCCGCCGGCTTCGATGGCCAAGATGATGACCACCGAGGTGGCATTCGAGCTGATCGACAAGGGCGAATTGCCATTGTCGAAGATGTGCACGGTCCGTCCGGAAACGTGGAAGAAATGGCATGGTCCGCAAGCCGGATCGACCATGTTCCTGTCGGTCAATGAACAGGTCAGCGTCGAAAACCTTCTCCACGGTATCGTCACTCTTTCCGGCAATGACGCGTCGGTGGTACTCGCCGAGTGCATCGCCGGAACCGAGCAGGCGTTCGCCGGCCAGATGAACGCGCTTGGCAAGCAGCTTGGCCTTGCCAATAGCAATTTCGGCAATTCGAATGGTTGGCCCGACGCAGGGATGACCTATGTCACCGCGCGCGACCTCGCCACGCTCGCAAAGGCGACGATCGAACGCCATCCCAAGCTATACAAGCAGTTTTACGGCCAGCGGAATTTCACCTGGGGCAAGACGCTTGGATCGGGCCAGGCGATCACCCAGGGCAATCGCAATCCCTTGCTTGGCAAGGTGGCGGGCGCCGACGGGCTCAAGACTGGACATACTGAGGAGGCCGGCTACGGCTTTACCGGCTCGGCCGAACAGAATGGCCGCCGCCTCGTGATGGTCGTCGCCGGGCTGGACAGCTTCAATAATCGCATCGTTGAGTCGACCAGGCTGATGGAGTGGGGCTTCAACGCCTGGACGGCCAAGCCATTGTTCAAGGGCGGGGCAAAGGTCGGCACGGCGCAGGTCCAGCTTGGCAGCGATAGCGAAGTTGGCTTGCTTGCGCCGCGCGACCTTGCGGTGACGCTTCCAGCCGGGCTTGGCGGCAAGACATCGATGAAGATCCGCTATGCAGGGCCGGTCAAGGCGCCGATCGCCAAGGGCCAGCACATTGCCGATCTGATCGTCACCTCGCCCGACACCGGCGAGCAGGTCATGCCGCTGGTCGCTGCGGAGGCGGTGGATGAAGCGGGCTTCTTCGGGCGGATTTGGACCGGGCTCAAGCAAATGCTCGGGATGGCCTGACGCGCATGGCACGCGGGCGGTTCATCAGCCTCGAAGGCGGGGAGGGGGCTGGCAAGTCGACCCAGCTCGAGGCGCTCGGCGCAGCGCTCGAGGGGCGCGGACTGTCCGTGGTCCTCACTCGCGAGCCGGGCGGGAGCCCGAATGCCGAAGCGATCCGAGCATTGCTGCTGCAGGGCGATGAAGCGCGTTGGAATCCGCGCGCCGAAGCGTTGCTATTCGCTGCCGCGCGCGCCGACCATATCGACAAGACCATCCGTCCTGCAATCGAGCGCGGGCAGTGGGTGCTGAGCGACCGCTTCCTTGACTCGAGCATGGCCTATCAGGGCGAAGCCGGAGGCCTGGGGATCGAGGCAGTGCGCGACCTTCATCGTTTCGGCAGCCTCGACTTTCTTCCCGACCGAACGCTGGTGCTTAGCCTTGATGACGCCGAAGCGGCGGCGCGCGCACGCGTCCGCGACGGCAGTGCGGGCGACCGCATTGG
Organism: Pseudomonadota bacterium; assembly: GCA_030855555.1. Classification (GTDB taxonomy): domain Bacteria; phylum Pseudomonadota; class Alphaproteobacteria; order Sphingomonadales; family Sphingomonadaceae; genus Sphingomicrobium. The sequence goes on from JALYRC010000018.1 coordinate 6,409, forward strand.
TTCGCGACCGCCAAGCTATCATGCGGCGGTCGATGCCGGTTTTCGGGCCATTGCGGCCAAGGAACCCGGCCGCGTCAAATTGGTCGATGCCAGCGGCTCCGCGGCGACGGTCACCGCGCGCTTGCTTTATGCGCTGGGTGACCTGCTGCCGTGACCGACGCGCAAAGCGCAATCGTCGGGCAAGATCGGGCGGTCGAGCAGTTTCTCAACGCGTGGAGGACGCGCCGCCTTCACCATGCATGGATGCTTGCGGGGCCGACCGGGGTTGGCAAGGCAAGTTTCGCCCGCGCTGCTTCCCGTCGCATATTGGCCGATGCGGCAGGCCCGATCGCCGGTGAGGGGCTCGATGTTCCCGACGATCATCTCGTCAGCTTCCTGCTCGCGGCCGAAAGTCATCCCGACTTTCGCTGGCTCAAGCGCGAGCTTAACGACAAGGGCGATGCCCTGCGCCGCAATATCAGTGTCGCTCAGGTCCGGAAGCTTGGCCAGTTCCTGACGACGACCAAGTCTCTGTCGCCATGGCGAGCAATCGTTATCGACAGCGTCGACGATCTGGAAAGCGAGGGCGCCAATGCGCTCCTCAAGATGCTCGAGGAGCCGCCGGCGAATACGGTTTTCTTCCTCGTCGCGCATGCCCCGGGGCGATTGCTGCCGACAATCCGCTCGCGTTGCCGTCGTCTCGAATTCGATCGGCTCGACGATGACGTCATGACACCATTGCTCAGCCGATTGATTCCAAAGGAGAATTGCCCGGAACTGGTTAGCATCGCTCGCGGGTCGCCGGGGCGCGCACTGCAATGCGCGTCGCTCGATCTTGCGCCGCTGGAAGCCGAAGCTCGCGCGATCATGGCGGAGGGCGACCCGGACAATGCACGGCGCTCGCGGCTTGCGTCGGGGGTGTCGGGCAAAGCGCAGGCCGAGCGTTACGCCGCTTTCCTTGCGCTGGTCCCGGCGCTGATTGCGCGCGAGGCTCGCAGCGCCGAGGGGGCGGGCCGTTCGCGTGCGCTCGACGCTTATGCCCGTGCGCGCGATACCGTCGCGCTTGCACCGCGACTGTCGCTCGACCCCGCGGCAACCGCGTTCGAGCTTGGCGGCATATTGGCCAGCGTGTCGGCTGCTTCCTTGAAGCGATAGTGCGGGCCGGCTAGGGCAGCGCCATGGCCGAACCCTATTATATCACGACCGCAATCTCCTACCCCAATGGCGAACCGCATATAGGCCATGCCTATGAAGCGATCGCCGCCGACGTCATGGCCCGCTTTCGCCGCGCCCAGGGCCGGGATGTGCGCTTCCAGACCGGCACCGACGAGCACGGCCTTAAGATGGCGCAGGAGGCACGGGCCCGCAATGTCACTCCGCTCGAACTGGCAACGGAAATGTCCTGTAAATTCAAGGCGATGTGCGATCTTCTTGACATTTCATACGATCGCTTCATCCGCACCAGCGAGCCCGAGCATCATCATGCCTCGCAGGCCATCTGGCAGGCGATGGCGGACAAGGGCGACATGTATCTGGGGCGCTATGAAGGGTGGTATTCGGTTCGCGACGAAGCCTTTTACGACGCCGACGAAGTCAGCGAAGGCGAGGGAGGCACCAAGCTTTCGCCACAGGGCACGCCGGTCGAGTGGACGGTTGAGGAAAGCTGGTTTTTCCGCCTGTCCATATATCAGCAGCCGCTGCTCGACCACATCGCGGCCAATCCGGAGTTCATCCAGCCGTCAAGCCGGCGCAACGAGGTGCTTCGCTTCGTCGAGGGCGGGCTGAAGGATCTGAGCGTCTCGCGCACCAGCTTCGACTGGGGAATCAAGGTTCCGGATAGTCCCAATCATGTCATGTATGTGTGGCTCGATGCGCTAACTAACTATCTGACCGGTATCGGCT
>JALYRC010000027.1 GCA_030855555.1 Pseudomonadota bacterium
TCCAGCAGCTCGAACTGAACGGGCCGCTTGGTCTTTTGCTGGATGACCATCGCCCGGTTCCGCACTCTGGCACCGGCGACCAGGTCCCCAATCCGGATCTTCACGAGGTCGCATCCACGCAGTTTGCTGTCGATGGCGAGATCGAACAATGCCCGATCTCGCAGACGATGGTCTTGATCGAGCATGAACCGGATCGCCCATATTTCTTTGGGCTTCAGCGGACGCTTTGCGCCAAGCTTGCGACCGACGTTCCAAGCTGGCCGGTCGGCAACCGGATCTAGCTGTGAATGTCCCATAGCATTTCTCCTGCGGCCGGAATGGCCAAAAGGAAAAACGAGCCTTGATGACGGAAGATGGCCGGTAGCGGATAGTCGGCATTTCGGCTGACTCCCGCCAAAGCGGTCGTCGACGTCCAAGCCGATAAAAGATGGACACTGACGAAGGATATAACAGCAGATGATGAGACGTACGAAAGCACACTCCTCGTCAGATCGGGCCTGTCGTTGAATCCAAGTGGCCATTTGGCCCATAGAATCCTAATCAAGGCGGCGCGCTCAATGCGAGCCAGGTGGGATGGCGATGAATGACGGAGGAAATTGAGTTCGACCAACGCTTCGTGACGTTGGTTTCCAATAGTCCAATCGCTTCCGTGATCAGCAATCCGCGTTTGCCCGACAATCCAATCGTCACCTGCAACACTGCCTTCTGCGACCTGACCGGCTATGCACCCGACGAGGTCGTCGGCCGCAATTGCCGCTTTTTGTCGGGGCCCGCCACCGAGCCGTGGTTGTCGGAGGAGATCAGGCGCGGTGTTCGCGAGCATCGGCCGGTGCTGGTCGAGATCCTCAATTACAAGCGGAGCGGCGAACCGTTCCGCAACGCGGTGCTGGTCGCGCCGATCTATGACGAGCAAGACGAGCTGCTCTATTTCCTGGGCTCGCAGATCGACATCGGTGCCGATGCGCCGCCACCCACGAGCATGCGCCGGATCAGAGCCGCTCAAATGGTCAAAGCGCTGTCCCCGCGCCAATCGCAAGTCCTCAAACATGTCGCCAACGGACTGCTTAACAAGCAGATTGCGGGTGAACTCGGGCTCGCGGAAAAAACGGTCAAGATGCACCGATCGATCCTGATGACCCGGCTTGGCCTTCACACCAGCGCCGATCTCATCCGGCTGGCCGTCGAAGCCGGTTACTAGTCGGCGCAGCGAGCTACGGAACAAAGGCTGTATAGTGCGACTTACCGCGTCGGCCTAACACACTTCGGCGTCATGGCGGCCACGCCACGCAAATAGCCGCGCGTGGATGCTTGATACAGCTCCTCCTGTTCGCTTCAGCGGCCGCCATGACGCAACCTTAAGAGAATGATCGCCCCGCGTGCGGACAGCATAAAATTCGGGCGATCGCGGCAGTAGTGGCCGCAATCGCCCGGTAGGACTGACTATGCCTTCGGCAGAATGACGCTGTCGATGACGTGGATGATCCCGTTGGTGCAGGCGATATCAGCGGTCACCACTTTAGCACCGTCGACGGTCACGCCGTTAGTTCCGTCGACGGCAACGGTCGCGCCGCCCGCCGTCGTGGCATCGATTTGCTTGCCGGCGACGTCGCTCGACATGACTGCGCCGGGAAGAACGTGGAGCAGCAGGATTGCCGACAACTTTTCCTTATTCTCGGGCTTGATCAACTCCTCTACCGTGCCGGCCGGAAGCGTCGCAAATGCGTCATCGGATGGCGCGAACACGGTGAACGGGCCTTCGCCCTTCAACGTGTCGACCAGCCCGGCGGCTTGGACCGCTGCAACCAAGGTGGAAAACGATCCGGCGGCAACGGCCGTATCGACGATATCGTGGGTTTGGTCGGACATGGTTTTTCCTTTGTTTGTTGGGGGCGGGACCAAACCGCTGACACAGCGTCAGGGTACCGCCTTGGAGAGAGCGAAAAGAAGCAGTGTCTCTCGGCCAAGGACCTTGCATTGCCCGGCTTCGGTCTCAATACGGACCTTCGGCCATCTCGCACCGCGCGCCTGCCACGCCAAGGGAACAGCGCACGCGGATCGGTCCGCTTGCTCATCGATGGAGTGGATCATGGCACGGCAACCGGCGCACATGGGTTTGACGGCATTGGCTCCCCCAGCGCGATGGCTTGGCTTTGCCGGGCTAATCCCGCAGGTCGCTCTGGCGGCAGTCGTGATCGGGGGCCCGCCCGAAGTGGCGTCCGCCGCGGTGCATCTTGCCTTATGCTATGCGGCGCTGATCCTGAGCTTTATCGGCGGATTATGGTGGGGGCTCGCCGCGCAACCCACGAAACGCGCCAGGCCATGGCTGTGGCTGGCCGCGGTCGCCCCCTCGCTCATCGCCTTCGCATGCCTCGGCGCGTCGGTTCTTGGGCAAGCGCCGGTGCCGCTTCTGACGATCATCGCGATAGCGCTGGTGGCCACGCTGGCAATCGATGCCCGGTTGGCGGCAAATGGGTGGTGCGCACCCCGCTGGATGCGGCTGCGCACGACCCTGTCGCTGGGGCTTGCTGGTCTGTCGTCGCTGATCGCGGCCTTCGCGCCCTAGCGCTGGCGAGCCGTCATCCCATCGCCAGGATCGCTGCGATCACCGCCAGGAAGAAGAGGATCGCACCGCCGAAGGCAGCGAACATCGCCGGGCTGAGCTCGAACGTCGCCCGCGCCTGTTCGGTGAGCCGCGCGAACAATTGCGGCCACGTATAACTGACAAAGTCGCCTTGGCTCATGATTGCTACAATGCGGCCGTCTTCGCCGACCACCGGAACGTGACGAAAGCGATCGTTCGACATCTGCCGCAGCCAGTCGAGGAGGTCGTCCTCGGGCTTGGCGACCTTGAGATCGCTGGTCATGATGTCGCGCAACCTCGTCTGGGCGGGGTCGAGGCCCTTGGCGAGCAAGCGGCGCATGAAATCGCGCTCGGTGACGATGCCAATCGGCTTTTCGTCAGCCGAGACGATGACGACGGCGCCATAGTTTTTCTCGCTCATGACGGTCACTGCGCTCACGACGCTGGCCTCGCCGGGCATCGTTAGCACGGCGCCCTTGCGTGAATATTCGGGACGGTCCTTGATTTGCATGGTCTATCTCCTCCTGAAACGGCGCTAGGCGGTATCCGGCCCGCGCCCGTCGGCGATGCGCAACCGCCGCGCGGCGAACGCGTTTACGACGGCGGGGACAATCATGTGCGGCACTGTAAGCAGCGACAGCGTCATAAAACTCCCGGCGACGGATTGCGCTGCCAGGTCGGCGCGGACCTGGTCGGCGAACAATGCGGCAGCAATGCCCAGCGCGGCCAGCGTGACGAGCAGAACGATCCACCTCGATCGGGGCGAAGAGCTGACCCGCGCCAGCGCCCCGCCCAAGTGGCGGGGTGAATGGTAACAGCAGAAATACACCGCGAAGCCCACCACTGGGGAAAGCAGCATCATTCCCACCACCATCATTGCCCCGGCTTGGGCTTGGTCGCGAAAGCCCGTCCGCCATAATGTCCACACCGATACGCTCGCGACCGCGACGCTCATCGGTGCCACAAGCAACAGGAAATTGGCAATCAGCGCGGCTTCGCGCTGGCCGGCGAGCACTTCGAACAATTGCTCGAGCTGGGCCAAATGGAGCAGGGCCGGAGTTGCGAGCAGCGCGATCGCCATGCCCTGCGCAAGAAAGTTGGACTTCAATTCGGGCCAGTCCTCGGCAAAATGGACTACCGCGACGATCAGGAAAATGGACAGCGCGACTACCGGAGCCAATTGCCACACCGCGAGCATCGCTCCGGCGAGCGCAAGGTAGATGAGCAACAGCGCACTCATCGCTAGCCCGTCCATCTGGCGCTCACGCCTGATGATCTCCAAGTCCAGCGATCCGTGGGGCAACCCAAACAGCAGAATGAACCCGCACGCCGCAATCGTCGCTGTGCTGCCGCTCAGCGATTGGCCGAATGCAAGGACAACGAACAGCGCGGCGAGCGTCCAAGCCTGAAAATTCCCAAGCGGGTTGACCGCGTCTCTCGAGCTGCCCCGCCGAAAGTCAAAGTCAGAAAGTCTCACGACCGGGAAGTTGAAACTTCCCGGTCGTGTCGCGTGGTAAGGAGGATGCTCGTGGCGGAACATCAACGGTGCGAAGTCGGTGCCGGTTGGCTCGTTGCACGCATGCTGCCATCATCGCCATATTCGACCGCCGATTTGCGGACCGCGATGAGATAGATAAGCACGCCGACACCAGCCTTGGCGACGAGATCGGCAATCGTGTAGCCGATCTGGAGTGCGGTCTCGGTGGTGGCCCCGGACAACGACGTGTAGGGGACCATGTAAACGATCGGGTAGAAGCCCCACGAAGCGAACGTTAGCCAACGTGCCGTGTTGACCATACCGCGAGCGCTCTCGGGCTGGCGCCTGATTGCGTCGCCAAGGCCGACGAACAGTTCGTAGACGATGTACAGAAACGGGATCGACGACAACGTTCCCCACAGCGCGCGCGTGCTGTTGTCGGCGGCGATCTCGCCCGGATAGCCAAGCAGGATCATCAGCACCGCGGCGAGCGCCAGGCGGGTCGATTTGCGCACGGTTTCTTCGCTCGACAACCGCATCACCAGAACCAGTTCGATCAGCAGCAGCGGCACTGTGAGTAGCCAGTCGACGTAGCGATAGGCATCATTGAAGGCGAGACCGGTGACCGTGACGACGCCGTTGCGAACCTCGAACGCGCCCTCCCAGCTCTCGAAAATGCGCCAATAATGATAGGCCGCGATGAAGGTCACGAGACCCGAAATCGTCAAGGCGGTCTTGTAGGCGGGGCCGACTTGGGAGCGCCCAAGCCACAAGAAGATCGTCGCTGCGGCCATGGCCGCGAGCGTGAAGGAAAAGGCGTTGTAGACGAAGAAGAATTGGTCGGCTGAAAGCGTTTGCATCGGATCATCCCCAATATCTGGACAATTCGACCTACGCCTCGCGCGGAACGCAATCGATACGGCCCTTGGACCATGTCGCAAGCGTGATCAACTTGCACGTCGCGAACGATTTCAACACCTTGGGTCGATGCCGCTTAACGCCATCTGTTCGCTCCGATTTTCCCCATGCGTGAACTGTGCCGGCGGGTTACAGCTCCGAACAATATTCTACGTCAGCGTCGACGCGAGCTGCACGCGAACGGCAGCCCGAACGAAGCGTGAATCATTCGTCGGTAGACTGGCCTTCCTGACCACCCCCAGCACGGGACGCCGTTTCAGCGCCGACCCAGCGCATGACCCGCCAGCGCCCGCACATCGACCTGGGCTTCGAGCCGCGCGGCAAGCAACGCGGTGCCGCTGATCTTGCGCTGGACGAACAGGATGTCGGCGGGCGGAACATGCCATGTCGCTTTGTCCGCCGCAACCTCTATCCCATGGTCGCGCAGCGCGCCGACAAAGCGCCGGTTGCTGAAATCGAAAGGGCCAGGGCGATGAAGCTCTGCTAAGATGATGGCGATCATCTTTTCGAGCCGCGCGCCGTGCCGGACGATCACCTCCGGGCCAATGAAGCCGGCTTCGACCGCCGCCTCGCTCACCCGTTTACGATCCTCATCAAGCCCGGCCTGGAGCAACCGCCAATAGGCGTTCGCCGATTTGTCACCCACCGCCCGCGTCGCGCCGAAGTCGAGCAGCACCAGCCGACCGCTGTCGGGCTGAAAGCGATAATTGGCGAAGTTCGGATCGGTCTGCATCACTCCAAATTCGAACAATTCACGCAGCACGAGGCTGATCAGGCTGGCCATGGCGGCGTTGCGCGTCGCTTGGGGCGCGGTAATCAGCGACTCGATAGGCTGTCCGTCGATGAAGCTCATCGCGAGCACGCGGTCGGTGGTGAACTCGGTGTCGAGCGTCGGCACGACCATCGTCGGATCATCCGCAAGCAAGCGACCAAACAGCGCTATCTGCTCGCCTTCGCGAAGATAGTCGGCTTCGTCGGCAAGCTGACGTTTGGCCTCGGCGAGCAAAGGCTCAATCGTGAGGTCGCGCGGCAATAATCCCGATACGCGCAACAGTGTCGCGACATTGTCGACGTCGGCGTCGATGCTTTCGCGAACGCCGGGATACTGGACCTTGATGGCCAGGCTGCGGCCATCGCGGGTGATTGCGCGATGGACCTGGCCGATCGATGCGGCGGCGATCGGCCGCGGTTCGAATTGTCGAAAGCGGGTCCGCCAGTCCTTGCCCCATTGCGCCGACAGCACCTGCTGGAGTTGCTGCGGCGGCATGTGATGGGCATTGTCGCGCAGCCTTGCCATGACCTGCGTCAGCTCGGGCGGGAGAAAATCGCCGGCATCCATCGAGATCATCTGACCAAGCTTCATCGCCGCGCCACGCAGATGCGACAGCCGATCGGTAAGCCGGCCGATATTTCCCGGGGTCAGGAGCAGGTCGCCCAGCCGGGGCCGCTCGCCAGCCGCGAGTCGCCTGGCACCCTCCGCGAGCATGCCCCCGCCGACCCCGGCGGCTAGCCGTCCGAACTGACCAAGGCGCGCGACGCGCCCGCTTGGTACCGCCCGCTGGCAAGGCACAGTTGGGTCGTCGCTCACCATCTCATGCTTCCGGGGACGCCCTTGAATGGTCCGGCGAGGTCGGGGGTGATCCAGCCGCCATAAAATTTGCCGGGCTGCGCGATGACGGTCTCGCCATCGACCGAGCAGCGATCGAACGGTGCGGCGTAAAACGCGATATGATCGCGCAGCATCGCAAACCGCGGGGTGGGGTCGGGATAGCTCCAGCCGGCGCGCGGCAGGACACGGTCGCCGATCACCACGTCCCAGTAGAGCGCCGATCCCTTCCACTCGCAGAAGGAGCTCCCGCCCGCCCGGCGAAACGCGCCCGGGGCGACTGCATCGGGCGGGAAATAATAGCTTGGCGGGTGGCTCGTCTCGAGGGTCCGGATGCTGAAGCGAGTGTCGGCGATGACGCTCCCCGCAATCTCGATCGTGACATGCGCGGTGCAGAGCTCGGCGATCGCGGGTCGCGGAAAGTCCCACACGCTGCGCTGTCCCGGGAGGACTGGGTCGAGGGTCGGTCTCACGTGTCGCGCCCCTCGGCGAATACCCGCTGGAAGCGAGGTCGCAGGCGGAGGAAGAGCAAATAAAGGCGCTCGAGTTGTGCCAGAAGCCACGGCGACCGCGCCGCCAGGCCGAGCGGCCGCAGCAGCGGGATCGCGCGCCACATCGCCGCGAACGCAGCCGCGCCTGACAACAACTGTCCATTCTCGCTCGCATGGAAGCGCGCCAGCATCTTGGCGCGATCAACCGGGCACGACGCCGCGGACAACTGCATGACGTCAACGAAATCGATCTTTCCGCGCCGGTCGAGACGCTGCATGAGCGCGATCTCGCGACGACAAAGAGGGCAGCCACCATCGTGCCAGACAATCAGCTTGGTCATACGATTTGCCTGCTAGCCTCGAGGGATCCTTCCGACACGGCATCTGCCAACTCTGGATCTCGAGCGGAACCGACACAGCGTTGGGCGAGCATCCGGCCGGACAACCACGCACATTCTACGCGCGGACCAAGCAGCCAGTCGCCGCAGACGCCCAGCCCGATGGTCTGGTCCCACAACGCGCCGTCACCTGTCCCCGCAGAGAGTGCATAACGCCAGCGATGCGAGACAGCAGCAACTGGCTCCGGTATCGTGCTCTCCATCGCCTGCGACAGAGCATCGCAGAGCATCGCTGAAATGTGTTCCGACGATTCCTCTAGGTGCGCAAGGGACCAAGCGCAGCTGGCCTGGACAACCCAAGCCTCGGGGCCCCGACGACCAGGCTTCGCGCTGTTGCGGGCAGCCCAACTTATAGCCCCTCGATTACGGATGATCGATGGCAAGTCTTCGAGCGGACCATCGAACACGAACATGCTTGTCCAGCAGGGCTGAGATCGTGCCAAAAGAGCGATCCGTGCCATGGAGAAATCGTGCAGCGATAAAATGGTTGCTGCCTGCTCAGCTGGGATCGCCAGTACTACGGCGTCGAACGGTCCAATCTCTCCTGATGTACCCGCAAGCCACCACTTGTCGTTCTTGCGAGCCATGGCTGCCACATGCTGACCCCAAGTCACAGCATGAGCTGAGGCCATCTGTTTGACGATCGCATTCATCCCGGGAACTCCGATCCACGCGTCCGCACCGGCGAGGGGCCATGGCAGCGCGATGCCCACATCGCGCCATATCGCCACCAAATGCTTGAAAGCGGGATCTCGCGCGGTGAAGTACTGCGCTCCGTGATCGATCGTCACTTCGCCAAGCGGGGTCGGCAATCGTCGCGCCGACATGCGGCCGCCCGGACCGCGACCCTTGTCGAACAGGGCAACAGAGTGGCCAGCATGTTTCAGGGCATCAGCGCAAGCAAGCCCCGCCATGCCTGCGCCGATAATTGCGTACCTCATCGGCGCTCAACCATTCTCATCAGCGTCAGCAGTTGTTTTAGGGCTGTCTGCATTGTTCAGGAAGTAGCCGAGCACGCGTCTAGTGACCATTCCGATGTCGTGAGTATTGCTTGATCGGTCATTATTCGCCGCATCCTTTCCGCCAGCGTCAGTTCTTACTTCTGCGCTAACTGGCTAGCGCACCAAGCAGAGCAACAAGAAGAATGGCGATGCCTTGAAAAAGAACTCGCTGGGTCATCATTCGGTTCTGCTGCAAACCGAAGGCTTCACGAGGCACGTTTTCATTTTGACGGATTAGCTCGGCATCGCGGAAGAAGGCCATCAACCCCCTGATCAGGGCGGTTGCTGCCGCAATCGCAAAACCACCAATCAATAGGATCAAGAGAAATGTCATAATGGGAACTCTCGAGAAGGGACCAGGGGAGACGGCAAAGCTAAGACGATGCGGGTTGAAGTGTCGCTCTTTTCGGCAATGCGAGCGGAAAGCCAACATGGCCAAAGGGGCACTTCACCGGAGATTCGAGATGAGCTAGTAGGTACGTGACCATGACAATGAGCTCCATGATCGCGACCAGCCCTATCGCAGCCGTCATCAGCAACCCGCGATTGCCGGACAATCCGATTGTCGAATGCAATGACGCATTCGAGGCGTTAACAGGTTACCGAAGCGAAGAGATCATCGGCCATAATTGCCGGTTCCTGAACGGCGCTCACACTGAGCCATGGCTCATCGAGATGCTACGCAACGGCATTCGGCGCCGTCAGCCAGTAATGGTCGAAATACTGAATTACAAGAAAGATGGAACGCCATTTCGCAATGCGGTCATGGTTGCTCCAATTTTCGATGTTGACGGTGAATTGGAATATTTTCTTGGGTCGCAGGTCGAAATCGCTGAAGACATCGCGCGGGCGAATGACGCTCGGCGCCAGGCGGCCTTCGATCGCATAGCAGCACTTAGCCGCCGTCAACGCGAAGTTCTGCTACAATTGGCCTCGGGCAAGCTTAACAAGCAAATTGCATATGAATTGGGCCTCAGTGAGCGAACAATAAAGATGCACCGCGCGGCCTTGTTTAATTCACTCGGGGTAAGGACCGGCGCCGACGCTATCCGTTTGGCAATAGAGGCCGGTTACTAAGGCCAAGGCCCCTATCACATCAGCGGCGACGGCGAGGTGACGAGAGGCGGTTTCAGCATTGTCCGCTGCAGCGCTAGCACGGACACCATCGGGCCAGAGATCCATTCGCCGAGTGACCCCCTCGCTTTGATTGGCCGAAGACCCCTTGGAGGCGATTAACGCCGCCAAGTGAAAGAAAGACGGAAATCTCATGAGTAACGAATAACTGAAGGTGGCCGTGAGCGGAAGGTCTGCTCACGAGCGGCTGGAGCTCAAAGCGGACACTGCGCCTGCCCAGCATCAAACGTCGCTTACGACGCGTTACGCATTTTGGTGTCGGTTTCGGACTCACGACGTAAAACGCGCTAATCTCAGTTGGAGTTGGGCGTTCTTGACGATGGGGCTACCCTATTGAGGCTTGGTGACAACCGGCTCCACGTCGAACACCGGCACGTCCTTCGGTCGAAAGTGGGATTGGTAATTCGCAATAATGCCAAAGTTGGACTGACTATTTTCACCGCCCCTAGCTCAGCTGGATAGAGCATCAGGCTTCGAACCTGAGGGGTTCAAATCCCTCGGGGCCGGCCAGCCCAGCCGATGCAGACAGTCCACTGCAAGATAAAGGCTGCGCTTTCGTTCCCCTTGAACGACCGACAATCGTCACGGCGGCAGCAGCGGATTGATCGGACTGCGGCCACTGCAGCGGCGCGGCACGGTGCCTAGGGGTGCTTGCAGCTCGCAACGTTTGCTTGCCGGGCGATCTGAGCTGAATCATAATGACCTCACGCACTGAAGCGACGAGTAGCCCCGCAGTTCCTAGGGCCTCAGCCTAAAGCTGACACCGTCGCAGATAGGGAGCCGCCCGGCCTATAGGATGTATTGCATCCGGACGGTCTGATGTGTGGCCCCAGAAACAAGATCGATACTGACTTTGTGGAACTTGGGCGCGCCAAATCGAACCACCGGATTGCGCGAAAATCCGAAGCCCTCCTGTGGAATTCCGAGCATCGCATCCAACCGCTGATTGCTGTTCTCATCATGGAACAGGGTCAGCGCATATCGCCCCGGCGCATAGCCGTTGAACCGAAGTTCGCGCGTTGTGGCAGGAACGCTCAGCAGCAGAGCCGCGGGATCACCCTTACAGTCTGGGAAGTACTTTGCGTTCCGGGACAGGCAAGCCTGAATCATCCCCCTCGTGTTTCGCAGGCGCCCGATTTCGATGTTCAGAACCGTGTGATGCGCTGGTGGAGCAGATGCTAAGGCTGCTGCGGCCATTGATAGAAGGAGGCTCAATTTCTTTATCACCTGAACGTTATGCGCCGACCGGGAAGAGCAAATGGGAGCAGAAGTCAAACAGCCTTAATTAGCTAACCGAGTGAGGACTCCACGCGCCGCTCTTGCATTTCGACTCCCCGGCGCCGGCGCTCGGCTGGAAGTCCCCACCACGGCACTTGCGGGGCGAGGTGATGCTCGTGATGGTAGCCGAAGTGATAGCAGCTCATGAGCGAGGCGAGCCAGCTAAAGCCATTGCTACGGGCACGATGATGATCAGCGAACTCGTCTCCCTCTCTACGGTGCGGGAGGAACGTTCCAAAGTAGAAGAGCTGAACTGAAGAAAGGATCGCGGGTAGCGCCCAGAAAAACAGCAGATTCGCGAGCCGCGCACCTATCGCCAGATAGGCGACTGTGATCGCGAACAGAACCGTAAATTCACGGACGCCGAAATAGCGGCTGAAGAACGTGCCATACCAGCGCAAGAAGCCAGGCTTACCCGTGCTGAAGTCCGGGTCCTGCTCGCTCCCTGGCGAGCGATGATGTTCGAAATGCTTCGGCCGCAGGCGGTCGAAAGCAAAGCCCGCGTAAAGTCGCAATGCAAGGCCGCCAAACACTCGATTCACTTTCGGTCTGCCCGGCGCCAACGAGCCGTGCATTGCGTCGTGGGCAATGATGAAAAGGCCCACGTTGAGCCAGCAGATCAGCGGAACCATTGCAACCGTGATCAGCGGCGCAACTTGGGCTAGCGGATGGAAGAAGACGCTGTAAACGTGCAGGCCTGACCACGCGCTCATTAGCGCCACGGCAAGCGCAAGACCAACCACGGACTGGCGCGCCGAAGTCACCTAAGGTCTCGCTTCGCTCGCAATTGTTGGGCCAGTCGGCGCACCGGCGGGGCATAGAGAAAGCCGAACGACACTGCGCCCTCACGGTCCCGCACGGAATGGTGAAGTCGATGAGCTTGGACAAGACGCTTCAGATAGCCTCGGCGCGGGGTAAGGCCCGTTGGCAGTCGACGATGGACCAAGCCATCATGCAGGAACACATAGAGCAGGCCATAGGTGACCATGCCGACGCCTACATACCAGAGGGCGGGCCATTTCTGCCCAGTCAGGAAGAGCAATATGCTCAATCCCGCGAACGCGACCCCATAGAGATCGTTCTGCTCCCAAGTGTTAGCGCGGGGCTCATGGTGTGAGTTATGCCAGCCCCATCCCCAGCCATGCATGATGTAGCGGTGGACCGCAGTTGCAGTGAGCTCCATTGCGACAACCGTGCCAAGCACGATTATGGCCGGGATTAGCCAAGCCGGGTTCATCGGACGGAGATACCCGGGGGGACGCACAAAGTCCACCAAACGCAAAGACTTGCGACAGCCATCAAGCGGGAAAACGTTCTGCGTGTCTTCACAGCAATCCAATCAGCCGCATCGTACCCCATACTAGTCCGTCCCTGATCAGGGCCGCCGAGGCAAATTCAATTCCCAAGATCATTAACCAGAGCATCCGTCGCGATATCTGCATGGCCAGCGCGAAGCCGGTACCGGCAAAGATCACATCGCCCAGTGCGTTGATGATGCTGTCGCCCCCGTAGCTAGGATGTCCGACGGGCGGGTTGAATAGGGCGATCACGGAGGGAAGATTCTCGAGCGCTTCCCATGTCACGGCCGAGGCTACGATCGTGAGCGCTAGGCGGCCCCTATCTAACGCCGGGTTGAACTGGTGGGTCAACGCGAAGATTAGCGCTCCGAAAGATAGGTGAAGCAGGGAGTAACCGTCCGCCAAATGCTGGCTGTTGTGTATCAGCCGGAAATCGCCGTTCCATAGACGCAGCGGTTGCCCGGGTAGCCATGGACGACCGAGCAGTGCAAGCCAACCGACCAAAACCAAAATAGCCGTCGCTGAAAGCACCCACCAGCGAAGCTCATCGGGCAAGCTAACCCGACATTTACCCTGCCGAGTGAAAGCAGCACGAAAAGATAAGGCGAACTCCGGCACAGCGCGACAATGATTCAGCGACGATCAAGTTTCAACTTGCCGTGTAAACCATCCCACCCCATCGACGCCAGCCATGGCCCACATTGCCTTTCTCTGCCCCCCATACGTTAGTCACGTGCGAACGTTCGAGGCACTCGGCGAGGAGCTGGCGAGGCGGGGTCACAGGATAACGTTTCTGCTCAATTCTGGCGCCGGCAAAATGGTGACTGCTCCCTGGGCGGCTGTGGAAGAAGCGCCACCTCGATCCGGGGACCCGCCCACGGATAGAGTGCTTAAGAACGCGACACATCCGGGCGGGATATGGGGTGCGCTGCGGACCATTGCCGATGGCGCTGCCTTGACCGATCAGCTTTGCTTCGGGGGGCCAGCCATCCTCCACCGGATCCGAGCGGATGCGATCGTTGGTGACCAGCTCGAGCCTGCTGCCGGCCTGCTTGCTGCAAGCTCCCGGCTGCCGCACATTAGCTTGGCCTGTGCCCTTCCGATCAACCCCGCCCCTGGCGTCCCGCTGCCTTTCCTGGACTGGCCCTTCGATTCGAGCCATGATGGCATCAATAAGGCGCGAGGCGGGCAGCGGGTGGGAGATCTTCTGATGCGCCGCCATTATAACGTAATCTCCGGCTGGGCCGATCGGTTCGACATAGGTCCACGCTCAACCTTGATCGATTGCCTCTCGCCCGAAGCGCAAATTGCCCAAGTCACCCGAGGCTTTGATTTTCCCAGACCTGAGCCAATCCCGTTTAGAGCGGTAGGTCCAATTCGCTCGCTACAAGCCCCAAAGGTCGATGTTTCTTTGCCATTCACCCCGGACGGTCTCAGACCGTTGGTGTTTGCAACGATGGGAACACTGCAGGGCGGTCGCCTGCGCGTGTTCAAGGCAATCGCGCGGGCATGTCGGGCCGCAGGAGCCGAACTTGTCGTCGCTCACGGGGGATTGCTAAGCAAGCGGCAGGCGGAAAGCATTGGGGCTGACTATGTTTTCGATTTCGTGCCGCAGCGGGAAATACTCACGCGGGCTGCGTTGTGTGTGAGCCACGCGGGGCTTAACACCGTAATGGACTGCATCGCTGCCGCCGTTCCCATGATTGTGCGGCCGATCGCCTTCGACCAGAAAGGCACTACGGCACGCATCCTTGCTCGTCAGATAGGGGAACGAATGGCACCGTTGTGGGACCGTCCCGCTCTTGCTGCGCAAGTCGATCGACTGCTGACGAGTCCAGACTTTCCCCGGCGGCTCGATCCGCTAACTGCTGAACTCCGTCGGGCCGGCGGGGCGTTGAGCGCTGCCGATATTGTTGAGGGCGTTCTTGCAAATGTACGAACGGACGAAAAGCGGCCCTGAGATCTCGCCCGGGACGAGCCATCACCGGTGTGAAGTACGAGTCACTAAATTCTGTTTAGGACACCTCGGATGCGCTTAGCGTCCGTTGGCGTGAGGGGTGCACCTCGACGGCCGTTCGGCGCCGTTACGATGACATCCGCTCGACGCTGCTAAACGATTTGGCGATAACCCACGAGGCCGGCCCCGAGGCAGGAAGAACAACATTCCTTACGATCATCTGTTGGGGCAGATGGTAACGATCCGGGAGGATGGACGAGAGCGGCGAGTGACTGCAGCCGAGGCATTCCTCCTCCAGCTGACCAAGAAAGGTCTTGAAGGTTGCAGCGCGTCGGCCCGTGCTTCGCTCGCATCAATTGAGCAGGCTCGTGCAGCGAAGCGAGCTGGTCCCGACGGGGTCTTAAACTTCCGGATCGTTCGACGCGCGTTCGG
>JALYRC010000038.1 GCA_030855555.1 Pseudomonadota bacterium
CCGTGACCAAGGGTGACCTTAGCCGCTCGATTGCTGTCGAAGCATCGGGCGAGATGGCCGCACTTAAGGACAATATCAACGAGATGATCCTTAATCTGAAGGATCAGACGCTCAAGAATGCGGAGCAAGACTGGCTGAAGACTAACCTCGCGCGGTTCAGCCGCATGCTACAGGGCGAGCGCGACCTCGCGACCATTTCCAATCTCATCATGTCCGAACTCGCACCGCTGGTGAACGCACAATATGGCGTGTTCTACGTCACCAATCGCGACGAGGACGAAACTCGCCTCGACCTCGTGGCGAGCTATGGCGCGGGCAGCCGCGACGATCTGAAGAAGCAGTTCGGGCTCCGCGAAGGACTCATCGGACAAGCCGCCGCCGACAAAAGGCCAATGCGCCTGACCAAGGTTCCGGGCGATTTCATCAAGATCGGTTCGGGGCTTGGCTCGGCGACCCCGGCCAACATCAATATCCTGCCGGCCTTGTTCGAGGATGAGGTCAAGGCAGTGATCGAACTCGCCTCGTTCGAGGAGTTTAACGAAACCCATCACAGCTTCCTCAACCAGTTGATGGAAACCGTGGGCATCGTGCTTAACACGATCGCCGCGACGATGCGCACCGAAGGGTTGCTCGAGCAGTCACAATTGCTGACCCAGGAACTCCAGGCGCGCCAGACCGAGCTGACGACAAAGCAAGAGGAACTCCACGCCACCAATGAGGAGCTTCAGGAAAAAGCCCAGCTGCTCGAGAATGAGAAGCGGCAGGTCGAAGCCAAGAATTTCGAAATCGAAATGGCGCGCCGCGCGGTGGAGGAGAAGGCCGAACAGCTCGCGCTAACCTCGAAGTACAAGTCCGAATTCCTCGCCAATATGAGCCACGAGTTGCGCACCCCGCTGAACTCACTGCTCATTCTCTCTAAGCTGCTGGCGGATAATCAGCAGGGCAATCTCAACGAGAAGCAGACCGAATTCGCCCGCACGATCCACGGCGCGGGGACTGACTTGCTTAGCCTCATCAACGACATTCTCGATCTTTCGAAGATCGAATCCGGCACGGTGTCGATCGAGCTTGGCGATTTCGCGCTGGCCGCGCTGCGCCAGCACATGGAGCGCACGTTCGGCCAATTGGCGTCGGAAAAGGGCCTGTCGTTCAACGTCGAATTCGACGAGGGGCTGCCGGCGTCTATCTTGACCGACGAGAAGCGGCTTCAGCAGGTCGTGCTCAACCTGTTGTCGAATGCATTCAAGTTCACTGCCGCCGGCAGCGTTACGCTCGCGGTCAAGCCGGCGACTTCAGGCTGGAGCACCAACCACCCGGTACTTCGCGAAGTGCGCAATGCGATCGAGATTTCGGTCACCGATACGGGGATCGGCATTCCTCAGGACAAGCAGAGACTGATCTTCGAGGCGTTCCAGCAGGCCGACGGGACCACCAGCCGCAAATATGGCGGCACCGGCCTTGGTCTGTCGATCAGCCGCGAAATCGCACGTCTGCTGGGTGGCGAACTTCAAGTGCGCTCGGTCCCTGGCGAAGGTTCGACCTTCACCCTGTTCGTACCGCTTGAATCTGCTGGCCGCCGCATGGCCCTGCCGAATCCCGACCGCGACTTTGCCACCGTCACGCCAGCGGCAGTGCCACTGCCTGACGACCGCGACAATCTCGAAGGTAAGCCTTTCGTCTTGATCGTCGAGGATGATCCGACCTTCGCCGGCATATTGCTCGACCTTGCGCATGGCGCGGGTCTCAAGGGCGTCATCTCGTCGAGCGGGTCAGGCACCGTGGCGATGGTACGCAAAATGAAACCGACCGCGATCACGCTCGACCTTGGACTTTCGGACATCGACGGGTTCGTCCTGCTTGATTTGCTTGGCCATGACCCGGACACGATGACAATACCGGTGCACGTCATTTCGGGTGCCGAGCAAGCTGCGCATGCGCTTACGCTTGGCGCCGCCGGTGTGACCGAGAAGCCCGCCGACAGCGATGTCCTGACCGCACTGTTCGAGACCATTGCTTCGGCCGCGAAGGCCCCCAGAAAGAAGGGCAAGACCCCGCGTCCGCCCGCTTCCGGGACTGCGAAGAAGCCGATCGCCGAGCTATCGGGAAGCCGTATCCTCATCGTCGATGACGACATCCGGAATATCTATTCGCTGACCAGCGTGCTGGAGGCGCACGACGTCAAGGTTCTTCACGCGGAAAGCGGTGCCGAAGGTATTCGTATCCTTGAAACGGCGCCGACGATCGATGTCGCGCTGGTCGATATCATGATGCCCGAAATGGACGGCTATGAAACGATGCGCCGCATAAGAGGCAATCCCGCGCTCGCCAACACTCCGTTGATCGCAGTCACCGCAAAGGCGATGAAGGGCGATCGCCAGAAATGTCTCGACGCGGGCGCTTCTGACTATATTTCCAAGCCAGTCGACGTTGATATACTGCTTGCCTTGATCCGGGTCTGGCTTGGGCGGCCGAAGGCCGGTCAAGAGCCTGCGCGCCAGAAGCGCTCGACCAAGGTGGCCTGACCGATCGTGCTGACCAAAAAGCCCAATGCCGTCACCAAAAACTCGCGGTCGAAGGGCCGCGAAAAGGCGCGCATCCTGCTGGTCGACGATGATGAGCGCAACCTGCTGGCGCTATCGGAAGTGCTTGAGGAAGTCGCCGAAGTAGTTTGCGTCACCTCGGGCGGGGACGCGCTTCGCACTCTGCTGACCAACGACTTTGCCGTGATCCTGCTCGACGTGTTCATGCCGGGAATGGACGGATACGAAACGGCGGGCCTCATCCGCCAACGCAAGCAGACCGCGCGAATCCCGATCATCTTCCTGTCGGCGGTCAACAAGGAAACCGAACATTTGATGCGCGGCTACGCGATGGGCGCGGTCGATTATGTGTTCAAGCCGGTCCATCCGATGATGCTGCAGTCGAAAGTCGGCGTATTCGTCGACCTGTTCAACATGCGAATGCAGGTCGAGGAGAAAAGTCGCGCCGAGCAGAAATTGCGCGACGAAAATTACCGTGCCGAGTTCGAGCGCTTGCGCATTGTTCGAGAGCTTGAGCAGAGCCGTGCGCAACAGGCCGCCATCCTCGATGCCTTGCCGATCGCTTTGTTCGAAGGCGTAGTCGATGCTGAGGGCCAGGTGCGCCGGCGCTTCGTGGGTGGCGATCTGATGCAGCTCACGGGGGTTGCGAATGACATCCAAGCCGAAACGCATCATGACTGGGAAGCGAACATTCATCCCGAAGATCGCGACCGAGCCTCGCGGATCGACCCTGGTTCGCAAACCGTAACGCTCCATTATCGCTGGACCAGCGATGAAGGTGAAGTACGGCATTTCTTCGAGCAATGCGTCCGCGTCGACGACGATGGTGACGGCCGGGAGCGTTGGGCTGGCACCCTGCTTGATGTCACGACGCAAAAGCGGCTGGAGGAGCAACTTGTCCAGGCGGGGAAAATGGAGGCCATCGGCCAATTGACCGGAGGCGTTGCGCACGACTTCAATAATCTGCTGGCGGCTGTGCTTGGAGGTATTCATGTCCTTGAGCGCAGGCTGAAGCTGGGCGACCGCGAGAAACTGATCGTCGATCAGATGCGTCACGCTGCGGAGCATGGCGCCGAGCTGGTGCGGCGGATGATGGCCTTCGCGCGCAAGCAGGACTTGACCCCCATCAGCGTCGATCCGAGCAGCTTGTGCCTATCGGTCGCGGGGCTGGTGGAGCATACGCTGGGTGGGACAGTCAGCATCGATTGGCAATGTCCGCAAACCGAAAGCAATTTGTTCGTTGATAAGTCCCAGCTTGAGCTTGCGCTGCTTAACCTCATCCTGAACGCTCGCGACGCCATGCCTGACGGTGGCCAGGTAACCGTCGAGATCGACGAAAAATCTGATCTGGAAGGGCCCGAGGCAGCGACCTTGCCGTCGGGAAACTATCTTCGCATCCGCGTTACGGATCAGGGCGGCGGCATTGCGGAAAGCGACATCGAAAAGATTACCGAGCCCTTTTATACCACCAAGGAAGCCGGCAAGGGTACCGGTCTCGGCTTGTCGATGGTGCTTGGCTTCGTCCAGCAATCGGGCGGACGGCTATTGATCAAAAGCAAGATTGGCAGCGGCACAACGATCGACATGATCCTGCCGTCAACCCCTCAGCCCGTCAGTGAGCGGACCAGGCGGCTTCCTCCGGGACCGACAGCGGTCCGGTCCATCCTGCTGGTCGATGACGACGAGGCGGTCCGAACCGTGGTCGGCGAACAATTACGCGAGCATGGCTTCAACGTGGTCGCGACAGCCGACGGCGCAAGTGCCATCACCGCCGTCGGCGAGGGCGCTGAATTTGATTTCTTGCTGAGCGATTTCGCAATGGCCGGCTTCAACGGTGTGCAAACGATCAACCAGATCATTTCGATGCGGCCGCAAATGCGGTCGGCTCTGATGACGGGCTATGCCGACGATAGCCTGACCGCAATTGATCGCGAGGCCATCACCGTGTTCCGCAAGCCAATCGATATCGACGAATTGCTCGGCTTCCTCGCTTCCTAGACGTGCGTACCAGGCTGAGCATCTGCGCGAGGAAAGCGCGTTTCGTGGATCGCCACGCCGCGTTCGAGGTCGCGTCGCGCTCCGATGCGGATCTCAGGGTCTATCGCTGCGACCGCTGCCTACGCTTTCACTTGACCAGCCGAACCAAAGGCAAGCGAATTCCGCGCCCGGTTTGAAAACGGCTAGCGCGGCGGACATACTCGCCCGCGGCACGTGCCGAAGCCGATCGGAACCGCGCCCGGTGCAGAACAGCGCGCGCTAAGCGTCAATTCGTCGCCATCTTCCAGGAAGCTGCGTTGCTCGCCGTTGGGCAGCGTGAGCGGTGTCTTGCCGCTCTGGCTGATCTCCATCATCGACCCCAGCCCGCTTGCGTCGGCGACCGACAGGGTGCCGGTCCCGATGAGGTCGCCCGGCATGAGGTTGCAGCCGTTGGAACTGTGGTGGGTAATGATCTGTGCCGCGGACCAATACATTGCCGCAGCGGCTTCCCCGTGGCTCAATTCGAACGGCTGATCGCCGGAGATGCGCATCTTCGCGGTGAGAAGGCTGGCAGTGAGCGTGACACCCAGCCCGCCGCTGGCGCGGTCGTTGTCATCGCTTAGATAGGGCAGCGGTCCCGGGTCTCCGGCGGGGCGGTCAGGGATCGCCGTGCGAAACGGCGCCAGCGCCTCGGGGCTGACGACCCACGGCGAAATGCTGGTCAGGAAATTCTTGGCAAGGAACGGTCCGAGCGGCTGATATTCCCACGCCTGCAGGTCGCGCGCCGACCAGTCGTTAAGCAGGCAATAGCCCGCGACGTGATCGGGCGCCGAACCAATCGCGATCGGCTCGCCAAGTGCATTGCCGCGGCCAATGAACATCCCAAGCTCAAGCTCATAATCGAGACGCCGCGACGGGCCATATTCTGGCGCCTCGGCTTCGGGCGGCTTGCGTTGTCCTTTTGGCCGGATGACGTCCTCGCCCGTCACCCGCACCGAGCTGGCGCGCCCGTGGTAGCCGATCGGGACATATTTATAATTCGGCAACAGCGGCTGGTCGGGGCGGAACTGCTTGCCGACGTTCATCGCGTGGTGAATGCCGACGTAGAAATCGGTGTAGTCGCCGATCGCACAGGGGAGGTCCATCGTGGCTTCGTCTTGCGACACCAAATGCGGTTCTACTGCCCTCCGCTGCGCCTCGTCCGACAACAGGGCGGACAGTGACCGGCGCAACGCGCGGCCCTCATCACGGCCTTGCGCGAACCATGCGTTAAGCGTCCGCTGCGTGAGGGCCGCCCGCCAGCGTTCTTCAAGCAGTCCTGCTTCGCCAAGCCCCCCCACATCGACGATCATGTCACCGATCGCGGCTCCAATTCGCGGCTCGCCGCCGCCAGTCGAAAACACCCCGAGCGGCAAATTCTGGATCGGGAAATCGGCGTGGCCATCTGCGCTTGCCACCCAGCTCGCAAGCGCAGGATCATGCGTCTCGTCGGTCAAATTGATCACGGCAGTTTCGCTTTCGGAAAATCGGCCCAGGCCTCGTCATAATCGGGTTGTGCGCGGTCGAGGGCAAAGCGCGTCGGCATGAACGGCCAGCAACTCTCGACCATGAACGCCATGGTTGAATCGAGCTTTACAGGCTTCAACTCCGCGTCGCTCGCGGCTTTCCAACTGGCGACGTCGGGGCCATGGCCACTCATCAGATTGTGAAGTGACATGCCGCCGGGCGCAAACCCGTCTGCCTTGGCATCGTAGGCGCCGTCGATCAGCCCCATTGCCTCGCTCATGGCGTTGCGGTGGAACCACGGCGGGCGAAAAGTGCCCTCTGCTACTAACCAGCGCGGTGGAAATATGACGAAATCGGCATTTGCTCGGCCAGCGACGTCGCTCGGGCTCGTCAGCACGGTGAAGATTGATGGGTCGGGGTGATCGAAGCTGATCGAGCCGACCGCATTGAAGCGCTTCAGTTCGTAGCGCCACGGAGCAAGGTTGCCGTGCCATGCGACGACATCGAGCGGGCTATGGTCGAGCGTCGTCGTCCACAAATTGCCGAGGTATTTCTGGATCAACTCGCACGGCCGATCGACGTCTTCGAACGCGGCAACCGGGGTTTCGAAGTCGCGCGCATTGGCAAGGCCATTCGACCCGATCGGCCCCAACTCGGGGAGGCGGAACATGGCGCCGTAATTTTCCGCAATATAGCCGCGCGCCCAGCCGTCCACTTCGACCCGAAAGCGAATGCCGCGCGGGATCAATGCAATCGATCCGGGCGCGACATCGATGCGCCCAAGCTCGGTCACCAGATGAAGAGCGCCAGCCTGCGGAATTATCAGCGTTTCGCCATCGGCATTGGCGAACACGCGGTCGACCATCGACTTTGACGCGCGATACAAATGAACCGCGACGCCCTCCAGGTCGGCGGGGTCGCGGTTAGTCAGCATCGTCACCATGCCATCGACGAAATCGCAGTCCGCGGGAAGATCCGCGGGCGGATCCCAGCGCAGCCGGTTGGGAGCAAGCGGCTCATCGAGCCGTCCCGGCGCGAACAGGCCGGCACCGCCATATGGCGTAAATGGGCGATGATCAGCCGTCGGCCGCATCCGATACAGCCAACTACGCCGATTTTCATGGCGCGGAGCGGTGAAGGCGGTTCCCGAGACTTGCTCGGCGTAGAGGCCGAATGCCGGTCGCTGCGGGCTGTTGCGCCCTTCGGGAAGCGCGCCGGCGACCGCCTCGGTGGCGAAATGGCCGCCGAAACCGGTCAGATATTGAAGCTCGTTCATGGTCACGCCTCGACCCCCTCGTTCCCAACGGAAGCGAGGGGGTCGTTACGCGCCGCAGCGTCGGCGGTCAAAGTCAGTTGATGTTGACGTCGATCTTATCGGGGATCGAAATTTCCGTCTTGCTCCCGCCAAGGCCAAGCTGGTCGCGGAAGACAAACAGCAAGGCCAGTACGACGATGATCAGCAGGACCACGGCAAGAACGCCGCCGCCGCCATTGCCGTTGCCGGTTTCGATGATCGTCGTGCGTTCGACCGGGCGATCGACCGGATCGATTGGGCGATCGGTCTCATATTCATTGGCCACTGATATTCTCCCTGTAAGTCCTGTTCTGCTGGCGTAACGAACGCTTGTGGTGGCGGTTCCGTCTCGGCGCGCTGGAGCTTCTAAAGCGAGTCCGCTTCGGCCATGGTGCGGGCAATGGGAAATTTCCGATTTCGCCGCGCCGGTGAGCGTCACGTGCGCCGCAAACGCGCTCGCTTCGTCAAATCGGCGCTGCTCGTCGTGCTGCTTGCGGTTGCCGGCGCGCTTCTCGATCCTGCAATCGTTCCGCCAATGGGTCCAACCGCTGGGCGGCCCGAGCGGATCGAAGCGCGCTTTACGCGCTGCGGCAGGGGGCGAAGCATGGCGTGCGTCGTCGATGGGGACACGTTCCGGCTCGGACAGCGGCGCGTGCGGCTGGTCGGGATCGACGCTCCTGAACTCAAGGGAGCCAAATGCGCCGCCGAGCGGGCGCTTGGCGAGCGCGCCGCGGATCGCTTGCTTTTTTTGGTCAATCAAGGCGGATTCGAACTGGTCGGGCATCGCTTCCACGACCGGGACAGTCACGGCCGCGATCTTCGCGTCGCACGGCGCGACGGCGTTTCGCTTGGCGATCAGCTCGTCGACGAAGGGCTTGCGGAGCACTATGTCGGGGCAAAGCAGGATTGGTGTTCATGACCCTCAAGCGCAAGAAATATGAGAAGTTGATCGAGCCGATGCAGGCCGAGCTGGTCGCAATGGCGCGGTGGGTCGCGGTGACCGGGCAACGCATCGCGATATTGTTCGAAGGCCGCGACACCGCCGGCAAGGGCGGCGCGATCCAGGCGATCTCCGACAAGCTCAATCCGCGCCAGTGCCGCACCGTCGCGCTCGGAAAGCCAAGCGAGGCGGAGAAGGGGCAATGGTATTTCCAGCGCTTTGCCGCTCACTTGCCCGCCAAGGGCGAAATCGTGCTGTTCGACCGCAGCTGGTACAATCGCGCCGGGGTCGAGAAGGTCATGGGCTTTGCCACCGACGCGGAGGTTGCGGCGTTCCTGAAGGCGGTTCCGGCGTTCGAGAAGATGCTGATCGACGATGGCATCCTGCTGTTCAAATATTGGCTATGCTGCGACCAGGAGCGGCAGGAGGAACGGTTCGCTGAGCGGCTTGCCGATCCGCTCAAGCGCTGGAAATTGTCGCCGATCGATTTGGCCGCGCGGGGCAAGTATGACGATTACACCAAGGCGCGCGAAGCGATGCTCAAGGCCAGTCACAGCAAGGCGGCGCCATGGACATTGGTCGACTTCAACGACCAGAAACGCGGCCGCCTGACCCTGGTCCGCGACCTGCTCGACCGCCTGCCGGACGCCGCCGTTCCAGAACACGCGCCGGACTGGCCGCCGCTTGGCCATGCCCCGCACGAGGAGCATTATGGCGTGGTCAAGCCGATCGACAACTTCGACCCCTCAAAGGACTAGCGAAGCGCGCCCGGTTCGGCGCGGCATGCTTCGGCGAAACCGTCGAAGCTGCAGCCAATGGCGCGGCCAAGCGGCGAGCGCGCGAACAGCCACATGGTCGCGGTCCCGATCATCACCGTGCCGCCAAGGATCATCGCCATCTTGAATCTCCGCTTACGCTGACTTCGACCTGCAAATAGCGGAGCCGGGCGTCAGCGCTGCGTCGGGACGGTTACGGTTTCCAGACACCGCGGCCGCCTTCCGTCCGTGGCGCCAGGAGGGAAAATCAGGCGAATGTTCCCAATGTTCGCACTGGTGACGAGGTTTCAGTCGACCGAGGGGACATCGGCAAGGCCGTCGAGCAGCGCCGGAAATGACGCCACGGCCTCGGCCTGCGGGTCGGCATCGCCGCGCTGCTCCCACGGCAGAGCGAAGCGCTTGGGATCGAGCCGCGCAAGCAGCCATGTCAGCAGTCGGTCATTGGGGACGCGCCGCTCGCCGATTAGTTCGTCGTCGCGGTAGACTTGTTCAACGCGGCCATGGATGGCGCGGTCGAAGACGATCGCCGACAGTCGCCCGACGGAGAGCGAAAGCGCGGCGTCCCAGGCGCTGGCAAAGGCCGGCGAGCGGGTGCGCAGGCGGTAGGCGGAGCGGGCGGAGAGCCGCGCATGATTGCTGGCGAGATGAACCGAGCCGGTTTCGGCAAGCGCCGACAGGAAGATGCGCTGGCGATCGGCGCTCCACCCGGCGAGGCGATTGCGGCTGTCGGGCAAGTCGACCCCGTCAAACGGCGTTGCCGTAATAGCGTGCG
>JALYRC010000043.1 GCA_030855555.1 Pseudomonadota bacterium
GCTTCCCCGCTTCATTTCGCTATAGGGCGCACTCGTTCGCGACGATCCGGCCGCCGCCGCGGGGCAACCCGATGAGTTGGTCGCGGAAAGTCGCTAATTTTTTTGATCCCAAGTCGAGGTGAGCCGAGATGGCCGTCCCTAAAAGAAAAACGTCGCCATCGAAGCGCAACATGCGCCGCAGCCACGATGCGCTGAAGGTGCCGACGTTCCAGGAATGCAAGAATTGCGGCGAACTCAAGATCCCGCACAATCTTTGCGTCGCCTGCGGCCATTATAACGGCCGCGAGGTCGTTCCGAACGAGGCCTGATTCTCATCGCAACCGAGGGAAACCCAGGCATGGTAAGCCCCGGCTTGGTGAGCCCACGCATCGCGATTGACGCCATGGGCGGAGACGCCGGCGCGGCAGTGATCATTGCCGGCATGGCACGTGCGCGTCGCAAGGACCGCACGCTTCGCTTCGAACTTTACGGCGACCAGGATCTGATCGCTGCCGAGCTCGCCAAGCACCGGCCACTGACCGAAGTTGTTACCGTCCACCACACCGCC
This sequence comes from Pseudomonadota bacterium, assembly GCA_030855555.1. Classification (GTDB taxonomy): domain Bacteria; phylum Pseudomonadota; class Alphaproteobacteria; order Sphingomonadales; family Sphingomonadaceae; genus Sphingomicrobium. The sequence goes on from JALYRC010000043.1 coordinate 548, forward strand.
GATTCGATCGAGTCGAGCGAAAAGCCAAGCCAGGCGATCCGCCGCGCAAAGACCACGTCGATGGGCCTGGTCATCAACGCGGTGAAAACCGGCACCGCCGACGCCGCTTTGTCGGCCGGCAATACCGGTGCGCTAATGGCGATGGCCAAGCTTGCGCTCCGCACAATGCCCGGCATCGACCGCCCGGCCCTGGCCGCGCTTCTTCCAACGCTCGGGCCGACCGACCTCGTCATGCTTGACCTTGGTGCCAACACCGAATGCGATGCTCAGAATTTGGTTCAGTTCGCGGTCATGGGAGCGGCATATGCACGCTCCGTCTACGGCATGGCCAAGCCGCGCGTGCGCCTGCTCAATATCGGGACCGAAGAATTGAAGGGAACGGACGAACTGAAGGAAGCCGCTGCACTCCTTCGTGAGGCGAGCTATCTGCCGTTGCGCTTCGACGGGTTTACCGAAGGCGACAAATTGTCGCGCGGTGACATCGACGTCGTCGTCACCGACGGCTTTTCGGGCAATATCGCACTGAAGACCGCAGAGGGCACCGCGCGCTTCGTTACCGACCTTTTGCGCCGCGCCTTTACCTCATCGTTTCGCTCGAAGGCGGGCTTCGCTCTATCCAAGCCGGCGCTCAACCTGCTCAAGACCCATCTTGATCCCAACAATCATAATGGCGCGGTTTTCCTCGGGCTCAACGGGCTGGTGGTGAAGAGCCACGGTGCGGCCAATTACAAGGGCGTCGCCAATGCGATCGCGGTCGCTGCATCGCTTGTGCGCAACGACATCACGCGCAAGATCGGCGACGACCTCGATAATTTCCGCGCCCACGCCTTTTCCGACGAGACTCTTTCTGGCGGGGCGAAGGCATGACGATCAGGTCAGTCATCCGGGGCACCGGATCGGCTTTGCCCAAGCGCCGGGTCGATAATGCCGAGCTTGCCGAGATGGTCGACACGACCGACGAGTGGATCGTCGCGCGTACGGGAATCCGAAGCCGCTACATCGCCGGCGAAGGCGAGACCACCGCTACGCTTGCGACTGAAGCGGCGCGCGGCGCGCTTGAAGCGGCGGGACTGACGCCGCAGGACATTGGGCTGATCGTCCTTGCCACCGCGACCCCTGACCAGACCTTTCCGTCTTCGGCGACCAAGGTCCAGGCGGCACTCGGGATCGACGATTGCGTCGCCTTCGACGTGCACGCCGTCTGCACCGGCTTCCTTTACGCGCTGACCGTCGCCGATTCGATGCTTCGCGGCGGAAGCGCTCGGCACGCACTGGTGATCGGCGCGGAAACCTTTTCCCGGATCCTCGACTGGGAAGACCGCACGACCTGCGTCCTGTTCGGCGATGGTGCGGGTGCGCTGGTCCTGTCAGCCGAGGAAGGCGAATCGGGCATCCTCGCCACCAAGCTTCATGCCGACGGGCGCCACAATGACATGCTGTTCGTCGATGGCGGACCGTCGACCACGGGGACGGTCGGCAAGCTGCGGATGAAGGGGCGGGAAGTCTTTCGCCACGCAGTCGTCAACCTTCACGACGTACTTCGTGAAGTGCTCGATACGGCGGGGTTCGAGCCGAGCGACGTCGACTGGGTCGTCCCGCACCAGGCCAATGCCCGAATCCTCGACGCGACCGCGCGCAAATTGGGTCTTTCACCCGATAAGGTTGTCGTCACCGTCGATCGCCATGCCAACACATCCGCCGCTTCGGTGCCGCTCGCGCTCGACGTCGCAGTGCGTGACGGGCGCATCAAGCGGGGCGATCTCATCGTGCTTGAAGCAATGGGTGGTGGATTCACTTGGGGGGCGGCCGCGCTTCGCTATTGATCCAATTGGAAAATATAGCAAAAGTCGCATTGCCGACGGACTTCGGTTGCGTTAGCGTAAAGATCACAGCGACGGGGGTTTTGAGTCGCACCAAAGGGGTGGAGAATATTATGGCGGATGCAGGTGTTGCCCGATCGAACGATGGTCTTCATTTGGGTACGCTGACCCGGGCCGACTTGTCCGATATTGTTCATAACCGCCTTGGACTGTCACGCGCCGAGAGCGCCGGGGTCGTGGAGCGGGTACTTTTCCACATGTGCCACGAGTTGTCGGAAGGTCATAACGTCAAGATTTCCGGCTTCGGCAGCTTCATCTTGCGCGACAAGGGAGAACGGGTCGGCCGTAATCCCAAGACCGGGATCGAAGTGCCGATCGCACCGCGGCGCGTGATGACCTTCCGTGCCAGCCAGTCGATGCGCGACCGGATTGCCGGCTAAACTCTCGATGCCCGCGCGCGACAAGTCCCCCGATGCCTTCCGGACGATCGGCGAGCTAAGCGCGGAACTTGGCGTGGCGCAGCATATCCTGCGCTATTGGGAGTCGAAGTTCCCGCAGCTTCGGCCGCTCCAGCGTGCTGGCAATCGTCGTTACTATCGTCCCGCCGACGTGGCGCTTGCGCGGCGCATTCATGCCTTGCTGAACAGCCAGGGCTATACTGTGCGCGGGGTCCAGCAGCTGCTCGGCGATGGGGTTAGCGGCTCCGAACCGGTGCTAGCCGCTCCCGCGGTCCCCATCGCCGCCGCCGTCGCCCCGCAGGAAAGCGGCATCCCGGTCGAGCGTCTCGTCGGGCTGCGCGATCGGCTCGCCGCCGCCCTCGCCGGATAATTTTCGGCGCACGCGTTCAAGCGCAGCGTCCAGCGGTAGCCGCGAAACGGTCACCTCGGGGGGGAACGCCGTCAACAGCCGCGACGGCATTGCGCTCGACAATATGACGAACAGTCCACGGTCACCCTGCCGCCGGATCAATCGCCCGAACCCCTGCGCCAGCTTCGCACGCACGACGCGGTCGTCATAGGCGCTGCCACCGTTGGCGAGCCGCCGCGCTGCATGAAGCACGCTTGGACGCGGCCACGGAACACGCTCCATCACCACCAGCCGTAGCGACTCGCCCGGAACGTCGACCCCGTCGCGCAAGGCATCGGTACCGAGCAGTGACGAGCGCGGGTCGTCACGGAAAATATCGACCAGCGTTCCCGTATCGATCGGATCGACATGCTGTGCCAGCAATGGAAGTCCCGCGCGGGCCAGGCGGTCGGCGATCCGGGCGTGGACGCTGCGCAGCCGCTGGATCGCCGTGAACAGGCCAAGCGTGCCGCCCCCAGCAGTCTCGATCAGCTTTGCATAAGCGCCGGCCAATGCCGCAATGTCGCCGCGCGGAAGATCAGTCACGATCAACACTTCGGCATTGCGCTCATAATCGAACGGGCTGTGCGCTTCGAAGTGCGCCGTTTCTCCGCCAAGATGGCTTGCACCGGTGCGTTCGTCGGCGCTTGGCCAGCCCTCGGCCCCGCGGAGGGTCGCCGATGTCACCAGCACCCCATGCGCCGGCGCGAGCACGGCCTTGGCCAGCGGCTTCGTCGGGTCGAGCCAGTGGCGGCGTATCCCCATGTCATATTCTCGCCCCTCGACGCGCTCGATCGCAAGCCAGTCGACGAAGTCGGGGTCGCCTATTCCGCCGACGCGTCCAAGCAGTGCAATCCAGGCGCCAAGCGTTTCGCGCCGCCACATCAGTCCGCTAATCGCCCCCTCGACCCGTGCCCGTGCCTGCGAGTCGAGCCAATCGGGTGCATCCTCGAGGATCGCCTCCAGCCGCCGGGTCAGCGCCGCGAGCGGTCGAGCAAGCGCTTCGAGTGCTTCCATCGCCGCCGCGGCGGCGCTGACCAATGCGCCGTCGGGCTCGGCCAATTCGGTTTCGAGCCCGTAGCCGGCCTCCTGCGCCTTGGATCGCGCATAAACCGTGCCGCGGACGTGTCCAAGCAAGCGCTCGATCGGCCCAAACGGATCGCCCTCCGCTACCCGCTGCAACCAGCCGTCGGTTGGCAAAGCGCGCCCGGCTTCCACTGCGGCGTCAAGCGCCTCGGCACCAGCTTCGTCATAGGAACATACGTCAAGCAAGCGCGCCGCCAGACCGCGGCGCCGTCCGCGTGCCTTTCCTTCAGGGCCGACGATCCAGCGCCGCATTTCGATCGCTTCCTGCCCGGTCAGGGCGGAGGAAAAGGTCGAATCGGCGGCGTCGAACAAATGATGGCCTTCGTCGAACACGATCCGCGTCGGTGCGTCGGGGCGCCCACGGGCCGCATTGACCATGACTAGGGCATGATTGGCGATGACGATGTCGGCTTCGCGTCCGGCTCGCTCGGCTCGCTCGATGAAGCATTTGCGATAGTGCGGGCAGCCGGCGTAGACGCACTCGCCGCGGCGGTCGGTCAGCGCCGCTGCACCGGCGCGGCGGAACAGGCTTGGCAACCAGCCGGGCAAGTCGCCCCCGACCATGTCGCCGTCTTTCGAATAAGCCGCCCAGCGCCCGACCAACTGCGCCAGCACCGCTGCTCGTCCCGCGAACGCGCCCTGCATGGCATCCTCGAGGTTAAGCAGGCAGAGATAATTTTCGCGCCCCTTGCGGATGACGATGCGCTTCTTGCGTTGTTCGGGGTCGGTGACGATGCGCGCGCTTTCGGCGTCGAGTTGCCGCTGAAGCGCCTTGGTGAAGGTCGACACCCACACCGTCCCGCCGGCGCGCTCAGCCCATAATGACGCCGGTGCGAGATAGGCCAGCGTCTTGCCGATGCCCGTCCCTGCCTCGGCAAGCAGCATGTTCGGCTCGCCAACCGCCTTGCGCGGGGAGAATATCCCCGCCGTTTCGCGCGCCATCGCCACTTGGCCGAGGCGCTGTTCGGCGCCCGTCCCAGTCAGTGTTGCAAGCCTTTCCTGCGCATCCTCCGCCGGGATCGACATCGTCCGAGGCGCGGGGCGCTCCGCGGCTTCCTCCCATTGCGGCAAGCGCGAGAACAGCATGCGCTCGCCGCGCTCGGGCTGTGCCAGTCGCTCGGCAACGAACGGCGACCAGCCCCAGCCGAGGCGATAGAGCGTAGCATTCGTCGTCCAGGCCCCCTCCCGCTCGGGCCAATCAACGGACAGCGTTGCCAGCAGCGCGCCGGCAATTGCGATCAACACCGGCGCGGCCTCGCCGTCGCTTGCTGGCGGCTCTATCCCGACTGCACGCGCCAGCCCGGCCACCGTGGGCACGGCAAAGCGCGCCGGATAAACGAAAGCGAACAATTCGAGCAGGTCGAGCCCCGAGACGTCGGGCGTGCCAAGGCGCTGCCCGACCAGTGGCGCGTTAAGTAGCACATGCGGCGTTTCCGCCAGCCGCCCGATCGCCTGGCCGCGCGTCACTTCGGCAATGGCATGGGCCTGAGCGACCCAGATGCCGGCATGGGTTGCATGAAGCGATGGAAGGGGCAAAGGAGCGGCCACGCTCAGGCTTTGGCCTTGGCGGAACGAAAGGGCAACAGTTGACCGTCGACCAGAGCGATCAGGCGCTCCGCAGCGCCGCCAGAACGAGCAAGGCGTGGCCCTATGAGGAAGCGCGCAAGCTGGTAAAGCGCTGGCCCGACGGCAAGCCCGAGGGGGCGCCAATGTTGTTCGAAACCGGCTACGGCCCATCGGGCCTGCCGCACATCGGCACCTTCAACGAAGTCTTGCGAACGACGATGGTCCGCCGCGCCTATGAAGAATTGACCGGCGGCGCGACGCGGCTGATCGCCTTCAGCGACGATATGGACGGCCTGCGCAAGGTCCCCGAGAATATCCCCAATGGCGACATGCTTCGCGCGCACATTGGCAAGCCGCTGACGCAAATTCCCGATCCCTTCGGCACTCACGACAGCTTCGCCGCCCACAATAATGCGCTGCTGCGCCACTTTCTGGATCGCTTCGGCTTCGATTATGAATTCGTAAGCTCGACCGAATATTATGCCAGCGGCCGCTTTGACGATGCCATCCGCAACGTGCTTCGCCATTGGGACGATATTCTTGGCGTGATGCTTCCGACCCTGCGCGAAGAACGACGCCTGACCTATTCGCCTCTGCTGCCGATTTCTCCGACCAGCGGCATCGTTCTCCAGGTCCCGGTTGAAGTCGTCGATGCGGAGGCCGGCATGGTCGCCTTCACCGACGAGGACGGCGCGCGGATCAGGCAATCGGCGCTGGGCGGCAAGGCGAAGCTTCAGTGGAAGGTCGACTGGGCGATGCGCTGGGTCGCGCTTAGCGTCGATTATGAAATGGCCGGCAAGGATTTGATCGATTCGACCATCCAGTCGGGCAAGATCGCGCGCATCCTCGGCGCCCGCCCGCCCGAGGGCTTCAATTATGAGATGTTCCTCGACGAGAAGGGAGAGAAAATCTCCAAGTCGAAGGGCAATGGCCTCAGCCTTGAGCAATGGCTGACCTACGGTAGCGAGGAGAGCCTGTCCTTCTTCGCATATCGCGAGCCGAAGAAGGCCAAGAGCCTTCACATCGGCGTCATTCCCCGCGCGGTTGACGATTATTACACCTTCCGCGCCAATTATGCCGCGCAACCGATCGAGCAGAAGCTCGGCAACCCGGTCCACCACATCCATGCCGGCAAGGTGCCAGGCGCGCCGCTGCCCATCACCTATGGATTGCTACTAAATGTGGCCAGCTTACCCGGGGTTGGTGACAAGGATACGGTCTGGAAGTTCGTCCAGCGATATGCCCCGGACACGTCAGCCGAAACGCATCCGGAGCTGGACAAGCTGATTGGCCTAGCCGTCAATTATGGTTGCGATTATGTCGCACCGACACTGAAGCGCCGCGCTCCGGTCGCGCATGAAATCGACGCCCTGCGCGAACTCGACGCTGCGCTGGCCAATCTCGACCCCGCCACCCCCGGCGACGAGATTCAGACCCTCGTCTTCGAAATCGGCAAGCACCACCCGTTCGAAACTCTCCGCCACTGGTTCCAAACCCTTTACGAAACCCTGCTCGGCTCCGGCCAGGGCCCCCGAATGGGCAGTTTCATCGCCCTCTACGGCATCGCCAACACCCGCCAACTGATCGCCCAGGCCCTCCGCTAATTCCCTCTCCAGCCTGTGCAGGGGGAGGTCAGGAGTCGATCGATGACCGCGTGGGGGCATTCTCGCATTCATTTCAACCGCTATTTCAGCCTGGCAGGGCTGGAGCTTACCGATGCACAAATCGTTCCCCTTTCGCCGCATAACTTCTAGAATGAGGCAGCGCGTAGGTGAACGACTGAGCGAGACGACAATGGGCGACGGCAGGACTTACGGCGATCACAGGCGGCCATCGCTCGAGGGGGCCGGTGACGAAAGCGGGCCGCGCGACGTCTTTGCGAGAAGGATGCCTGCGGCACTTCTCGCACTGTTCTTGATTGCTGGCGTTGGAGTGATTTCCTATCTGGCCGGGCGCGCTTCAAGGCAGGAGCCGTTCAGATCGGGCCGCGAGTACCTGCCCGAGGCGCGGCAGGCGCCAGCCACGCTGCCCGCCACCACCCTCCCGCAGCCTGCTTCTCCGCTTCCGTCCGTAGTCGAAGCGCCGCCGCCCTTGGCGCGAATGCTTGAAGCCCAATCCAGAAGCGCGGCCGCCGTTGCTAAGCAAGCGGTCGAAAAGCAACCAGTGATCCCCGCAACAAAGGAGCGCCAGTCACCTCTAGTGCCCGAGTTTCACCCGCCGCGGCGCGTGCGCGTCGCGCGCCGCGCGCTGGTGCAGGCACAGCGCGTCCTCTATGCCAGCCGAATAGTGCAACTCGGCGAATACCCCAATCGGCGTCAGGCTGAGGCGGCGCACGCGCGGCTGGTCAGAGTCTATCCCTACCTTAAAACCTTGCCCAAGACTGTTAAGTCCTCGCGATCGCCGAACGGCAGTCCTCGCGCTTACACCTTGCGGTTGAAGGCTTACTCACCTGACCATGCGCGGATTCTCTGCCAGAATTTGGCCGCGATCGGACGCGGCTGTGCGGTGATGCCCGAACCTGCGTGAATGTGTCTACGATGCACTCTATTTCGGTCGAGGTTCTTGCAAATCGGTCTTGAAGGGGTTTGGATGTCTAAGAACCTGAATATCGCTTGCTGCGGTGACCCTAGTTGGTTCGGCACCGCAATCGTGCGACACAACTGCTGGGAAAATGTCTTTGTTTCCCTTGGTTGGGCGAGGCTAGTTCGATCTCCCTCTTCCTCACCGGCAACTGGCTGCAG
>JALYRC010000137.1 GCA_030855555.1 Pseudomonadota bacterium
GTTCTCGATCCCGGTGACGATGCCCTTGACGACGCGGCCCTCGAAGGCCTCATTCTCGCCGCCCAGTGATTCATTAAGCATTGCCGCGAAATCGTCGCGGCTCGGAAATGCCGTAGTGGCCATAAAAAAATATACTTCCAAATAAGCGTTTCGGCCGCTGGCCGGACCAACATGGTCGGCTTCCGTCGAGCGGACTTGGTGAAACCCGTTACGCCCCGGCGCCACCATGGCGACGAGGCATCCTTTGAGACTGTGAAGGCGGGCGGTTGCTCCATGCACAAAAAGCGCGACGCGAGTTCGGAAGCTTCGGCTCCCGACCGGTCACGCTCGCTTATGATGCGGGCCGCCCGCGAGCCAAGCCCGCCAGACGACCGCGCGCATAGCGGAAAGCGCTGCTCCGGGCAAGGCGCTTCCCCTCTGGCACGCCCCTGCGCCCGTCGCCTCAATCGGCCAGCGGCGCAGCCTCGGCGTCAATCGCCTTCTGCTCGAGCCGCTTCACCGCCTCTTCGACCCGAACAATGGTTTCAAGGATCAGCAATTGCTCCTCGTGGGTGAAGGCGTCGCGGTTTTCGTTCAGCCGGTCGACCAGCCGGACGATGATCAGCGGCGCGACCCCGAAGATGGAGATATGCATTAGGACGAAAGCCAGCGCCTGCCCGCCGGCCGTCTTGGGAATGATGTCGCCATAGCCGGTCGATGTCGCGGTCGTGCCGGCCCAGTAAAAGCTCTCGAGAAAGGTCCGCCCTTCGAGTTGCATGTAAATGGCGGCCGAGATCAACAGCAGCGACAGATAGATTGCCGCCAATTCCTTGAATGTATCGGTCGCCGCCTGGACCCGCCCCATATTCCTACCCCCTGATGACATGCGGCACGAATCGAGCCTGGTTGCCGGTGATCAGCCCGTCCTCGCGAATGCCCATGCCCACCGCTTCCCCGTCGACCACCCAGCAGCCCAGGACGGGATAGCCGTTGCCGAAATCGCGCAAGGCATAAAGCTCCTGATACATCGTCAGTCCCTCCCGATAGTCGCCGCTCGACCGGGCAATCTCCTTGCCGCGTTCGACCACGGCGATATTCGACCCTTCGCGCGCCAGAAATGGCTTGGCGACGTAGCTCGATCCCATCTCTTCCTTGATGATCGACGCGCCAAGCAAATTGGGATGATTGGGAAACATCCTCCACAGCACCTGGAGCACCGCCTTGTTGCTCCACATCATTTTCCAGATCGGCTCGATCCACAACGTCTCGGGCAGGTGGCGAATAATGTCCTCGCCATAGGCTTCGCTGACGATCCATTCCCACGGGTAAAGCTTGAAGATCGCACTGATAAGCTGGTCGTCCTGGTCGACGACCCGGCCCGAACCATCGACGCCCAGATCGTCAATCACTACCGCATGCGTCTCGATGCCCGCCTGCGCGGCAAGATCGCGCATATAGGTCGCTGTGATCGTATCCTCATGAGACGCATCGGCGACATGCGTCACCCACAGGCGCTTGCCCGGCAGGCGCGAACGCAGTTCGGCCCAGCGCCCGATGAGGCTTTCGTGAAGACTGTTAAATTGGTCAAGGTCCGGAAAGACATCCTCTTTCCATTCCCATTGAATAACCCCTGCCTCGAGCATCGAAGTCGGCGTGTCGCAATTGAATTCGAACAATTTGGGCTCGCTTTGACCGTCGAAGCCAAGGTCGAAGCGGCCATAGTTAAGCGCTGGCGGCTCATTGCGCCACGCCACCTTGATTGCCTTGTGGCAATAGGCTGGGATCCCGAACACATCGAGCATTTCGGGCGTCGAGACGATCTTGTCACCGGCCTCCAGAAACAGCTCATATAGCGTTTCGGTCGCAGTCTCGATCGTCTCAATCTCGCTCGAGGAGAAGGCGTAATAACCGCTCTCGTCCCAATAAGGTATGGCGCCATCGCTATGCCAGATCAGCCCTTGGGCTTCGACCGTCTTCTGCCATTGGTCACGCCGGGCAATCGAATGGCGCTCCACGCGCTACGACCTACCGCTGCCAAACCGCCGCCCGCTTGACCCGAGCCCTCCGCGCGACACCGCCTGGCTACGAGTCATGCTGCTTCGTGCCGGCGCCGGAAAATAGGACGCTCCGGCGCGTGGCGAAAAGGACCCGCCGGCGTAACGCCGGTCGCGGATCGATTCCCCATAATAAGGCACGACCATGTTGCGTCCGATATAGTACCACAACAGGCCATTCGACATGCCCGAACGCTGTCCACGGTTGCAGCGCTGATCCTCTACCCGTTGCCCGTTCTGATCAACACACACCGCCACATCGCGGTCGGCAACGACATTGTCGTCCCAACCATCGTTCGACGAGCAGCCGGGAAGTCCGATTAAGGCGGCGGCCATTGCCGTCGTTATGCTCAATTGCTTGTTCATCGCCCGATTTCTCCGTCAATCATGCCGCTCACGGAATCATGCAGGCGGCTTGGAGAATCCCAAATCCAAGCCCCATTCCGCCAACGAAGATTCCAGAAGCCACACAGCGCTGGGCGATCCGTTCCGAGATCGCCTTGAACAACAGTCGTGCGATGACAAAAAAGACAGTCGCCTGAACCAGCGCTGCGACGGCACCCCACAAAAGCATGTCGGGGATATTCACTGAATGGCCGATCACCACTGCCATTGGCACCGCAAAACCAAGGAACGTGCCGCTAAGCTGCACCGCGGCGGCGCTATTGCCTTCACGGATGAGTGCGAATTCCTTGTGCGGCGTGATCATTACGTAAAGCGCAAGGAAGACTACGGCCAAACCTACCGCAGCCGCGAAATAGGCAAGGAAATGAGGCATCGCCTCGACGAAGTAAGCAAACATTATTCAAAATCCCCCTCTTGGCTGTCGTAGAATAGCCCGTTTCCCGAAGGCGTAAAGTGCAGCCAAGAAGATTGATTGGCTTGACTAGTAGGAAAGCATTTGGTGCATCCTTGCGATGCAAACACGCCCAGTCCCCCATCTTCAAACGCGCACTCCTTTGCGTGTCGCGCGTCCGGGAATGGTTTTCCCGATCTTCCACTCTCACCCCCGCCAAAACATCGTCGTCAGTGCGAACATTGGGAACATTGGCGGCCGGCGAGGCCGCGGCGATTGCGCGCCGCTACACGTTAGAAGCACCTGGCGGCGAAGGTCTTTCAAGTGCGACGTAGCGTCAACTTCGTCAACTTCCGCACGCGTGTCTCAGCCGAGCCGCCCCTCGACCAGCGCGATTGCCCGGGCGATGGCGGCTTCGACGTTCATGTCACTCGTGTCGAGCAACTCGGCGTCCTTGGCGCGCAGCAGCGGCGCCGTCGCCCGTCTCGCATCCCGTTCATCGCGCGCTTTGATGTCAATCAGGACGTCATCATAATGCGCCCTTGCCCCGCGCGCCTCGAGCTCGGCCATACGCCGCTTGGCGCGCACTTCGGCGCTTGCGGTCACGAACAATTTGGCGGTCGCATCCGGCGCGATCACCGTTCCAACGTCGCGGCCGTCAAGCACGGCGCCGCCGGGTTGCTGGGCGAACTCGCGCTGGCGCTCGATCAGCGCGGCCCGCACGCCGGGATAGGCCGAAATGCGGCTTGCCACCGAACCCGCCAGTTCGCTCCTCAGTTCAGGATCGTCGGCGTCGACCTGCATCAGCCCCGCGACCGCGCGCACCGCTTCGAACTCAACTCCTGGATCGCCACCGAAGCGGTTGAGGCTTACTGCAACCGCCCGATAGAGCATCCCGGTGTCCATGTGCGGCAGGCCGAAATGGGCCGCGAGCGCCCGGGCTATCGTGCCCTTGCCGCTCGCCGCAGGACCATCAACCGCGATCACGATATCCCGCGCTTGCGCCGGCGGGTGGGAGGGCGAAGTGGAGGATGCGACGCTTGCCATGGCAGGCTCGCGCTTTGACAGGCCCGCCTGCCTATGGCAAGGCGCGGCCCAATCGCCGGGCGGCCCTGCGCACCCGGTTTTCACTCATGGAGAATTAGGCCCGATGGTCAAACCCGAATGGGGCGCCAAGCGTAGCTGCCCCAAATGCGCCACCCGCTTTTACGACCTCGGCAATGACGAGCCCGTGACCTGCATCGAATGCGGCAACGCCTGGAACCCCGAGCCCGTGCTCAAGTCGAAGCAACCGCTTCCGTTCGAAATCGCCCAGCCCGACAAGGCCAAGGCCGACGAAGATCTTGGCGCCGAGGATCTGGTGCCCGATGAGGACGAGGAGCCCAGCGCCGACGACGAAGTCGATCTGGCGACCGGCGAAGATGACCTCAACGTAGCGGGGGCGAAGGACGACGAGGATAATTAAGCGCGCGTCAGGCGAAATTCCCGTTTGCACGAACGGCAGTTTCGCCTAAAGGGCGCGTCGTCACCGGGACGGGGCCGTAGCTCAGCTGGGAGAGCGCTGCAATGGCATTGCAGAGGTCAGGGGTTCGATCCCCCTCGGCTCCACCATCCGTCCGGACGATAGAAGGCGCCACTGGCAAATGGACCGCGGCATGCCGATATGGCGGTCATGGTCCCTCTCTCGATCCTTGACCTCGCTCCCGTAAGCGAAGGTTCCGACGCCGGCGCTGCACTTC
>JALYRC010000156.1 GCA_030855555.1 Pseudomonadota bacterium
CTGGTGGAACGCCGGTGCGAGCGCGTTGTTCGTTACCATCGCAACCGAAACGCGCCGATCCGCGTCCCAGTAGAGCATGTGGTGGAAGCCCTCGTGGTGGCCGAGATAATGACACCGTCGCTGGCCGGGCGCGCAATACCAATTGCCAAGCGACAATCCGGACTTCGCATGGCCGATGAGCGCAGGGCTGGTCGCCGTCTGCCGTATCGGCCGCAGCGGCGATTGCCACCACTTGCTTCCCCAATCCGCAAGCTGTGCCGCCGAGATGCTAAAGTTGGCCGGCCCGTAGAACAGCTCGCCATCCCAACTATCAAATCGCTCGATGCCGCCGTCGGTCTTGCGCCGGTAGCCGATTGCACGGCCGCTCCAGTCCGCGAGGCGTGCCGGCCTCAAGCTCACCCTCGGCGGCACAGCCAGGCGACGTTTCACGAACTCCAGATAGTGCATGCCTGACACACGTTCGATCAGCATCGCGAGGGTCACCGAGCACAGGTTGCAGTAGCTGAAGGCGCTCCCCGGCGGGAAAAGAGGAGCTCGGGATGCAGCAAGTAGCGCCGCATTGCTCTTGTTGGCCAGCGCGTCGACCGAGTCGCTGAAATCGAGCCCGGCTGAGTGGGACAGCAAGTGGCGCACGGTCGCCGAGGAGTGTGGGTATTCGGGCAGGTAGCGCTGCACGGGCGCGTCGAGTTCTATCTTGCCGTCGCGGATCAGGAGCAGGACTGCGGCGGACGTTATCGGCTTTGCGAGCGAAGCGCTGTCTGCCGGTGTGTCGGGAGTGAAGGGTCGCCGCTCGAATGGATCCGCCCAGCCATAGCCTCTTTCAAACCGGACCCCTTCAGCTCCGCGGACGACGACTGCCCCGCTGAACTTCCCCTCCCGTTCCAGTTTTTGGAGCGCCTGATGCAGGCCGGCGGGCTCACGTTTCCCAGCGGCGGGGCCCGCAACCGCCGACGCCGCAAGCAGAAGCAGACTCGACAACTCCATTCCTGCGCGCATTGGCTCAACTTAACTGTAAAGCTAATGTCCGCAATGGGTCGAAAGCGGACATGGGCTCACCAAATTAAATCAGCCCCAGCGATTTCATGCTGCTGCGCCCCTGCGTTCCCACGATGACGTGGTCGTGGACGGTGACGCGCATGTGGCGGCCGGCTTCGATGAGGTCCTTGGTCAGGCGAATGTCCTGCTGGCTTGGGGTCGGGTCGCCCGAGGGATGATTGTGGACGATGATGATCGCGCTTGCGCCAAGCGCGATGGCGCGGGCGATGACTTCGCGGACGTGAACCGCGGCTTCGTCGACGCTACCGGTCCACAGCGCCTCATTGGCGAGAAGAAGGTTCTTGGCGTTGAGGAACAGGACACGGACCTGCTCGATCGGCAAATGCGCCATTGTCGCCGTAAGGTAGTCGCCAAGCGCGTCCCAACTCGACAGGATCGGACGTTCCTCGATCCGTGTCTCGAGCAGCCGCCGCGCCGTAGCCTGGGCGATCTTGAGCGCGGCGATGACTCCGTCGCTCAGCCCCTCGCGGCGAAGCGCCTCGTGCGGCGTGTCGAGCAAGCGGCCGATCCCGCCAAATTGTTGCAGTAGCGCCTTGGCCTGCGCCTTGGTATCGCGCCGGGGAATCGCCAGGGCGAGGAGATATTCGACCAGCTCATGATCGAGCAGTGCCTCGCCGCCGCCGTCGAACAGCCGCTGGCGAAGGCGGGCGCGGTGTCCGGCGGCGAATGATTGCGCAGTTTGGGGCTGGGCATCTGCCATTGTAGGGACGCTAGGCAAGAGCCGCGCGTCATGCAACGAAGCTTTGTGCCGCGCGCGGAACGGTCCGTGCCTAAAGCGGTTAAGGAACAATATGGTTTTCGAGCGGGACGAGATGGACGGGCAAGGCCCTGAGCGCGGCGTCGTCCGCTCCTCGCTGACCTGGCGGCGTATTCAGTGGCTGCTGCTTGCTTTGCTGGTGCTCGTGCTGATCGCGGTTGCCGTGGTGTGGCTTGCACGCAAGCCGATCGCGAACAATGTCGTCGCAAGCGAATTGAAGAAGCGTGGCGTCCAGGCCACCTACGACCTTGATCGCATCGGCCTTCGTACCCAGCAGGTCAGCAACCTCGTCATCGGCGATCCCGCCAACCCCGACCTCACTGCGCGGACGGCACTGGTCCAGATGCGGGTCAAGTGGAACGGCAGCGTCGAATTCTATCGCATTGCCGCCCGCGGTGTGCGCCTGAAGGGACGTGTGGTCGGCAATAAGGTGACCTGGGGTCAGATCGACAAATTGCTTCCTGCACCGACCGGCAAGCCATTCACTCTGCCCAATATCGTCGTCGATATCGCCGATACGACAATATCGCTGCGTACGCCCTTCGGCCCGCTGGGCTTTGCCTTGCGCGGACGCGGCAATTTGTCGGGCGGGTTCAAGGGCAAGGTCGCCGTGTCTGCGCCGAGCCTGACGCCGGGGGCATGCCGGCTCGAACAATTGCGTGCTTCCGTATCGCTGGCGGTCGAGGCGCGGCGGCCGCATGTCGTTGGTCCGGTTAGCGCGACGTCCTTCGCCTGCCCGGCGAGCCGCCTGGCGCTGGCCGACCCGCGGATGGAAATCGATTCGACCTTTTCGGAAGCGTTCGGAAGCTTTGACGGCAAGGGCCGCCTGTCGGCGACTTCGCTCGTCGCTGGGGTGAACGGGTTGGCCGCGGTCAACAGCAATCTGACCTTCAAGGGTACTCCGACCGAGATTGCCGGAGCGATCGACCTCAGCGCACGCCAGGCGCGAATGGCGCAGGTGCTTGCCGACCGGACCAATATCAAGGGCCGCTACCGGCTCGACGCACGGCGCGGCGGGCTGACGCTAGTCGGCGATTATGGGGCAACGAGCGTCCAGCTGGCGCCGTCACTGATGGCGGGTATCACAGCTCCGCTTGCATCGGCCAAGGGCACGCCGCTCGCGCCGATCGGCGAAGCATTGGTCCGGGCGATCGGCGGAGCGGGGCGCAGTTTCAACGTCCAAGGAGCGTTGCGCATGGTCAATGGGCGGGGCGGGGGCGGCGTCAGGATTGGCACCGCCCGCGTTCGCTCTCCAGCCGGCGCGGCGATCAATGTGTCCGGCGGCGACGGAATAACCTTTTATTGGCCAAGCGGGCGGCTGCGCATCGATGGCGACATCGCAATACAAGGCGGCGGCTTGCCGACAGCCCGGATTGCACTGCGCCAGCCGCGAAGAGGTGGGCCGATGAGCGGAACGGCGCTGATCGCTCCTTATGCGGCCGGCGGATCGCGCATTGCCTTCGCACCGCTGCGCTTCAACCCGCGCCCGGACGGGTGGACCCAATTGTCGACCATCGTCGTGCTCGACGGGCCGTTCGGCGGCGGGCGCGTGACCGGGCTGCGTATTCCGATTGACGGCCGGTTCGGTGCCGGTGGCGCGCTGGTGTTTGGCCAGGGATGCATCGAAGCGCGCTTCGCAACGCTCCAGATTGGCGCGCTGCGGCTTGGGAACACGCGTTTGCCCTTGTGCCCGACGGGTTCCGCGATCCTTGTCCGCCGTCTCGGAAGTCCGCTCCAGTTCGGGGTGGCGACTCGCGACATTGCCCTTCGCGGGCGGCTCGGCGCTGCGCCGTTCGCGCTTAATGCAGCGCGCGCGCGAATGCTTGGTGAGCGCGAGTTCGAGACCGGTGGACTAAGGCTGCGCCTTGGCGATCCGGACGCGCCAGTGCTGATCAACGCCACCGCATTGCGCGGGACCTTTTCCGGAAGCGGAATTTCAGGCACCTTCGCCGGCGCCGAGGGCAAGGTCGGCCGGGTCCCGATCAACTTCTCGGACGCTTCGGGTCGATGGCGCTTCTATGAAAGCGATCTTACCATCAACGGCGGCCTGACCGTCGCCGATGCCAATACCCCGGCCAAATTCTACCCGCTACGTAGCGACAATATGCAATTCAGGCTGGCCGATGGGCGGATTCGGGCGACGGGAAGCCTGAAGCACCCGGCCAGCGGGACTCGCATCGCCGAGGTCGGCATCGATCATCTATTGTCGAACGGCGTCGGGCGAGCGCTGCTCGACGTTCCGGGGATTCAATTCGGCCAGGGCCTCCAGCCCGAGGAGCTGACGCGTCTGACCGAGGGTATTGTCGCGCTCGTGACCGGCAATTTGAGCGGGCAGGGGCGGATTGCCTGGGCTGGGCGCGGCGCAGTCAAGTCGACCGGCGAATTCACCCTTCGCGATACGGATCTGGCGGCGCGGTTCGGCCCGGTCACCGGCTTGAACACCACGATCCGTTTCACGGATTTGCTAGGGCTCGAGACTGCGCCGGGCCAGATTGCGACCGTCAGGACGATTAATCCGGGCATCCTCGTCGAGAATGGCGTGGTGCGTTATTCGTTGCTTCCGGGCCGGCTGGTACGGGTCGAGCGCGGCGAATGGCCGTTCATGGGCGGCAGCCTGATCCTCCAGGACACGACCCTCGACTTCAACCGCCCGACCACCAAGCGGCTGACCTTCGAAGTGGTCGGTCTCAACGCCAAGACCTTCGTCGACACGATGGGGTTCAAGGAAATCGGCGCTACCGGCGTGTTCGACGGCGTCCTGCCGATGGTGTTCGACGAAGCGGGCGGGCGGATCGTTGGCGGGCGCCTCGATAGCCGCCCAGGCGGGGGAACGCTTACCTATAATGGCGTCGTCAACAAGGCGAACACCGGCTTCGTCAGTCGCCTCGCGTTCGACGCACTTCGCGACCTCCGCTTCCGCTCGATGATCATTCGCCTCGACGGGCATCTCGAGGGCGAATTCGCGACCAAGCTGACGGTCGAGGGCGTGGGACTTGGCAATACCAGCACGCAGAATCTCATCCGCTCGATTGCGCGCATCCCGTTCAAGTTCAATGTCAGCATCAAGGGACCGTTCCGCGCGCTCATCGCGACCGCCAAGAGCTTCCGCGATCCTTCTGACGTAATCTCCGGAGCGCTTCCGCGACCGCTCAAGGACATTCCCGGGATTGTCACCGAAGTGCGCCGGATCGAAGAGCGATCAACCCAGACCCAAACCCCGGTCGACCAAAAAGTGACGGTCGGCATCAAACCCGAACCCCAGACCAAATGAGGACCAGCCGATGAGGGACTCCCTAATTTTGCGCGCCGCCACGGTGGGACTGCTGCTGCCCCTTGGCGGCTGCATCTCGCTCAAGACGCCGGAAAAGCCGATCGAGATTAATCTGAACGTCGTCATCCGCCAGGAAGTGGTCGTCCGCCTCCAGCGCGACGTCGAGCAATTGATCAAGGCGAACCCCGATGCCTTTCCCGGGACGACGCCATCGCCCGCACCGAAGCAGCGCTAAATGAAGCGGGTCCTGATCGGCCTCGCGCTTGCGCTGGTGGCACCCGCTGCCGCTGCGCAGGACGCGGTCATCGCGGCGCGCAGCAGCGGCCTCGTGGGCGAGCGCTATGATGGATACCTTGGTGCCGCCGGGGCGCTGTCGCCTTCGCTGCGCGCACAGGTAAGCGCGATCAATATCAAGCGGCGCGCCTTGTTCAGCGATCTCGCTACGCGCCGCGGGGTCGCGGTCGGCGATGTGGGCGTTGCGGCAGCTTGCGCCTTGCTGGCACGTGTTGCGGTCGGCGAAATCTACCTGCTGGCAGAGGGCCAATGGCGACGCCGGGCTCCGCTCGAAGCACCACCGCGCCCCGATTATTGCGGCTGATCAACCTCGAAGCTTGATTGATAGGCCGGCTTGAGCCCAGCGCGTATTGCGGCCGTAACCGGAACAGCGACATCGTAACGGCCCTCGGCATGGGACCCGGCAATCCCGCTTGCGGCGATGAGCCGAAAGCGGTCGAAGCGTCGATTGCCATTGCCATCGGCCGGGACGACGGACAGCGCGCTCGGTGAGGGACAATCCGAGAAAGTCTCGCCAGCGCGGGCAGCCGAGCCCCGGCGTTTGGCGCGTTCGCCCTGGAGGGTGACGCAATAAGGCGTGTAGACGAGATTTTTGAAGTCGCTTTCGCTGGCGAACAGGCTTTGGGCCTTGATCTCGGCACGGCGCGACCGGTCCCACAGCAAGGGATCGGCGCCATAATTGGGATGCTCCGCACCAGTGACAATCAGGGTTTGACCATCGAGCGAGAGCAGCCGTGCCGATTGGCCGGCAGTGGTCCAGCGGCGGCTGAACTTGTGGCCCTTGAACGAGCGTTTCGCCGCTTCGGCCTGGGCGCGGTCGGCCTGGGCGGTTGCAGACGCCGCGCGCCACGAGGTTTCGAGGTCGCCGCGCAGGCGCCGAACCAGCATCGGAATGGCCGCCGCTTCCGCCGACCAGGCGTAATTGAATTCGACCGTTTCGCCTTTTCGGTCGAGCGCGAACGGGGACGTTGGGCCAAAAAGCGTCGCGCAGCCTGCAAGGGCGAGCGGGGCGAGGATCAAAATGTGCTTCATCAATCGACAACCTGCGCCAGCGCTCGACGTTCCGCAATGGTTGACTATCCCGCCTTGGCTTCATAAAGGGGCGGCGCCTTGGCGGGCTCGTTCGCCCCAATGTTCCATGCCTTTCGCGCTGCGCCTTTCCAACGGGTCGGCGCTTAGCTGCGGGAGACAGGAAGATGATGGAGAACGAACCCGGGCAAGTCCCGAAGCTCCCGGAAGATGCACGGCTCGATTCGCTTGAACAGCGATTGGACCGGGCCGAAACCGCGGAGGCAAAGAGGACTGGCCGGGCGCCGGCGGCCGATGCCAATGAGCAACTCGGCAACCGCGTCCTGTCGACCCTCATTGGCGGGATTGCCGGCGGTGCCTTGATCGGCTGGCTGCTCGACGGCTGGTTCGGAACGGGTCACCTGCTTCTGGTCGTGATGATGGTGCTTGGCACCGTCGCCGGCTTCTGGAGCATCATCAAGATGTCGACCCGGCGCCCTTAGGCATCGGGTCAATCGGACTAGAAGGAACGACACGCGTGGCCGAAGAATCGGGCAAGATCGATCCGATGCACCAGTTCCTGGTCGAACCCATTTTCGGGCGCGGCTGGGCGATTGCCGGCGAGTCGATCGCGTTCACCAATTCGGCGATGTGGATGGGCGCGGCATTGCTCGTGCTATGGGCCTTCATGCTCGGCGGAATGAAGCGCGAACTGGTTCCCGGGCGCTGGCAGGCCGCGGTCGAAGGCTTTACCGGCTTCGTCACCTCGATGATGGACCAGAATGTCGGACCGGCGGGGCGCAAGTACGTTCCCTATGTCTTCTCCTTGTTCATGTTCATCCTCGCCGCGAATTTGCTCGGCATGCTGCCTGTGGCGCTCGTCGGCGTGCATCCGTTCACCGTGACGAGCCACCTGACGGTCACCGGTGTACTGGCGCTGTTGAGCTTCAGCCTGGTGCTGATCATTGGCTTTGCCAAGCATGGTTTCCACTTCTTCAGCCTGTTCGTGCCGCATGGCGTCAAGGGCTTCATGGCGGTGGTGCTGTTTCCGATCGAACTGATCAGTTTCCTGATGCGCCCCTTCAGCCTTGCGCTGCGACTTTTCGTCGCAATGACCGCCGGGCATATTTTGATGAAGGTGCTTGCCGGCTTCGTCATCAATGGCCTCAACGCCGAGGCCTTGTGGGTCGCCCCGGTCGTCGCCATCCCAAGCTTCATCCTGATGATCGGCATTACCGTGCTTGAGCTGCTGGTGTGTGCGATCCAGGCTTACGTCTTCGCTTTGCTTACGTCGCTGTATCTCAACGACGCGATCAACCTTCACTAATCCATACGCAATTTATCAAGGGAGTTTTATCATGGAAGCAGATGCCGCAAAGCTGTTGGGTGCTGGTCTGGCCGCAATCGGTGTTGGCATGGCCGCGCTTGGCGTGGGCAATGTGTTCGGCTCGTTCCTCGAAAGCGCGCTTCGCAACCCGGCCGCCGCCGATAGCCAGCAGGGCCGTCTGTTCATCGGCTTCGCCGCTGCCGAACTTCTCGGCCTGCTGGCGTTCGTCGTGGCGATGATCCTGCTGTTCGTCGCTTAACCACTGACGATATTAGCTTAGGGGTCGGCCATGCCGCAGATCGCCCAGATTGGCGAAATCTACGCATCGCAGCTATTCTGGCTGGCGATCTTTTTCGGCGCGATCTTCGTCGTGATCGGGCTTGGGATGCTTCCCAAGATCCAGTCGACGGTGGATGCTCGCGACGCGCAGATCGCCGCCGACCTCGAAGCAGCTCGTGGCGCACGGCATGCCGCCGATAGCCTTGAAGAGGGCTATCGGGCCGAGATGGACAAGAGTCGCGCCGAGGCCGCGCGGCTCTCCGCTGAGGCAAAGGCCAGCGCTGCCAAAGCGACCGAGCAGTCTGTCGCTACGGCTGATCGGGCAATCGGCGGCCGGCTCGATGCGGCGATGACCCGCATCGGTGAGGCACGTGCCGCTGCATTGAGCGAGATCGAAACGGTCGCGGCGGATGCGACCGAGCAATTGGTCAGCCGCGTTTCGGGGCTGGCAATCGATCAAGCGGCGGTTCGCGCTGCGGTTGTCAAGGAACTTGCGCATGGCTGAGCCAGTGGTCGTAAACGACACGCATTCGGGTGCCGAAGTGCCCGGAACGGCGCATGGGACAGCCGACCCTACCGCGCTTGGCTTCGACGCCTCGATGCTGGTTGCCCTGGCGATGGTCGTGGTGCTGATTATCCTCGCCTACAAGAAGGTGCCGTCGGCAATCGGCAAGAGCCTAGATGCGAAGATTGCCACGATCCGGGCCCAGCTAGACGAGGCGAAGGCGCTTCGTGCCGAAGCCGAAGCACTCAAGGCGGAATATGAAGCCAAAGCGAAGGCCGCCGACGCCGATGCTGCCGCAATGGTCGAGCGCGCCCATGCCGAGGCGCAAGGCATTATCGCCAAGGCCGGGACCGATGCGGAAGCGCTGATTGCGCGGCGCGAAGCAATGGCCGAGGCCAAGATTGCGGCCGAGGAGCGCAGTGCGATTAGCGCGCTTCGCACGGCGACGGCACAGGCCGCGACTGCGGCCGCAGCAAAGCTGATCGGCGAGCGCAACGACGCCGCCAATGATGCCAAGCTGGTCGATCAGGCGATCGCCGGCCTGTGACGAAGCGTCCCCCGGGTTAACCGGGGAACGCACTCATCTTTACTTATTGCTGACGCTGGCCGCCCTCTGCGCTGACGCCCTCAAGCGCTTGGTGCGCGCTTTCGCCGCTTGTCTCGCGGGCGAGGTCGCCGAGACTGACCATACCAATCAATTTGTCGCTTGAATCCACGACCGGCAAACGGCGCACCTGAGCATCGGACATGCGCTGGGCGATCGTGTCGACGTCGTCGCTCTCGCGCGCGCAAACGATGTCGCTGCTCATCAGTTCGCGGACGCTGCACTCAGGACCCTTGCCGGCAGCGACACCGCGCACGGCAATGTCACGGTCGGTGATCATTCCGATGACCTTGTCGCCGTCGCACACCGGGATCGATCCGGTGTCGGCGGACAGCATGAAGGCGGCTGCGTCCATCGCAGTCTGGTCGGGACTGACGGTCTCGATCGAGGTCGTCATGAAGTCGCGGACGGTAGCCATATTACTCTCCCTTGATGAATCTCGATGACTCAACGAGCGGCAGCGAAGCGACGTTCCGACCTCAGGGCGTATTCTCGGTCAGCAGATCGTAGGTAGCGACCAGTTCGTCCTTCTGGTTGAAGATCTCGACCGCCCAGCGGACCACGCCGGTGTCCTCGCTCTTGAGTGACTTGGAGCGGACAGTCAGTTCGACCCGCATCGAATCCGCAGGATAAAGCGGGGTCAGGAACTTCAGATTCTCCAGGCCCGTATTGGCAAGGACAGGGCCCGGATCGGGGTCGACGAACAGGCCGGCGGCGAAACTCAGGATGAGGTAGCCGTGGGCGACCCGGCCTTCAAAGATCGGCGAGGCCTTGGCCGCCTCCTCGTCCATGTGGGCGTAGAAATTGTCCCCGGTGAATTCGGCGAAATGCTCGATGTCGGCGATCGTCACGGTGCGGCTGGCGGTCCGAAGCGTGTCGCCGATGGCAAGTTCGCTCATGCGTTTGCGGAACGGGTGCGCGGCAAGAACGCGCTTGGGAGCGTCGGGAATATATTGGCCTGAAATCGCGGCGATCATGGCCGGGGTCGACTGGAGCGCGGTGCGTTGCATGTAGTGCTTGACCCCGCGCACGCCGCCCATTTCCTCGGACCCGCCGGCGCGGCCGGGGCCGCCGTGGACCAGGACGGGGAGGGGTGAGCCGTGCCCGGTGCTCTCGGCGGCATTGTCGCGGTTGATGACCAGCATGCGGCCGTGGAATGGCGCGGCGCCAAGGATGAACTCCCGGGCCGCGTCGGGCGAGTAGCTGAACAGCGACAGGACGAGGCTGCCCATTCCACGATTGGCAAGCGCCACGGCGTCGGCGAGATCGCGGTAGGGCATGATGGTCGAGACGGGCCCGAACGCCTCAATGTCGTGCACCGCGCTTGCCCCCCACGGATCGTCGGCGCGAAGCAGGACCGGCGGCATGAAAGCCCCACCCTTGGGGCCGGAGGAAGCGTCGAGCGATCCCGATACGATGCGAGCACCCGCGGTGACGAGTTTGCCGACCTGACGACGAACGTCGTCGCGCTGGGCGCAGGACACGAGTGCTCCCATCGTGCTGGCCTCGTCGCGCGGGTCGCCGACGGTGAATGCCTCGAGCTTTTGCGATATGGCTGCCTCGACCGCGTCGAGATGTGCGGCGGGCACGATGCCGCGGCGAATAGCGGTGCACTTCTGTCCCGCCTTGACGGTCATCTCATTGACCACTTCGGCGACGAACAGATCGAACTCGGGCGTGCCGGGCGCAGCGTCAGGGCCAAGGATGGAGGCGTTGAGGCTGTCCTGTTCAGCTACGAATTTGACGCTTTCGCGCTGGACGGTGGGGTGGGTCTTCAGCTTGAGTGCAGTGCTGGCCGAACCGGTGAAGCTGACGACGTCCTGCCCGGTGAGATGGTCGAACAAATCGCCCACCCCGCCGACGATGAGTTGCAGTGCGCCATCCGGCAGCAGGCCGCTCTCGACCATGACCCGGACCGAAGCCTCGCACAGATAGGCAGTCGAGCTTGCCGGTTTGACGATCGCGGGCATTCCGGCGAGCAACGTCGGGGCGAGCTTTTCGAGCATCCCCCAAACCGGAAAGTTAAAGGCGTTGATGTGGACCGCGCAGCCGGTCATCGGCGAATAGATGTGCTGGCCGATGAAGCTGCCGCTTTTCGACAAGGGCTCGACCGCGCCGTCGAGCAGGACGTTGGCGTCGGGAAGCTCGCGCCGCCCCTTCGACGAGAAGCTTAGCATGGTCCCGGCACCGCCTTCGATATCGATCCAGCCGTCCTTGCGGGTCGCGCCGGTGAAATAGTTGAGTTCGTATAGTTCTTCCTTACGCGCCAGGATGGCGAGGCCGAGGCCCTTGATGATCCGCGCGCGGTCATGGAAGGTGAGCTTGCGTAGCGCCGGACCGCCGACGGTGCGGGCGTGATCGAGCATCGCGGCGAAGTCGAGCCCGCCCGAGCCGGTTGTCGCAACCGGGCTGCCGTCGATCGCGCTGGCGATGTCGGCACGCGAACCGGTACCGGAAATCCACTGATCGCGGGTATAATTGAGCAGTTCGGCGGTTTTCATTGCAAGCTTCCTGAAGTCGGACAGTGAGAAACGGTGCCTCTTACGGTCCTAAAGTCACTAAAGTCTCCGGGACGACGACCATTTTCGCGGCATGTTGACCGAGCGCCTCGACCAAGTGGAAGGGAGGGCCGGAATATCGCCATACGTCCAGCGTGACAGATGAATTCCTACTTTGGAAGCCCAAAGAGGAGCCTGCGACAATGTCCGCTTTCGGCCCACATCGCACATCCCTGCGATCTATTGCGCTTCTGGAACATTCCCCGTTGCCGATAAGTTGAACACTAATCATCCTCGAGCGAGTTAGGATTAGCATGAAACTCATCTTCAAGACCCTGGCGCTAGTCAGTTGCATCGGCCTTTCGGCATGCGATGTCGATCAAACAAAGAAGGGTGAAATGCCGGACGTCGATGTCACTGCAAACGGCGGGCAATTGCCAGAGTACGATGTCGATGCGCCCGAGGTTAAGGTAGGCACCGAAAATAAAACGGTTCAAGTGCCAACGGTGGAGATCGAAAGCGCGAAAGACGACTCAAAGGAATGATTGCCACTTAACTGGCAATCGCAGGCAAGCCGCAAAACCGATATTCGCGGACGCGATAACTAAGAGGGACGATCTCAGATCGTTCCTTTTTTTTGCCTGTTTCGCTTAGCCGAGCCACAACGGCAGCAAGGGCGGCCTATGGTGAAGAAGGCAACCCGCGCCGGGTCAAAACCGGGCTGCGACCGCGCGCGCCCTTCGCACGCGCGTTCGCTGGCGGATTAGATGAGGGTGTCGTTGCCGTTGAAGTTGATCGTCTGAGCCGCGAAGTCGAGGTTGAAGGTCGCGTTGTAAATCGGCACGGACCCGAGAGGGAAGACCTCGGCGATGCGGTATAGCGGACCGATTGAGAAATCGTCGTCATAGACGAGGATGTCATAGCCACCGCTCGCCTTGAGCAGGTCGATGCTATAGCCCATGTTGAAGCCGAGATCGGTCTTGTTAGATAGGGTTGCGGCTTGATCGAGGGTCAAGGCGAATTCGATGACGCCGTCATTGTCGGAGTCATAAGTCGATGCCTGCGTAATGATGATGTCGGCGAAGTTCCATGCGTGGGTCGCACCATTTTCGAACGTCAGCACGCCACCAAGATTGCCCATTGCGAGCGAGAATGACTGGAGGAAGTTCATCCCTGCGGTGAGATCGACATCGAGCAGTTCCGCATTGCCCCACAAGTTTGGCTGCGAGGGCATCGACTTCGGCGTCCAACGCATCG
>JALYRC010000032.1 GCA_030855555.1 Pseudomonadota bacterium
ATCGCTCAGGCGCAGGCCAAGGCCTCCGGCGATGACCACGGCATGCGCCCCGTGAGCGAGTGCGGTGTCGCCGGCGACCGCTCCGAATATTAGGCAGAAGCGCTCGAGTGCCGCCGTCGCCAGCCTATCGCTCCCGCCCAACGCCGCGGCCCACAAAGCCTTGTCGTCGCGATGCACCACCGCCCGGTGCTCAATCGCGGCAAGCGCGCCGTATATATTGACGAGGCCCGCTCCGGAAACAAGGCGCTCCACGGACACGCGGCTAAAGCTCTTCCTCAGATGCGCCAAGATTTGGTCCTCGAGCGGGTCAAGTGGCGCATAGTCGATATGTCCACCTTCGGTCTCGATAACGTCGCTGAAATTGGGCCGCCGGACCAGCGCCGCAACGCCAAGCCCGGTGCCGGGCCCGATGACCGTCGTTACTCCATCGGCGGGCAGCGGCCGGTCCTCCCCGCAGACATGGCGAAAAAAGCTTTCGTCCAGCCCGGCGACGGCATGCGCCACCGCGCCAAAATCATTGACAATCATATGCCGGTCGACGCTGAGTTGCGCACCGATCTGGTCAGGCTGGATCATCCATGGATTGTTCGTCAGCTTGAGAATGTCGCTGCCGACGGGCCCAGCGAGGGCGATGGCAATCTCGCGCGGCAACGGGGTCCCAACGTGGCGCCCGAACGCCTCCCACGCCAACTGGAAGGTGGCATGCTCGGCGGTCCTTAGCGTCAGCAGCCGATCAAGCGCGACGACCCCGCCCGCGTCGATGGACGCCAGTGCGAAGCGGGCATGAGTGCCGCCGACGTCGGCAGTTACAATTTGTCTCATCGCAAGTAGCGTGGCGGCTCGGTCCGACGAGAACTAGTCAAGCGACGCGCCGTTGCGGGCAATTACTTGGCTGTAGAAACGGGCGCTGTCCTTGGCGGTTCTCGCCTGTGATTGAAAATCGACATGAACGATCCCGAACCGCTTCGTATAGCCAAGCGACCATTCGAGATTGTCGAACAGCGACCACAGCATGTAGCCGCGCACGTCGACACCCGCGGCAATCGCCTCGCCGACCGCGGCGATATGACTCTTGAGATATGCGACGCGCAGCGGATCCTGCACGCCCTCATCGGGCGCCACCGGCGGATCGTAAAAGGCTGCGCCGTTTTCGGTGATGTACAGCGGGGTGTCGCCGTATCGCTGCTTAAACGCTTTCAACAGGTCGGCCAAGGCCGGCGCATGCACCTCCCAGCCGGTTTCGGTATAAGTCTTGCCAACCTGCATCATCATCTCGGCCTTGAGTGGCCAGTGCGTCTCGTCATGGCGGACGACGTTGCGGGTGTAATAATTGATGCCGATGAAATCGACCGGCTGGGCGATGTCGGCAAAGTCCGACGCAGGCCAATCGGGCCAGGCCTCGCCAAAGATTTCCTTGAGCTCGGCAGGATATTCGCCCTTCAGCGCCGGGTCGAGGTACTGGCGGTTCATGTAGGCGTCGGCGCGCGCCGTTGCGGCGAGATCCTCGGCGCTGTCGCTTGCGGGATATTTTGGCTCGATATTCACGACGAGGCCGATCTCGTGCGCGCCGACTTCGCGGTAGACCTTCACCGCGGCGCCGTGCGCGCGCATCAGATTGTGGCTCGCGATCGGGGCTTCGAACATGTTCTTGTGCCCCGGAGCGAGCGCGCCGTGGAGATAGCCACCGTCGGTGATGACCCAAGGTTCGTTCAGCGTAACCCATTTCTTGACCCGCCCGTCGAGCCGATCGAACATGATCCGCGCGTAATCGGCGAACCAGTCGGCACTATCGCGGTTGAGCCAACCACCGCGGTCATCAAGCGCGGCGGGCATGTCCCAATGGTAGAGCGTGCACAACGGCTCAATGCCATTGCCGATCAGCGTGTCGACCAGTCGCTCGTAGAAGGCGAGGCCGGCCTCGTTGACTCGCCCGGTTCCCTCGGGAAGCACGCGCCCCCAGGCGACCGAGAAGCGATACGCCTGGAGCCCGAGCGACTTCATTAGTGCGACATCGGCTTTCATCCGGTTGTAATGGTCGCAGGCGACGTCGCCAGTATCGCCCCTGGTCGCCATAAGCCGAGGGTCGTGGCTGAAGCGCTGCCAGATGCTCGGTCCTGCCCCGTCGGCAAGCGGCGATCCCTCGATCTGATAAGCGGCGGTCGCCGCGCCCCACAGGAAGTTCTCAGGGAAAGGGGTCATTCAGGGTCCTTGTATTGAAAGGCGTCGCAGGAGTGGCAGCCGGATTGAAAGGGGGCGACAAGCGCGATCATGCACCAATCTCGATGCGGATTGGCTGACCTGTGGCGGGGATTAAAAGCACGCCCCTTTGCCACAGCATGGGACGACCCTCGATGCGCGCGGCGGGGGGTGTCCCGGTAAATGGCCACGCCAGAACAAACCCGCCGGGCGGGCGGGCGCTGCCCGAGATCGTTGCGTTCAGCCGTCGTGGATTGCCACGCATCGCGAAGTCGAGGCTGCCGTAAGGCGTCGCAAGTCCGCGGATCGCCGAGCCCTGCCCGCCCAGCCACTCGCTCGACAAGCCGCCGCCAAGTACCAGAGCACGATCGTCGCGCCGGTCCCAGACGAACATGTCGAGTGCCCCGCGGACGAAATCCGACGCCACCCAGGCGTGCGGCATGTCGCCGATGAAACGAACCTCGCGCGGATCACGGCCAACGACTTCGGCCCACTGGTTCCACCCCGCGGGGCGGCGATCCTTCATGAAGAAATCGATCAGGCCGTCGATCCGGTCGCGCCATCCCAAGCGGACGAAACTGCCGATCACGCGCGTTTCGTAAGGGGTGTAGTCCTTATACGCTTTCTGCCCCGACGCACGGGCGCGGAAGTCGGCCCAATAGCGCTCGAAGGTCGCTTCAAGCATCGGGCGATCGAGCCGTGCCTGCTGGTTGCCCGGGTCAAGCGCAATTGTGGTCGACGTCGCATCGAAATCGCCGAGGCTGGTCGCGCCGGGGATGAA
>JALYRC010000178.1 GCA_030855555.1 Pseudomonadota bacterium
GACGCTCCAGTTACGAGGAGACCGACTTCCACCAGTTGGAGGAAGATCGCTGGGCCAAGGCGGCCGCCGAAGCAGTCAACAAGCGCGCGCTGGCCAATGACTTTGACGCGCTGGCGATCATCGCCCCACCCAAGACGCTCGGCGAATTGCGCAAGCAACTCCACAAGGAAGCGGCGCGCCGTGTGGTGTGCGAAATCCCCAAGGAAATGACCGGCCGCCCGATCCCCGACATCGAAGCCCTGCTGGTCTCGACGACCAAGGCCGACGAGCCGGCGGCAGTCTAGCGTCTGACACTAGCGGCCGCGCTAGGTTTGGGTGCGGCCGATTTATCTTGACGATTTATATTCCTTCACTTATTTCTGTTATTACAGAAATAGAAGGAATCCATGTCCCTCACCGATCATCCTGACGCCCGTGCGTTCATCCTCCACTGGGGCGAGATGGGGACGCAATGGGGGGTCAATCGTTCGGTGGCGCAGATCCATGCTCTGCTCTATTTGTCTAGCGAGCCCATAACCGCCGAGACGATCAGCGACACTCTTGGGCATGCCCGGTCGAACGTGTCGACCGCCATGCGCGAGCTTCAGGGCTATGGGATCGTTCGCCGCGTCCACGTCGAAGGCGACCGGCGCGATCATTTTGTCGCTGAAACCGACCTTTGGGAAATGGTCATGCGGATCGTCGCCGAGCGCAAGCGGCGTGAGGTCGATCCCACCGTCGCGGTGCTTGCCGAGCTCGCCGGCCGACTATCGAAAGACGAAACGGCCCCGCCCCTGCTCCGCGAGCGGGTTGCGCGTATGCACGAATTCATTTCGACTCTCAGCAATTGGTACGATCAGGTCCACGGCCTGCCCAAATCGACGCTTGTCACGCTGATGAAGCTCGGCAGCAAGGTCGCCTCCTTCATCCCCTCCAAACGCAGCAAGTAGGAACCAACCATGCCCCCCTGACGAAATCCATTCGCTCATGTATTTCGCAATCTACAGAAACTTCGGAAGAAGAGGAATTTATCATGGTCGAAGTCAGCTATGCGCTCTATCTCATCATCGCGCTTGCAATCACGGTGTGGGTTGCTCGGACCCTGTCGAAAAACGGAATCGTCTTTCTCGTCCAATGTTTCGGTCAAAATGACGAGCTGGCACGTTCGACCAACCATTTGCTCGTGGTTGGATTCTACCTCATCAACATCGGCTTCATCACGCTTACCCTGAGCTACGCGGGCGAGCCGCAAACGGTCAGCGGAGCGATGCGCTTCCTCGCCGGCAAGGTTGGCCTGGTGGTTATCGTGCTAGGCGGCATGCACTTCTTCAACATGGCGATGATCGCGCGGTTCGGGCGCAAGGTGAACGGCTGGCTTGCCGATCAGCGTCAGAATGAAGCGTTCGTCTAAGGAAACAAATCGACCACCTCGGCGTCGGGTGCCACCGTCTCGATCAGCAGCGAGCGGTGGCAGTCCGACGGGTCGCGTTCGAAGCAAAGTAAGGCGCTCGGTTTCTCTGCTGCTAGCTCGAGCATCTCGGCCGCGGCGACGACTGCTTCGGGAAGCTCAAGCTGGCCTGCATAGATTCGCTCCAACTCCGAATGCCGCCCCTTGCGCGCCGCCTCGCGCCCCGCAGGCGGCGTGCCGAGCGCTTTCAGATGGACATAATCGATCTCCGCTTCGGCGAGTCCGTTCTTGAGAATATTCTTCGAAAAGCCGGGCTTTCGCGACAGCGGGACCGCGCGCACATCGATCACTCGAGTGACCCCGGCCACCTTGAGCGCGGCGATCAATTCAGGCAGGGTCGCTTTCTCATAGCCAATCGTGAAAATCTTCATGGACTAGAAATAGGAGCCCATGTCCGTCATTGCGAGCGCAGCGCGGCAATCCATCTCCTGCGGCTGGATTGCTTCAATACGCTCGCAATGACGGGAAAACGATGAACCACGACATCCACATCATCGGCGGCGGGCTGGCCGGATCAGAGGCGGCGTGGCAGCTCGCCGAAGCAGGGCATAAGGTCCGCCTCAGCGAGATGCGCGGCAGTGGCGACACGACTCCCGCGCACGACAGCGACCGCCTCGCCGAAATGGTCTGTTCGAACTCTTTCCGCTCGGACGACGCCACGGCAAATGCGGTCGGGCTGCTTCACCAGGAAATGCGCGCGCTTGGGTCGCTGGTGATGACTGCCGCCGAAATCCACAAAGTACCCGCCGGTTCGGCGCTAGCCGTCGACCGCGAAGGCTTCGCCAATGAGGTGACGGCGCGGATCGAGGCGCACCCCAACATCACCCTCGTCCGCGAACGGATTGATGCACTTCCGCCAAGTGGCCCGACGATTATCGCCACGGGGCCGCTGACCGCCCCCGCCCTCGCCGCCGCGATCGCCGCCGCCGCGGGCAGCGATGCGCTCGCCTTCTTCGACGCCATCGCTCCGATCGTCCACCGCGACAGCATCGACATGGACATTTGCTGGATGGCGGCGCGCTGGGACAAGGGCGGAAAGGATTACATCAATTGCCCGATGGACAAGGCGCAATATGAGGACTTCATCGCCGCACTGAACGCCGGCGAAAAGACCGAGTTCAAGGAATGGGAGCGTGACACGCCTTACTTCGAAGGCTGCATGCCGATCGAGGTGATGGCCGAACGTGGCCCCGAGACCTTGCGCTTCGGTCCGATGAAGCCGGTGGGACTCGACAATCCGCGCACCGGTCGCTGGCCTCACGCCGTGGTCCAGCTGCGCCAGGACAATGCGCTTGGCACCTTGTGGAACATAGTCGGCTTCCAGACCAAGCTAAAGCATGCCGACCAGGTCCGAATTTTCCGAACGATTCCAGGACTTGAGAATGGGGAGTTCGCCCGGCTTGGCGGCATTCATCGCAACAGCTTCATCCGCTCCCCCGAACTTCTCGACCAGGAGCTGCGGCTGAAGGCCCTGCCCCATGTCCGTTTCGCCGGGCAGATCACGGGCTGCGAAGGCTATGTCGAAAGCGCCGCGATCGGCCTGCTCGCCGCACGCTTCGCTTCTGCGGAAATCAGGCACACTCCCCTTGCCCCGCCGCCGCTCGAGACGGCACTGGGCGCGCTGCTCGGCCACATCACGGGCGGCGCAACGGCGGAAACCTATCAGCCGATGAACATAAATTTCGGCCTGATGCCGCCGCTGGTCGGCCCGAAGGTCAAGAAAGGCGATCGCAAGCGCCTCTACACCGACCGCGCGCGGGAAAAGCTGGGCATGTGGCTTGCCGAAGCGAATCCGACGCTCGAGTCTGCTTAGGCCGGACCTTCTTGCAACACGGATTGCGTCAACCCCATGACGATATTTCGCACGGGCTGCGGGAGGTCGCGACTCAGCGCTGTGACCACTTCCTCCTTTCCGTGGAACTCACCGCTCTCGAGCCGCAAATAAGCCATCGACCAAAAAGGGAAGGTGCGTGCTTCGATCAGCCGAGTATCGCGCACCGACATGTTCGAATGGCGCGGATCGCTTTCCAGGCGCGCCCGCAAGCTCTCGATCGCCGCTTCGCTTCCCTCGAGGATCTGCATGAAGGCAGTGCCGTTGAAAATCAGCACGCCGGTGATCCCATCGAGGGGATTATTCGTCTTTGCCGACGCGAGGATGGCGTCGACTTCGTCCGGGCGGATGCCGGCACGCGCCCAACTGGTATAAGTGAGAATCCTGAGTTCCACCGCCGGATGATAGGGTGCGACCAATCACCGGCGCAAGGGCTAGCAACTGCAGCGCGCTGTCTTCGCTTTCACCTTCGGCGCGGTCGCCGCATATTCGGCCGGGGTGAGCAATGCATTCTTGTCGCCGTCGGCACTTTCGAACTTGTCGATCGTCTTGATCGCCCATTCCTCGAACCCGAGCTTGCCGTCCTGGTTGACGTCGAGCTTGGCAAACGCCTTGCGCCGCGGTTCGACCAGTTCGGCAAGGGTAATCCGGCCGTCATCATTCTTGTCGGAACGCGCGAAGCGTTTCTCTTCCTTGCTTTTTGGGTCGGCCGAGGGAGCCTGGCCGATCGGGGCGAGCGTCGGCGTTGCGCCTGTCGCCAAAGCCGCGGCAGCGAAACGCGGGGTCGGTGCGCGAGGCGTGGACGCCCGCTCGGTCGAGCCGCGAAACATCAAAGTCGCGCCCGTGATCAGCAACAGAAAGCAGGCAATGCCGGCAAGGACTCGACCCATGGGGGGCCTCCTCTAAGTCACGATCCGGCGAAGACAGGGTTACGCCTAATGATTGCCAAGTTCAATCGGCTCTTTAGCCGATGCGGCCGGTCCAGCGGTGAGCGAGCAATGCCCCAGCGCGGAATGGCGTGCCTTCGGGCTCGAAGGGCTCCCCGTGCCGCAGGTCGCGCACCGCCAGCCGCGCCAAGCCCGTCAGTGGACGAAGCGCAGGCGGGAATAAAAGCGGACGAATTTGGACGAGCATCGGCGGCGCCAACCCCCGCCGAGCGACGTCCGCCAGTGCAAACCAGGCACCGGCCTGACCAAGCTCGCCGTGCTCCGCACCAAGCAGCTTGGCGCCGACCGCAAACAGCGCCACGCCACGCGCGCCAATCGCTTCGGGATCGCGCACTTCTTCGAACAACGCCGCCCAACCCTCTGAAATATTTGCAAGGTCGCTGCCGCTTACGCCGCGCGAGAGTATGTCCGCCGCGCATGCCTGCAAGCGTGGTTCGGCCGGCGGCGGGCTGGTATCGAGCCGCTCCAGCGCATCGCGCCACCACGCCAGCCGGATCGCGCCAAGTGCAGGCTGGGACGAAGTTGCCACGACCTCGCCAAGCGCATCGTCAAGCGCGAACAAAGCGTCGAAGGCGGCGCGAAGCTCGACCGGCCAGTAAAGCCGAACCAGGTCGCGGTCGCGCATCGCATCACCCACGCCGTTCGTCCCGAGCGAAGTCGAGGGACGTGTCTCGACTTCGCTCGACACGAACGGAAAAGGAATAGCTCATTCTAACGGTACAATACCGCCTTTGCCGCCGCCACGACATCGGCCGCCTTGATCAGCGCCAATTTCTCGAGATTGGCGGCATAGGGCAGCGGCACATCCTCGTTGGTCACGCGCAGCACCGGCGCGTCGAGGTCGTCGAACCCCTGTTCCATGCACAAGGCGATGATCTCGCTGGCGATCGAACAGGTCGGCCAGCCTTCCTCGACCACGACGAGGCGGTTGGTCTTCCTCAGGCTTTCGAGAACGCACTCGGTGTCGAGCGGACGAAGCGTGCGAAGATCGATCACTTCCGCCTCTATCCCCTCTTCCGCAAGCGTCGTCGCAGCCTCGAGTGCGACCCCGACTCCGATTGAGTAGCTGACCAACGTGACTTGCGAGCCGGCACGCATGATCCGCGCCTTGCCGATCGGCACGACGACATCGCCGTCGGGCACGTCGAAGCTTTGCCCGTAAAGCAGCTCATTCTCGAGGAACACGACCGGATCCTCGCTGCGGATCGCGGCCTTCAGCAGGCCCTTGGCGTCGGCTGCGTCATAGGGCGCGATCACCACCAGCCCGGGAACGCTTGCATACCAGGGCGCATAATTCTGGCTGTGCTGGGCGCCGACCCGCGAGGCCGAGCCGTTCGGCCCGCGGAACACGATCGGGCAGCGCATCTGGCCGCCGGACATATAATTGGTCTTGGCCGCCGAATTGATGATGTGGTCGATCGCCTGCATTGCGAAATTGAAGGTCATGAACTCGACGATCGGCTTCAGTCCGCCCATCGCCGCGCCCGTGCCGAGCCCGGCAAAGCCATATTCGGTGATCGGCGTATCGATCACGCGCCTTGGCCCGAACTCGTCGAGCAGTCCTTGCGTGACCTTGTAGGCGCCCTGATATTGCGCGACTTCCTCGCCCATCACGAATACGCGGTCGTCGCGCCGCATCTCCTCGGCCATCGCGTCGCGCAAGGCTTCGCGAAGCGTGGTGGACGTTGCCGGCCCCGACGCCTCCGATGGCGTACTGATCGCTGGCACGAGCTGCGCAGTTCCGGTTTCGGCCTTATGCGGTTGCTCGGTTTCGACCGGGCTCGCCTCGGTTTTCTGGTCCGAAGCAGTGACCGACTCCGCGGGCGCTGGCGAAGCCGTTTCCGCGCTGTCGCCATTCATCAGCGCGATCACCGTCCCGACCTTGACCCCGTCACTGCCCTCGGGAACCAATATCTGCGAGATTGTCCCTTCATCGACCGCTTCGAATTCCATCGTCGCCTTGTCGGTCTCGATCTCGGCGAGGAGGTCACCCGACTTCACCGTGT
>JALYRC010000182.1 GCA_030855555.1 Pseudomonadota bacterium
GAGGCAACGGCCGAAGCGGATGCGGAAAAGGCGCGCGCCGAAGGCCGGGAGGCAGCCTTCCGCGTCGACGCAGCGGGGCAGGCCGCGGTTAACGAAGCCACCAACATCCTTAGCAAGGACCAAATCGCGCTGCTGCTTCGTCGGTCGATGCTTGAAGCATTGCCTTCGATCATTGCCGCTGCAAGCAAGCCGATGGAGAATATTGACCGGATCAGCATCGTCGATGCGCGCGGCCTGCATGGGGAACAGGGCGCGAGCGACACGAACGGTGGCGGAAGCGGCAACCTCGCCGACGCGGCGGTCGCAGCCGCGATGCGCTACCGGGTAGGAGGGCCGCTGATTGACTCGCTCATGGCCGAACTTGGTATGGATGGAAGTTCGTTAAATGGAATGCTTTCCGGCGGGTCTGTGCCGGTTCAGGCGCTCGGCGGGCGGCCTGCCTCCAATGGCGAGGAGAGCGACGGGGGGGTGTTACGCACGACCCTGAACGGCGGTCCTCAGGCAACCGATCGGGCGGGTGAAGGTCGACCGGCCCCAAAGTCGCCGGCGCGAAACGAGGGAGACCGCACACGTGGTCGCGATCCAGGTCCTTCGCGACCTTCATAAGAAGCGCGTCTCGGGTCGCTGGTGTTTAAGTCGGCGAGACGAGCCTTTCGTAGCGTGCCAACCGTTCAATGCCCGCTTTGGGGAGCAGGAGTCGCTGCCCATGAAATACGAGGCTGGATCGAATCTTCTAGATATAAGGCGTGATTGCCAGAGAGTTGTGGCGAAATCGACGGGCGTTCCTAATCGATTGCAGTTGTAAGGCGCTCTGCTGTTGCAGCTTATAGAATCCGACCGGGTCTGTGGCCGGCGCAGGGGCACGCTGTGGGCTTTCACGCCTGCTAACGGGGAACTTCGTCTCCCGGATCGACGTGCGCCGGATCGATTTCGGCCGGTGGCTGAAACGGAGCTGGCTGAATCTTGCGGTTTGGCTTGGCGGGAAACGATGGGGCAGGCCGGGCGGGAGGCTCGCTCGCGCCCCGCTTGCGCGGTTCTGACTCCATGTCGGACTCCTTGCTCGCTACCGCATGCCGCTGAATTGCAGGTCGCGGTGTTGAACCGGGAATGGCTTCTCGTAAAGTAGTCGTTGCACTGCTTCGGGAAACATTCGCTTCGGGATCGCTGACGACTAGGCGGTCGCATGCGCAAAGTATTACGGATGCGATGACCGTGACGCTCGGGCGAGCGAGAAATTTCATAGCTCGATCCTTGTCGTATCGTGAACCGATCTTCCAGCCGCGAAATCGCAGGCCATGCAATGATGGTCGTGGCTTTTTAGCGCAATTGTCGAAAACCGAGCAAGTTCCTAAAAATGCTCACAAATTCCATTGACGCGACAGAAATAGCTTCATAACGTATTGCTGTACCGAGAAGCCACTGATTCTATGGTCTTTTTCGAGGAATCAGCGTGGCATCTTTTCGGCAATCAATTCTAAATTTTGTCATAGCGGTGCTGACGACCGTTACCCTTCCCGCAGTAGCAGTCGCCTCAACGCCGACCTTGATGTGGACCGGCGCCAAGCGCGTCAATTTGTTGTGCAATGTCGCCGGTGGGCCCGGCATTGACCATATCGCCTTGACCGCCGAACTGTGTCGCCATGTCATGCGGATTGCGGTCAAGGGTGCGCCAGTGCCGGTGCGCACAATTGCGATTGGCGATCCTGCGGTGCTGGCGAGTGACGCAGTCACCTTGCTGGTTCATGCCTCCGTCGGTCGGCAGGGCCAGGAGCAGTTTTTAGCGTTCAGCGTGCGGCCGTATCGGTCGAGCGATCAGGCAGCTGTGCTGTTCGGCGCCGCCCCGCGCGTGGCAAAAATCTCATCGTTAGGCGCGGCGGGCGTGGCACTCGACGCCGCGCTCCTCGCCGCTTTGTCGGAAACACTGCCGTGGCTGACGCGCCCGCAGGCTCCCCAGCCGATCATCGTTTCAAGATAATTTTTATATAACACGCACGCCCAACAGGAGAAACCACGCTCATGACGATCGAGATTTTGCACAGCGCTAACGATTATTCCTGCCAGTGCGCGGGATGCCTCAGTTCGCTTGAGGAATTCACGGATTCGGTTGCGCTTGACGCTTCTCTCGATCCCCTTGCGGGCGGCACGTTCAACAACAAGCCAATCTGGACCCCGGAGCAGATTGCGGCGCACTTCAACCGTACCGGCGGTGGCTTCGCAGACGGCTTCAATGACACTCCGCTAGTCGGCCGGCAGAACAATATCGGCGACGACAACAGCGTCATCACCTTCGGCTTCTTTAACACGCAGGCCCAAGTGGCCAATAACGGCTACGTTTATTCAAGCGGCGGCGGTCTGTTTGGCCTCGCAGAGTATTTCAATTTCGCGCCGTTTAGCGCGGCGCAGCGCGAGGCCGCACGCGAAGCAATGCAGGGATGGGACGACGTTGTCGCGGTCTCATTCCGCGAGGCTAGCGCTGACGACGCCGACATGAATTTCGGCAATCTGGCCAGCGCTCCCACGACCCAGGCTTATGCCCGCATCCCGAACGTCAACCTTGACGCTGCGCTTGGCGGCCAGGTCCGGGAGATTGGCGGCGATAGCTGGATCTCGGCCAGCCAGGCGAGCAATTTCCAGCTCGACGAGGGCGGCTACGGGCTGCAGACCCTGGCGCACGAAATTGGCCATTCGATCGGTATCAGCCATCCGGGCGGCTACAACGCCGCGCCAGGCCTCTCGATTACTTATGCAGCGAATGCCGAGTACGCGCAGGACACCCGCGCTTACTCGATAATGTCTTACTTCAACGGCAGCTTGATCGCCGGCACGCGTCACTTCGATTTTCACATCTCGGGAACCGTCTATGCCGGCGCCCCCCTGATCCACGACATCCTCGCCGCACAGCGAATCTATGGCGCCGACATGACCACGCGCACCGGCGATACGGTCTACGGATTCAATTCGAACGCCGGCCGCGACCAATATGATTTCACCAGGACGCCGGCACCGATCTCGGCGATCTGGGACGCCGGCGGCATCGACACGATTGACGCCTCCGGTTACGCAACGACGCAGCTGATCGACCTCACCGCGGGCTCGCTCAGCAGCATCGGCGGCGTTACATATGACACCGCACCTTCGTTCGAGAAGGTCAATGCAAACCGTGCCGCCGCCGGGTTCCCACCAGTGGCACGCGCAACGTACGATGCAAACATGGCGGCCCTACTGGCAAACCCAGTGGTTGGACGTCTTACCGATAATTTCGGCATTGCCTATGGCGTGACGATCGAGAACGCGATTGGTGGCTCGGGTAGCGATACGATCATTGGTAATGAGGTCGACAACATTCTTACCGGCAACGCGGGTGCGGACACCCTCACCGGTAAGGGCGGAAACGATACGCTCGACGGTGGTAGTGGTAGCGACATCATGATCGGCGGGATTGGCAACGATCTGTACCTTGTTGGCGAGGTAGGCGACGTGGTCACCGAACTGGGCGACGAGGGCATCGATACGGTGTCTAGTTCGATCGACTACACGCTCGGCGCGAACCTCGAAAACCTCGTTCTTACCGGGGTTGCCGTTTCCGGCACCGGCAATGCACTCAATAATGTCCTCGCCGGGAACACGCGCGGAAATCGTCTCGATGGCGGTGCCGGCAATGATCGTCTGATCGGCGGAGATGGAGTTGACTTCCTCACCGGTGGTGCCGGGAACGACGTTTTCGTTGGTGAGATTAACCAGACCAAGACGCCCTCCAAATCCGGCCTGATCTCGCTCGACGTAATCACTGACTTCACGGCCGGCGACAAGATTGACCTTAGCGCGCTTGGAGATTTCAACTTCAAGGGATCTAGCGCAAACAAGGGCGCCGGCGACTTGACCTTCAAAGTTTATGACAGCGTCAACGGTGCCGAAAAGGCACTCGGTTTCGACATCGACGGCATTGATGGGCCGAGCAGCTATATCGGCAAGGTTACGATCGTGTTCGGTGATATCGCCGGCGGCGGAGTGGACTTTGCGATTGCATTGCTCGACCGGGACGGCGTGACGGGGGCCGACTTCTATGACCGCGGAGATGCGGCGGCGCTTGCCACCATGAATAATCTGCTGGCGGACAACGTCGCTGGTCGTGACTTCGCGCCGACGCATCTGAGTTCTGACTTCCTGTTCTAGGAAGCTTGCAACGGGCATATGCTTCCACCGAACCAGGGGCGCCGGCCGAGATGGGCGGCGCCCCCATCTGTTACCCGGCCGTTGAGCCCGGGAGATCCCGTTTCAATCCGCGCATGCGATGCCCATTAGATCAAGCAGGGGGTTCACGTCTG
>JALYRC010000194.1 GCA_030855555.1 Pseudomonadota bacterium
GTCTCGGAACAACTGATCCATCATATCCGCCATCAAAAGGTGTGACGTGATCGGGTGAGGCTCTTTGCCGACTTTTTCATCCGCTTTCCACCCATTGCGGACATTCGGCGAATGTCTGCTTGCGACCCATTGTGGACATTGAGAGCCGCCGCCATACTTTGCGTCGGAGGGGCCATGTTTACTGTTTCCGAAGTTCGTCACCCGTTCCTGTTCTGGGTTCCAATCCGATTAGAGGCTGAGGCCGATATGTCTCTTACGGCACAGAGGCTGAGGTTTGGACGGCCTTGGGTTAATGGACCCCGCGCTCCCGTGCTTGAAACCCACGTTCTTAAGGTAGAAGAGGGAGAGAGTTTTATTATTTACGCTCGCAAGAGTGACGGGTTCTGGACGGGTGAAAGCGTGTCGCTCGAACGCGTCGCCAAAAAGAATCCATTTAACCGAAGATGGCGAACCCTAACGACACCTTGATGGTCCGTTTCCACCATCAAAACAATAGATGGAAACGGTTTTCGGCAAGTCGGTGTAGTATCTTCCCAAGCAGAAATTGCGCGTTCCTCCCTCGTCACACAAATCATCGCTGTCCTACAGGCGTCGGATCATGCGACACGCGAAGCGTTCTTTCGCATTGTCGCACCCCCCACTTTTTCGATCACAGCCGCGGACCCTGAATTTGGTAGGCGTCCCGGAGACTTTAGTGACTTTAGGACCGTAAGCATGCCTCGGCAAAGGGTCGGCCGGATGGCTTTTCTGATGAATTATCGGTCGCTTACGCGGTCATCTTCGGGGGCATAGGCCTCCCGCAATCCTTGCGGGATTGTCGCACGTTCGACGTCGGCTTCGACGCTGGTGACCGGATAAGCGCAATAATCGGCGGCATAATAAGCACTCGGGCGGTGATTGCCGCTCATGCCGACTCCGCCGAACGGGGCGTTGGAAGGCGCGCCATTGGTCGGGCGGTTCCAGTTGATGACCCCGGCGCGAACATTGTTCCAGAAGCGGTCGTACAGCTTGGGATCCTGTGTCAACAGGCTCGCGGCAAGGCCGTACTTCGTAT
Source organism: Pseudomonadota bacterium (assembly GCA_030855555.1). GTDB lineage: Bacteria > Pseudomonadota > Alphaproteobacteria > Sphingomonadales > Sphingomonadaceae > Sphingomicrobium. Next base: position 1,055 of record JALYRC010000194.1, read on the forward strand.
TATTCGCTTCGGCGATCGCAGCGTCGAAGTCCTTGACCCTGATCAGCTGGAGCACCGGGCCGAACAATTCGGCGTCGGGTCGATCCTTGGCATTGGTGACGTCGATCAGCGCCGGGGTAAGATAGGGGCGATCCTCCTGCGGGCGCTCGAGCCGCCGGATCGGCACACCGCCCTTCATCATCAGCCCGACCCACTGGTCCTGCAATATCTCCGCCGCCATATCGTCGATCACCGGACCCATGAAGGGCGCCGGATGAGCATGGGGATGGTCGACGATGATCCGGTCGATCAGCTTGGTGACTTCGCCGATCAGGGCTTCGTGCTGGCCATCCTCGACGATCAGCCGCCGCGCCGCGGTGCAGCGCTGCCCGGCCGACAAATAGGCCGACTGGACGATGATCGCAGCAGCAGCGGGCAGGTCCTTGGCGCCCCACACCACGATCGGATTGTTTCCGCCAAGCTCAAGCGCCAATATCTTGTGCGGCGTCTCGGCGAACTGGCGGTGAAGCGACATGCCGGCCCGCGCCGATCCGGTGAACAGCAGCCCGTCGAGGCCCTCGTCCTTGGCCAGCGCGCGGCCCTGGTCGGGGCCGCCGATCAGCAAGCGGATGACGCCTTGCGGGACCCCCGCTTCGTGGAGGCACTCGACCAGCATCGCGCCGGTCGCAGGAGTCTTTTCGGATGGCTTGAACACCACCGAATTGCCGGCAATCAGCGCCGGGACGATGTGGCCATTGGGCAGATGCGCAGGGAAATTATAGGGGCCCAATACGCCAAGCACCCCATGCGGCTTGTGGCGCACAGTCACCTTGTTCCCAAGCGCCGCTTCCAGCCGCCGCATCGGCGTTCGCTCGCCGAGCGCATCGACCGAGATCTCGACCTTGTTGATGACCGCCCCGACTTCGGTCAGCGCTTCCCACAACGGCTTGCCGGTTTCGCGCGCGATGAGATCGGCGAAGTCGTGCTCGCGCGCTCGAACGACGTTGGCGAAGCGGCGCAGCGTTTCGATCCTGTACATGACCGAATGGCCAGCCCATTCGGGCAGGGCAGCACGAGCCGCAGCCACTTCGGCTGCCGCGTCGCCGATTGGCCCCGACCAGATTTGCGCTCCCGTCGCCGGCTCGAAGGAAATCAATTGTTCGGTCATGAGGCTCCCGCACTTCCCGGCGCTGCTCCCATGACGCCGTCCCTGGGTCAAGATGGGTTGCGCGGCCCGCATCGCCCAAGATAGGGGGGCGAGGTGAGGGGGAAGCAATGATGGCGGACTTTGCCGATCGATATTATACGAGCGCCGACGGCATCAAGCTCCACTATCGCGATTATGCCGGCCCGCACGAGGGGCCGCCAATCCTGTGCATCCCCGGGCTGACCCGCAACGCGCGCGACTTCGAGCCGGTTGCAGACCGTTACGCCGGGCAATGGCGGGTCATCGCCGTCGACCTGCGCGGCCGCGGCGGCAGCGCCTGCGATCCCGACCCAGCCAATTATGCTCCCCCCGTCTATGTCGCCGACGTCCTGAAGCTGCTCGACCAGCTTGGCATCGCGGACGCGGTGTTTGTCGGCACCTCGCTTGGTGGGCTTTGTACGATGCTGCTCGCGGACAGTGATCCGGACCGGATCGCGGGTGCCTTGCTTAACGATATCGGGCCGGTGATTGACCAGGCCGGGATCGACCGCATTGGCGATTATGTCGGTCAGGATCGCCGCTTCGCATCTTGGGAAGAAGCCATAAGCGAAATCGCAAGCAATCACCGCTCCACCTTCCCCAAATGGGGTGAAGGCGAATGGGAGCGTTTCGCTCGGCGGATATGCCGCGAGGACAAGAGCGGGGTCCGTTTCGACTATGACATGGCGCTGGCCGATAATTTCAAGCGCGCAGCGGCCAAGCCGCAAATCGAATTCTGGCCTTATTATCGTGCCCTGGAGGGATGCCCTGTGACCATCCTTCGCGGTGCGCATAGTGACCTGCTTAGCGCCGAAACCGCCGCGGCGATGGAATCGGCACTGGCCGACGTTGAACTGGTTACGGTGCCTGACGTTGGCCACACGCCGAATTTCGAGGAGCCGGAAAGCCAGACCGCGCTCGACCGCCTCCTTGGGCGTGTCCTTGCCCGCTAGCTTGCAATTCGCTTGAGCTTGGCCAGGGCAGCGGCGTCGTTCTCTTCGGGCGCGATGGTGGCGATGAACTTGCCGGCGCGGTCCATAAGGAACACGTTCGCCGTGTGATCGACGCTATATTCGCCGCCGGCTTGCGAAGACTTGGCGCTGAACACCGCAAACTGTTTCTTGACCTGCTCAATCTGTGCCGGGCTTCCGGTCAGCCCGATGACCGGCGTGTCGAACAGCTTCGAATAAGCGCCAACCTGCGCCGGGCCGTCACGCTCGGGATCGACGGTCACGAACAATATGTTGAACGCTTGCTCACCCAGCCCGGATTGGCGGCGCAGCTTGACCAGGCGGGCAAGCGTCGTCGGACAGACGTCGGGGCAGTTGGTGAATCCGAAGAATATCGCGAACGGCTTACCCGCAAGCTTCGTGCTCGCGAATGGCTTGCCGTCGGCGCCGACCAGCGTGAAGGGGCCGCCGATAGCGGTCAGCGGAAGCTCGGTCTGGCTCTGCCGGGGCAACTCGGGCTCGCGCAGGAGCAGAAAGGCCAGCCCTGCGGCAGCAAGGAGCACCAGGCCCCACAAGATGATTCGAAGTTTGCCAATCATTAGCGCGCTCCCGCCGCGACGACCGTGATGTCAATGTCGCGATAGCCTGACCGGGCAAAGAGCAGCCGAGCGGGGATTTGCTGTCCCGGCACGAGCGGCCGCTGGAGTCCGGTGAGCATGACGTGGGTCCCGTTGGGCGCAAGCGACAGCGAGCCATCGGCGGCGACTTCAATCCCGTCGGCGACCGGACGCATGCGCATGATGCTGCCGTCCATGGTCATCGTGTGAAGGGTCGCGGCTTTGGCTGCGGGGGTCGTGACAGCGGTCAGCCGATCCTCGCCGCCCTGGTTGGCGATGGTCATATAGACCGAAGCGCTCGACGCTGAGGCGGTCGTCGCGCGGGTCCAGGCGTCGCTGACCTGTATGCTGGGGGCCGGCCCGTCGCATCCGCCAAGAGCCAGCAAGAAGGTGAGGACGATCCGTCGCAAAGCTCACCTCTTGTGTGCAAAAAGTGGAGGCCCGAGCCGGAATCGAACCGGCGTGCGGGGATTTGCAGTCCCCTACGTAACCACTCCGCCATCGGGCCTCTCGGCGTGTCGCGGGCCTTCGCGGAGGCGGGGCGGCGTGTCAAGGCGGACTTTCGACGAACGACGCGCGAGGATGCTTGGCGTCTCAGACCATGCGGGATAAGGTCGGCTTGAATTTACTGTCTTACTCGTATAAGACAGCGCTAATGAGCGGGGACCCGATGGATTATAGTGCCGCGCGCCGCGCGATGATCGACAATCAGTTGCGCCCGGAAGCGGTGACCGACGCTGCAGTGCTTGCGGCGATGGCAAGGGTTCCGCGTGAGGAATATGTGTCAGAGGCCGCACGCTCCTCCTCCTATGTCGATCGCCCGATCAACCTTGGCAGCGGTCGCGCAATGATGCCGCCCGCAGCGCTTGGGCGATTGCTCAGCGAACTTGCGCCGCGCCCCGGCGAACGCGCGCTCGTGGTCGGTGCGGCAAGCGGTTATAGCGCCGCCTTGCTTGAGGCGATCGGGTTGGACGTGACCTCGATCGAGGGCCTCGACTTGACCGCGGGGGAGGGCGATGTCTTCGACCTGATCCTGATCGACGGTGCCGTCGAGCACATCCCGCAACCGTTGGTCGATCGGCTGGCCCAGGGTGGCCGGCTCGGTGCCGGGCTGCGCGGATCCGGGGTCACCCGCCTTGTCATCGGGCGCGCCGCCGGGGGGCGGTTGGGCATTCGCGCGATCGTCGATGCCGATGTCCCCCCTCTGCCAATCTTCACCTTGCCGCCAGCCTTTACCTTTTAAGTCATGATGGAGCTTCCCTTGTCACGTCATCTGCTGATCGGGTCGCTGTCGCTGGCCCTGCTTGCCGGAACCGCCTCCGCCGATACGTTGCGCGAGGCCCTGGTTTCGACCTACGCCACCAACCCGACGATTACCGCCCAGCGCCAGTTGCTGCGATCGACCGATGCTAATGTTGCGATTGCGCGCGCGGCCGGACGCCCGACGGTGGGTGGGACCGTCGGGGTCAACCGCGACCTGACCCAGGCGGGCGTATTCCGTCGCGGCGGGAAGGGGCCATTCATTACCGGCGGGGTGGATCTCAACTATCCGATCTTCAATGGCGGTTCGGTGCGCAATTCGATCGAGGCGGCCAAGGTGCGCGTCGATGCGGGTCGCGCCACGCTCCGCGCGGTCGAGGGCGATGTCTTTACCGAGGCCGTCGCTGCCTACATGGACGTAATCCGGGACCGCGCGATCGTCGAATTGAACAATAATCAGGTTCGCGTCCTGACGACCAATCTGGAAGCAACCCGCGACCGCTTCCAGATTGGCGACATTACCCGCACCGACGTTGCTCAGTCCGAAGCACGCTTGTCGCTCGCACGGGCGGCGCTTGCGACCGCTCAGGGCCGGCTGTCGGCAACCGAGGAAAATTATCGCCGAATCATTGGACGCCGGCCCGACGCGCTTCAGCCGCCGCCGCCGCTGCCGCCACTTCCCTCCAACCCCGACCAGGCGGTGCAAATTGCGCTCGCCAACAACCCCGACCTCATTGCCATTACCCGCCAGGCCGACGCTGCAGGGTTCGATGTCCGCACCGCTCGCGCCAGCCGCCTGCCGACTGTCTCGGCAGTTGCCTCGGGCGATTATTCAAAGACGATCGGGAATACCAATCTGCCCGAAGGCAGTGCCAGTTCGGGAACCGCAACGACGGTCGGGGTGTCGGGGCGAATCCCGCTTTACCAGGGCGGCTTGCCGGCTGCGCGAATCCGCCAGGCACAAGCGCTAGAAGGCCAGACGCTCGAGCTGCGGATTGCGACCGAGCGTGCAGTCGTCTCCAATACGCGTTCGGCATTTGCAACCTATCAGGCGGCACAGAATGCGATTGCCTCGAGCCAGGTCGCAGTGTCGGCGAACGAGCTCGCGCTTGAGGGCGCCCGGGCCGAAAATAGCGTCGGCACACGCACCATCCTCGATGTCCTCAATGCCGAGCAGGAACTGGTCAATGCCCAGGTCCAGCTCGTCACGGCGCGGCGCGATGCCTATGTCGCCGGCTTCCAATTGTTGAATGCAATGGGGCAGGCCGAAGCCGACGATCTCGGGCTAGACGGCGGCCCGCTTTACGATCCGCTCGGCAATTATCGCAGCGTCGCGGGCAATTGGAACGATTGGGCGGGGGAAGCGCGGGCCGATCCGGTGGCCACCCGCACCGTCACTCCGCAGGAGGAGGCTCCGCTCCAGCAGTCCCCTTCGACTGTCCAACCGGGCGTGACTCCGGCGCCGCGATAAGCGATAGGCAGGCTATGTCAGCAGCCCGCGAACCCTCGATGGAAGACATCCTCGCCTCGATCAAGCGCGTGATCGCCGAGGAGAAGGAGATTCGCGCCGCCGCTCCGCCACCGATCCCAGCGCCGGACGTTGCGATGGCCGAAGAGGTCGAGGACGACGTGCTTGAGCTTGACGAAGTCGTAGAGGTGCAGCTTGGTCCACCGATTGACCTCGGTCCGCCTCTGCTCGGCGAAGCGATCGCGGATTCGAGCCGCATGCGCCTGGAGGAACTTGCAAGCGTTGCGGCGGCCGCTCCGCCGCCGGTGCCAGCGGCGAATCCGTTGGAAGAACTGGTCCGCGAGATGCTTCGCCCCATCCTCAAGCAATGGCTCGACGATTATCTGCCGCATGTCGTCGACGAGCATGTGAAGCGCGAAATCAACCGCATCACTGGCAAGCCGGTTTAAGCCCGTCATTGCAGCGGACGCGGCGACGCACTAGCGTCGCTCCATGATCAAGCTCACCCTTACCGCTGTCGCGGCCTCCGCCCTTGTCGCCGCCACTCCAGCGCTCGCGCGTCCAATGACGGCGACCGACATGCACATGATGCACCGCCTTGGGAGCCCAAGCATTTCGCCGGACGGACGCTACGCGTTGTTCACGCTGTCGACCACTGATCTTGCCAAGAACAAGCGCAGCAATCCGGTTCATCTTCTCGACCTCAGGCGGCCCGGCGCCACGCCGCAGTCAATGGCCTCGCTCAAGGGCGCGCATGATGCGACATTCGGTGCAGACGGAGCGATATATTATCTCTCCGCCGTGAAGGAGCGCGACCAATTGTTCCGCATGCCGATGGGCAGCAAGGCGGTGCAATTGTCTGACTTCGGCGCTGACATTTCGGGCTTTCAGGTCAGCGCATCGGGCAATCGGGTGATCGTGTGGGCGGACCGTCCGGATTGCCCCGACCTTGCCTGCGCCGCGACGACCTTGCCCGCCAAGGGCCCGGGCAGCGCGCGCGTCTACGATCAGATGTTCGTCCGACACTGGGACAGCTGGGTCGAACCCGGCACCAAGTCGCGTATCTACAGCTTCCCGTTGGTGAACGGGCGGCTTGGCCGCGAAGTCCGCGTCACCGGCAATCTGGTTGGCAACACCCCGTCGAAACCGTTCGGCGGCGGCGAGGAAATCGCGCTCTCCCCCGATGGTCGCATGGTCTATTTCGCACTTCGCGAGGCGGGCCGGATCGAGCCGACCTCGACCAATCTCGACATCTTCGCCTCGCCGGCCGACGGATCGAGCGCCCCAGTCAACCTTACCGACGCCAACGACGGCACCGACACGCTGCCGACGCTGTCCCCCGACGGCCGCACGCTCGCTTATGTGTCGATGGCGCGCGCCGGATACGAGGCCGATCGC
>JALYRC010000199.1 GCA_030855555.1 Pseudomonadota bacterium
TATCCCTGGTGGTGGATGCCGGCCTCGGTGGTGACGTTCCTACTCCTTCACGACACCTGGTTCTATTGGACGCACCGATTGATGCATCGTCCGTTGTGGTTCCGCAAAATGCACGCGGTTCATCACGAAAGCCGCCCGCCGACCGCGTGGGCGGCAATGAGCTTTCACCCATGGGAGGCGCTGACCGGTGCACTCGTCATTCCGCTTCTGGTGTTTGTGGTGCCGATCCATGTCGCAATGCTTGGCGTGGTGCTTGGCGTCATGACGCTGATGGGCGTGACAAATCACATGGGCTGGGAAATGTTTCCCGCCCGGCTGGTCAAGGGCCGCGCAGGCAATTGGCTGATCACCGCAAGCCATCACGAGCTGCATCACCAAAAATATCGCTGCAACTATGGCCTCTATTTCCGCCATTGGGACCGGCTGTGCGGGACCGATCGCGGGCTGGGCAAATTCGCTCCAGCGCGCGGGGCCGAAGCTGCCGCTTCGATAGCTAAAAATGAGCGAAGGGCTGCGTGACGCAACCGAAGGGCGTCTTATACGCTTATGAGCTTTGATGACCCAGATAATTGATCCGAACGACCGATGGTGGACTGTCACCCGCGGTCCCTCGCCAATCGTTGCCAGCGCGATTCACGACGGCACGGAGCTGCGCCCCGAGGTCGCCGCCGCAATGGGGCTTGGCGATAGCGACCGCCTGCGGGAGGAGGATCCGTTCACCGGGCAGGTGGTGTCTGGCGTCGACAACCATATCATCGTCCACCGCTCGCGCTTCGAGTTCGACCTTAATCGCGGCGCTGACGGGGCGATCTACGAAACTCCCGAGCAGAGCTGGGGCCTGAAGGTCTGGAAAGGGCAGCCCGACCGCGCGATTTTCGAACGATCGCTGGCGATCCATGCCGCATATTACCGGATGCTCGGTCGCTATTTCGACGAGATTGCGCGCGAGCATAAGCGCTTCGTTCTGCTCGACGTCCATAGTTACAACCATCGCCGTGACGGGTCGGACGCCGCGCCCACGGCGCAGGACAAGGCGCCCGACATCAACATCGGCACCTTTTCGATGCCGCGTGACGAATGGGCGTTTCTGCTTGATCCACTGATGGAGGCAATGCGCGGGTTCGACTTCAACGGTCGTCGCCTCGACGTGCGCGAGAATATCGCTTTCCAGGGCAAGGGAGAACAGACCCGCTTCGTCCACGATCGCTACCCCGGAGCAGGCTGTGCGATTGCCATTGAGTTCAAGAAATTCTTCATGGACGAATGGACCGGCGAACCGGACCCTGCGGAGCTCGACGCCATGCGGCGCCTGATCACCATGAGCGCCGAAACAGCGCGCTCCTTGCTCGGATGAGCGAACTCGAGCTGGAGCTCACCTTCGGCGAGAATGGCGCGCTGCGCCAACCGATCGGCGAGACGGGACGGGTCCACCTCGACCGCTGGCTGCCCTATGTCGTGCTTCATCGCAGCCAGACCGAAGGCCCGAGCCTGTCGCGGCGGATTGCGGTCAATAGCGCGGCTTATGTCATCTGGTCACCCGCCGAGGATGAGATCGTCGAGACGATCATCGGGCAGTTGCTGAGCGCGATCGAGCGAGCATGTGGCGCGGGGCCGCTCGTGATTACATTGGCGGACCAGCCGGTACCGCTTCAGTCGCGCAAGGCGCCGACCCTGCCAGGCTTCGTTGCCGAGATCGCGGCGAGTGGGGACCCCGACAGCCAGCGCGCCGCGGATCGGCTCGAGCAAGCGATAAATACGGTCAGCGTCGATTTGCGCGAATGTGCGGTCGAACGCTGTGCGATTGAGGGCGTCCGCTCGATCACGCTTCAGTTGCCCTCGATCCATTTGCGCCCCGATGGCGAGGTCTATCCCCAGCTGGCGCATGAGTTGAGTGTGGCATTCGGGGATGCCTTGCTCCAGGCAGCAAGTGCTTTCGTTGACGACGGCGCCCGTTCGGCCCCGCCGCACTATCGCGCTCTGGGCCGCGGCGCGCTTCTTGCCGCTGCCAAATCCGCCGACCGCAAATTGGGCAAGGTCGCGCGGAGTTTCGACTTCTTGCTGTCGGTTTCGCCGATCAACACCAGTGACGCGATGTTCGAGTTTCTGGGCGACAAGGCGCGCAAGCCGCCGCAGTTCCGCTATCGGCCGCTCGCGATCGATCCTGACGCGGCCAAGGGTGCGCTTTACGACATCGACCTGTCGATTCTAGAGGATCCGCTGCTGGAGCGGTTGCTGACCGAGAAGCGCCGCGAGATCGACCAGCAACTGACCATGCTTGCGACGCGCAACACCCCCGCCTTTCGGCCGGCGTCGACCATGCTTTATGGCATGGTCGAACCGGAACTGCTTGACGATGCCCTCGGCCTGCTCGGCTCGACCGACCCAGCGCCGCCGCGCGGCGAAAGTATCGAAGCGCCCGAAATTGCCGAGGCGGCGCGTGGACTGATCGGGGCGTATCGAGCGTATGACGAGCGCTTCGACGCCGAGGTCGAACTGCGCGACGACGTGTCGGGACTTATGGTGTCCGGCCCCAAGCTGATGATCGGCAGCGATTCGATCATGCCCTTGCACCGCGTGGACGCGTTGCTGGCGCATGAGGTGAGCATTCATTTGCTGACCCATTTCAATGGCTCGGCCCAGGGTCTCACCATATTCCGTTCCGGATTGGCGAATTACGAAGGCGTCCAGGAAGGGCTTGGCGTATTCGCCGAATGGGCAGTCGGCGGGCTTACGCGAACCCGCCTGCGATTACTCGCCGGCCGCGTTGTTGCGGTTGACGCAATGCTGCGCGGGGCCGAGTTTATCGAGGTCTTCCAACTGCTTTTCCGAGATTACGGCTTCCGCCGCCGCGGTGCTTTCGGCATATCCGCACGTGTCTTTCGTTCGGGCGGAATGGCCAAGGACGCAATCTATTTGCGCGGTTTTCGGCAAGTGGTCGATCTAGTTACGTCAGGCGCTTCGCTTGCGCCCTTCTGGCTCGGCAAGATCGCTCCCGATCATGCCCCCGCGATCGAAGAACTGTTATTGCGCGGCCTAGTCAAAGCGCCGGTGTTCATTCCCGAATTCCTCTCGCGCCCCGCTACTCACGAACGTATCGCGCGCCTGCGCAGCGGCCTTCCCTTTCAATCGATGTTCAATCCGGAGACGAGTCCATGCTGATCGCCTTTTTTGTCAATGACATGGAGCGTGAATTTCCCGGCTACACCACTACGGTGCTTGCCTATGAGGCAGTCACGCGCGGGCACCGCGTGTGCTATGTCACGCCGTCGGACTTCGTCCTTAACCCCGACGATAGCCTTAGCGTTCACGGCCGCTTCCCGCCGAAGAAGAAATATGCCGACCGGCCTGACTTCTTCGCCACGTTGAACAGCAAGTCGACCAAATTGCAGGTGGTCGACATGACAGAGGTCGACGTGCTGATGCTGCGCAACGATCCGTCGATCGACGCGCAGGCCAATCCTTGGGCAATGGACGTCGGCATATTGTTCGGGCGCGAGGCCGCGAAGCGCGGGGTGATCGTGCTCAACGACCCCGACAGCCTGTCCAAGGCGATCAACAAGCTTTATTTCCAGAGTTTCCCGGTCGAAGCGCGGGCCGAAACGCTGATCACCAAGCATAGCGACGACATCAAGGCGTTCGCAAAGGATCATGGCGGCAATATCATCCTAAAGCCGCTCCAGGGGTCGGGCGGATCGGGCGTGTTCAAGCTCGACACCAAGAACGCCTCGAACCTCAACCAGATGATCGAGGCGATCGGGCGCGACGGCTATATCATCGCCCAGGCCTATGTCGCCGCGGCATCCAAGGGCGATATCCGCTTCTTCCTGATGAACGGTATGCCGCTCAGGATCGGCGACAAATATGCCGCGCTTCGCCGGGTCGCATCGGCGGACGATATTCGGTCGAACATTCATGCCGGCGGGACTGCCGAAGCGGTCGAGATCGGCGAAACCGAACTGCGGGTGGCTGAAATCATCCGCCCCAAGCTCATCGCCGACGGAATGTTCCTGGTCGGGGTCGACATCGTCGGCGACAAGATCCTCGAAGTGAACGTCTTTTCGCCAGGAAATCTTGGGAGTTGCTCAACCCTCAACGGTGTTGATTTCGCCGTCCCGATTGTCGATTCGCTCGAGCGCAAGGTCGCGATTGCAAAGCAATATTCGCACAAGTTCGACAATCGCCAGCTTGCGGTGCTGTAACCAAGGCCGGCTGTTAGGCCATGTCACCAGTGCTCACAGTGCCCCCGACACTGCTGCGCGCTGGTGACCCCTACGGGATTCGAACCCGTATTTCAGCCGTGAAAGGGCCGCGTCCTAACCCTTAGACGAAGGGGCCATCGCGTGGAGCGCGTGGTGCGCCGGCCCTATGCTGGCTGGGGCGCGCGCTGTCAATTCGCTTGAGCGCGCCAATGGCGAGCAGTTGCGCGGGCCTAAGCGCCCGCCCGTCGCGCGAGGCTCGACACCAGTGTGCGGGCAGCAAGCCAATCCAGCGTAAGCTCCGCGATACGCGGGGCTGATTGGCCGTCCCCGAACGGAAGTCGTGGAATGGCCATCGCTGCAAGCTGCGCGCGGTCGGCAAGCAACCGGTCGACCGCGTCGATGATCTCCTCGGTTCCGGTTCCAACCAGCAGGGCGTTACCCGCAGCGACGCACTCGGGCCGTTCGGTCGCAGTGCGTAGCACCAGCAAAGGCACGCCAAGCGCGGGCGCTTCTTCCTGGACGCCCCCCGAATCGCTCAGGATCAGGTCGGCGCGACGCATCGCCTCAATCATTGCGCGGTGCCCAAGCGGCGCGATCAGCCGGACATTTGGTTTGTCGCCGAGAAAGCCGAACATGGCCTGGGAGACTTGCGGATTGGGGTGGAGGACGACGTCGATGGTGACTTCACCGCGCCGCGCCAGCGAGGTCAATGCGGTCGCGAGCGAGAATAGCCCAGGCCCCCAATTCTCGCGCCGGTGGCAAGTTACGAGCAATTTCAGGCCGCAGCGCGGTGCCCTGCGCCGGCGATAGCGCGGCATGGTCTTCAGCTGGGCGAATAATGCGTCGATGCCACTGTTGCCAGTGACTTGGATCGTTCCGCGACACCCTTCGCGGTAAAGATTGGCGGCTGCAGTCGCGGTTGGGGCGAATAGGAAATCCGACAGGCGATCGATCTCGACGCGGAATTGTTCTTCGGGCCACGGCGAGGCGGGGTCGAAGCTGCGCAGGCCGGCTTCGACGTGTGCCAGGAGTAAGCCGCAGCGCTCCGCCGCCCGCGCGCCGCCGAGTGCGCTCGAGGTGTCGCCCTGCACGACGACCAGCGCCGGCGGTGAGCGGCGCAGGACCCGCTCGAGAGCGGCGGCGACGTCTTCGACATGCTCGATCGGGTCGCGCCGGCCGACACAGCCAAGCGGGGTCGTAGTGAAGCCCCGCAAGCCGTGATCGGCAAGGTCGAGGCCGGGATGTTGGCCGGTGGAATAAAGATGGATCGGGACACGGCGCCGCGCGAGCTCCAGCACGACGGGTGCGAGCTTGATGGCTTCGGGCCTGGTTCCAATAACGAAACTTACGCGCGCACTAGACAGTTTTCCCCCTGGCTTCGGCGGCGCATATTTGCCCCATTATGGACATTGCGACAAGCGCAACCGCGCCACAGGCGGGGATTATTTACTTGAAGTTGTCAGCGTAGGCCTGGAGCTTGAGCGCAACCGGTGGCGCGGGGATGATGTGGATGTCAAAGCCCTTGCTGGTCGCATAGGCCACCGCTTCGTCGCGCGTTTCGAAGCTGAGCCGGACCTGGGTTTTGGTGTCGCCCGAACCAGCCCAGCCAGTCAGCGGATCGGGCCGCAGCGGCTCGTCACGCTCGAACTCCAACGTCCAGCGACCTTCACCGGCCTTGCCCGACTGGGTCGTGCGACGTTGAACCTCGATGATGCGCGCAGTGGTCATGGCAGTGGCGATGGCGCAAGGGCGCGGCCAAATCAAGAGCGGCGGCATCAGGACTCGGCGCGCTTGGTTCGCAAGGTTGGCGGTGCGGCGGCGGGATCGTCGGGCCAGGGGTGACGCGGATAGCGGCCGCGCATTTCCTTGGCCACGTCACGCCATGACCCGGCCCAGAAGGCGGGCAGGTCGCGCGTTGTCTGGATCGGGCGGTGGGCCGGGCTGGTGATGGCGAGCGTCAGAGGAACGCTCCCGCCTGCGACGGTTGGATGCTCTTTAAGACCATATAGCGCTTGTGCGCGGACTTCGACCGCTGGACCGCCGGGCGCGGCATAGTCGATCGGGTGAGTCGAGCCCGCGGGCGAGGTGAAATGGGTCGGCGCAACACGGTCGATTAGTCGCGCCGCTTCATAGCCGAGCAGGCCCTCAAGCGCACTGCGAAGACCATCGATGGCGTCCATCCGGCGTACTCCTGCAAGCAAGGGGACGAGCCAATCGTCGAGGCTGGCAAGCAAAGCGGCATCGTCGAGCGCCGGGATGGCCGGCTCATATTTGCTTGCGAAGGCGGCGCGATGGCGCAGTGCCTCGGCGCTTTCTGTCCACGGCAGGAGTGACAGGCCGTGCCGACGGACCGCATCGACTACGGCCGCCGTGATGGCGTCCGCGTCCGGATTGGGATCGGGCGCAGCGGCGAGGCGGATCGCGCCGAGGCGGCGGCCACGGCGCGCGCTGATGGCCGAGGTCGTGGGGTCGAAACGCACTTCGCTCCAGGCCTCGATCTCGTCGCTGAACAAGGTCTCGATTTCAGCGAAATCGATCGCCGCGGCCGAGAGAATCCGAGCGCCCGATGCCGCACCGGCCACTTCGCCGACTGCGAGCCACTCAGAGCGTGCCAGCGGCGAAGCGGGATCGAGACGGAATCCGCGCCCGCCGACGGACTGCCACTGCTCGCCGCTGGCATCGCGGCGGCGCGACAGGCGGTCAGGGAAGGCAAGCGCAAGGCACAACCCCACCGGGTTCGTTGCGAGCCCTGTTGAATATGGTCCGTCCTTGGCAGCGTCCCTCGACTGCGTTCGGGACGAAGGGATTTTCATGGCCCACCCCTTCGCCATCCGACGGGCGCCTTCCGCTTTTGGTCCGCGATCGTTTCGCCACCGCCCGCGGCGCGTTTCGAGGTCGACATCCCTACCGCCAAGCCCGCGCTCGGTGAGCAAGATTGCAACTTCCGCTGCGACTTGGCCAAAACCTCGTGCGCCTGCTTCGATCAGCATGTGAGCCAAGCGGGGCTCGAGCGGGAGGCGGGCGATCGCGCGGCCGTGCTCGGTAAGCCGGCCATCGCCGCCGATTGCGCCGAGACGCGTCAGCCGGGCGCGCGCCTCGGCCAAGGCGGCGGCAGGCGGAGGATCGAGGAAAGGGAGCCGGGCAGGGTCGGCTTCGCCCCACGCCAGGCAAGTCAGCAAGAGGCCCGACAGGTCGGCTTCAAGAATTTCGGGCGGGTCATGCGCCGGCAAAGTCGAGGTTGCCGCTTCCTCCCACAGGCGAATGGCGACGCCAGGGCGCTGGCGTGCGGCGCGGCCGGCGCGTTGGGTAATGGCCGCTCGGCTCGCGCGCTCGGTCACCAGGCGCGTCAGCCCCGCACCGCGATCGTAACGCGGGCGGCGGGCCAGTCCGCTGTCCACCACAATGGCGACGTCCGCAAGCGTCACGCTGGTCTCTGCAATTGCGCTTGCCAGCACCAGCTTGCGCGTGCCGGGCACGGGGGGAGCAAGCGCAGCCCGCTGGGCGGCTGGGTCGATCTGCCCGTGGAGACGATGAAGGACGACGTCCGCGGGCAATGCCCCGAGCGCGTCAGCGGTCCGCTCGATCTCGGCCACGCCGGGGAGGAAGGCGAGCAAGGAGCCCGAATGTTGGCCGAGCGCGCGCTTGATCGCTGCCGCCATTTGCGGCTCGATCCTTTGCGCGGCGTCACGGCCGTCATGGATCACGGTAAGCGGGTGGCTTCGGCCTTCGCTTTCGATCCGCGGCGGGTCGCCAAGCAGTCGCCCGAAACGCTCTCCGTCGAGCGTCGCCGACATGGCGAGGATGCGCAGGTCGGGTCGAAGCGCGGCTGCGGCGTCAAGCGCGAGCGCCAGCCCAAGGTCACTATCAAGGCTGCGTTCGTGAACCTCGTCGAACAGAACGGCCGAGACACCGGTCAGTTCGGGATCGGCCTGCAAGCGGACGAGGAACAGGCCATGGGTCATGACGATCAGCCGCGTTGCCTTGCCGACCTTGCTGTCGAGCCGCGTCGCATAGCCGAAGGTGGATCCGGCAGCTTCGCCATGTTCACGTGCGACATACTCGGCCGCTGCCCTCGCAGCGAGACGTCGCGGGACGAGCAGCAGCACCTGGCCGTCACACCACGGCTCATGCAGGAGGGCCGGCGCGACGCGCGTTGTCTTGCCGGCCCCCGGCGGCGCGATCAGCAGTGCGCGCGTGCTCTCACGAAGCGCCGCGAGCAGGTCGGGAAGGACCGAGTCGATCGGCAAGGCGGCGGTCATCGAACCCCGCCAATGTTCCCAATGTTCGCACTGACGAACAGCTTATGCGTTCCGCGGTGACGGCGATTCATGACAGTCGTCGGGGAGCAAAGCGGTCGCATCGGCGGAGCATGGCCGACGGCGTGACAGAAACGTGGGGTGTAGGACAGGGAGAATGTCAGCAGTGGGCTGGAAAGCGCACGCCTTGGTATCTCTCGTCTTTAGCTTACGAAATTCACTCGGAGTTCGGTTCGTCCGATCAATGCCGCGCGAAGACGGTCGCTTTGCCGCTGGGGCCGATCAGCATGGTCGAATAAGGCTCGCGGTGGTCGCCATGTTCCATGCCGGGCGATCCCATCGGCATTCCGGCGACCGCGATCCCGATCGCGCGGGGCTTTTGGGCAAGCAGGCGCTTGATGTCGGTGGCGGGGACGTGACCCTCGACGACGTAGCGGCCAACGACGGTCGTATGGCAGCTTTGAACCGCGGCAGGCACCTTGAGGCGCGCTTTGACTGCCGCCATGTCGGCGGTTGGAATGGTCTTGACCGTAAAGCCGTGGCGCTCGACGTGCTCAACCCACTTGGCGCAGCATCCGCAGCTTGGCGATTTGTAGACGGTCATGGTGGCGGCGTGGGCGGCCGATCCGAGTGTGAGTGCCGCGAAGGCGATTACGCCAAACAGTGTCTTGCCTTGCTTCATCAGTTGATCCTGTCCTGAAACGTCAATCAATTCAAGCTAATAGGCCCGCGCGACGGCGAATTCGACCGCTTCGGTCATCGCCGCCTTCGCGCGGCCGGCGGGGAAGGCGCCAAGCGCGTCGATCGCGCGGCGGCCATATTGGCGCGCGCGCTCCATCGTATCGCTGAGCGCGCCAGTGGAGTGGATGAGGCTGGTGGCATAAGCCAGATCGTCGTCGCTCGTCCGGGTGCCCTGGATCGCGTCTTTCCAGAAGGCGCGCTCGGTCGCGGTTCCGCGGGCATGCGCCAGGATCACCGGCAGGGTCATCTTGCCGTCGCGGAAATCGTCGCCTCGGCCCTTGCCCATGGTCGCTTCGTCGGACGAATAATCGATCGCGTCGTCGACCAGCTGAAAGGCAATGCCGAGATTGCGGCCGTAGCATTCGAGCGCATCCTCGGCGACTTCGCCAGCCTCGGCAACGACCGGCGCAATGCGGCACGCGGCGGCGAATAGGGCCGCGGTCTTGGCACCGATGATGTCGAGATAATGTTCTTCGCTGGTGCCGAGCTGGCGCTGTGCGGTCAGTTGGTCGACCTCGCCTTCGGCAATCACCGCGCTGGCGTTGCTCAAGATCTTGAGCACGCGCAAGCTGCCATCTTCGACCATCAGTTCGAAGGCGCGGCTGAACAGGAAATCGCCAACCAGCACGCTGGCCGGATTCCCCCAGATGAGATTGGCGGCGCGCTTGCCGCGGCGCATTTCGGAAAGGTCGACGACGTCATCGTGAAGCAGGGTGGCGGTATGAATGAATTCCACCGCTGCAGCGAGGCGATGATGGCGCGTGCCAGGATAACCCAGCAAGGCCGCGCTTGCCAACGTTAGCATCGGGCGCATGCGCTTGCCGCCACCGGCGATGAGGTGCCCGGCAAGCTCGGGGATCAGCGCGACCTTCGACTGCATTCGGTCAAGGACGACCGCGTTGACCGCGTTCATGTCGTTCGAGACGAGCGCCAGCAGCGGCTCCAGGCTGGGGCCGTGCGGCGCGCCTATGGGATGGATTGTGGCGGTCATTCGAGCGCCCTTTAGCCGACCAGCCGCCCAAGCGAAAGAAGGGGCGGCGTTGGGAGAGGCAGGTCGCCGCTACCCCGCCGGGAGCCGCAGCCGGGCGAGCAAGCCGCCGAGGTCTTCGCTTTCGTCCAGCGTCACCGTCCCGCCGTAGATTTCGGCGACATCGCGGACGATGGCGAGGCCGAGGCCGGTGCCCTCCTTGCCGGTCGTGTCGAGCCGCGCGCCGCGCGTGAACAATTGGTCTCGCTTGGCCAAGGCAATGCCGGCGCCGTCATCCTCGATCAGGATCTGGGCAAAACCCTTGTCCGCCGGCTCGACCGTGACGAACACCCGGCCACCGCCATATTTCGCGGCATTTTCGACGAGGTTGCCAAGCATTTCGTCAAGATCCTGGCGCTCGACCCGGACCGCGACCGATTTGTCCCCCGCCAGATCGATCGTCACCTGGGGGTAAAGTGTATCGACCGCGCGCTGGACCGCCTGGGCGCTCTGCCACACCACGACGCGGGCCTGCACCGAAGCGCGGCGGCCGATGGCGCGGGCGCGGGCGAGGTGGTGGTCGACCTGGCGCCGCATGGTCGATGCCTCGCGGCACACGGTCTGCGTCAGGTCGGGTGCGTTGGCAGTGGCGGCGTTGGTGATGACGGTAAGCGGGGTCTTGAGCGCATGCGCCAGATTGCCGGCGTGGCGCCGCGCTTCTTCGGCCTGCGCCTCGGAGTGGGCGAGGAGCTGGTTGATTTCCTCGACCAATGGGTTGATCTCGTTGGGAAAGCCATCGCTGATACGGACCTGGCTGCCCGACCGGATTGCAGCGACTTCGCGGCGAACCTGGCGAAGCGGCCACAGGCCGTAGAATGCCTGCAAGGCGGCAAGCACGAGCAAGCCGAAGCCGAGGACGGCGAAGCTTCGGACCAATACGTAGCGCAGTTCGCGGATCTGTTCATCGATCGCATCACGCGATTGCGCGACTTTGTAGCGCCAGCGAACTTCCGATCCCGGCAGGATGACGTCTCGCTCAAGGATGCGGAGCGGTTCGTCCTCGAATTCGTCGCTGTCGCGCTTGTGAAGCTGCGAATCGCTATGGCTCACGTCCACCGTCAGCTTGCGATCCCACAACGATCGCGACGGGAAATCCTGCTGACCCTTGCCCGAAATCTGGAAATAAGCGCCTGAATATGGTTCGAGGAAGCGCTGGTCCGCAAGGGCGCGCGAAAAGCTCACCTCGCCCCCGGGGCCGATCTCCGACGCCGCGATCATCGCGTTGAGGACATATTCGAGCTGGGCGTCGAAGGTCGCCACGATCGACCGGCTAAGCACCCGGTCGAGCGCAAAGCCGCCAAGCAACAGCAGCACGGCGATCCACACCGCGGCGATGCCGATCATGCGCTGGGTCAGTGAGCCGCTGCGGCGCCTGCCCCCCTCGATCGCCGCCCCGTTTGACTTCACTGTGTCAGGGGCGGTGTCCGTCAAGCTTCAACGTCCTCGAGGCTGTAACCAAGTCCGCGAATGGTGGTGATGACGTCGGCGCCGAGTTTCTTGCGGATACGGGTGACGAACACTTCGATGGTGTTCGAATCGCGGTCGAAGTCCTGATCGTAGATATGCTCGATCAGCTCGGTGCGGCTGACGACCTTGCCCTTGTGGTGCATGAGGTAAGAGAGAAGTTTATATTCCTGCGCGGTCAATTTGACCGGCTCGCCGGCCTTGGTGACCTTGCCCGAGCGGGTGTCGAGACGGATGTCGCCGGCGTTAAGCTCGCTTGATGCATTGCCAGAAGCGCGGCGGATAAGGGCGCGCAGGCGGGCGATCAGTTCCTCCGTCTGGAATGGCTTGGCGAGATAATCATCGGCCCCCGCGTCAAGTCCGGCCACCTTGTCCGACCAGCTGTCGCGTGCGGTGAGGACGAGCACTGGCATGCGCTTGCCATCCTTGCGCCAGCGGTCGAGCACCGTCAGCCCATCGACCTCGGGAAGCCCCAGATCGAGCACGACTGCATCGTAATTTTCGGTGCTGCCCAGGTAATGTCCATCCTCGCCGTCAGTGGCGAGGTCGACGGCATAGCCAGCGCCCTCAAGCGTCGAGCGCAACTGGCGACCAAGGTTGGGTTCGTCCTCGACGATCAAAACGCGCATGCAATGCCATCCTCAAATTTCGTTTCGCAACCTTAACACATGCGAAGATGAACGGTTGCTTCGAAATGGCAAGTTTGGTTGTGGATGGACTGGAGAATGGACCGCCCGACGAAGGGACGCGGTCGGAAAGCGAGCGCCTAGCGGTCAGACTTGCGGACGATTCGGCCGGTGGCGGCGTCGACGTCGACCCAGATCACGCGCCCGTCCTGCATATATTTGAGGCGATAGGTCTCGCCGCGCAGTTCAGGGCCGAGATAGTCGGCGTCACCCATATGCGGGCGGACGCGGCGTTCAAGCACCGGCAATGGCATCGAGCGGCCCTCGCGAATGGCCCGGAAAGCACGGTCCTGGTCACGCGTGCGCGGCTGGTCGAACCCCGCAATCCCGAAGGCGTGGGTCACGAGCGACGGCGCAGCCACGGCGGGGGCCGCGATCAGGCTTGTCGCGGTCAGCACAAGCAATAAGGAACGATACAGGCTCATGGCAATCTCACTTCGATGCCTTCCATAATCTCAAGGCTTTGAATGACTTATGAATGACACGCCAATATTGTTCAGGCCAGAGGAATTAGGAAGCGCCAAGCCCGTGACGCGGATGCGATGCTAGGCTAGGGGCCGCCCAATGGCACCTCCTATTTTGAGCTTTGAGAACCTCGGCCTTGTTCAGGGCGAAGGCTGGCTGTTCCGCGACCTCAACATCCATGTCGGACCGCGCGACCGGCTGGCGCTCATCGGGCGGAATGGCGCAGGCAAGACGACCTTGCTCAAATGCCTCGCCGGATTGATCGACACCGACCTTGGCCTGCGCAAGATCGTGCCCGGCACCCGAGTCGTCCTGCTCGAACAGGATCCCGACATGAGCGGGCATGCAACGCTCGAGGCGTGGGTGATGGCCGGGGAGACAGCTCCCGAGCCCTATCAGGCGGCCGCGCTCGCCGGCCAGATCGGGATTGACCTGGCGCGCGACGTTGCCAGCGCAAGCGGCGGTGAGCGGCGCCGCGCGGCACTCGTGCGCGCGCTGGCGCTCGATCCCGACGTGCTGCTGCTCGACGAGCCGACCAACCATCTCGACCTGGCGGCGATCGACTGGCTCGAGGAATGGCTTGGGCGCTTCAAGGGCGCATTCGTCGCGATCAGCCACGACCGTACGTTCCTGGCGCGGCTTACCAAGTCGTGCCTGTGGCTTGACCGCGGGGCTGTCCGGCGGGCGGAAATCGGTTTTGGGGGCTTCGATGCCTGGACCGAGGCGGTCTATGCCGAGGAAGAACGCGCCGCCGACAAGCTTGACGCCAAGTTGAAGCTGGAACTCCACTGGCTTCAGCGTGGCGTGACCGCGCGCCGTCGCCGCAATCAGGGAAGGCTGGCGAAGCTGAAGGACATGCGTGCCCAGCGTGCGGCAATGCTTGGACCGCCGGGCGCCGCCAAGCTTGGACTTGCCCGCGACGAGGTGAAAACCAAGGTCGTGATCAACGCCGAGCATGTCGGTAAGAGCTTCTCCGGGCGTCCGATCATCAAGGATTTCTCGCTTCGCATCACGCGCGGAGACCGCATCGGGCTGGTCGGGGCCAATGGCGCGGGCAAGACGACCTTGCTCAAACTGCTGACCGGAGAGATCGCGCCGGACGAGGGCAAGGTAACGCTCGCCAAGACGCTCGACGGGATCATCATCGACCAGCAGCGCAAATTAATGTCGCCCGAAAAGCGCGTTCGCGACGTGCTTGCCGAAGGGGGCGACTGGATCGACGTCCGTGGGGTGAAGAAGCACATCAAGGGCTATCTGAAGGAATATCTGTTCGACCCATCGCTGACCGAAGCAACCATCGCGACGCTATCGGGGGGCGAGCGATCGCGGCTGCTGCTGGCGCGTGAATTCGCCCGCGCCTCGAACCTGCTGGTGCTGGACGAGCCGACCAACGACCTCGACCTCGAAACGCTCGACCTGCTCCAGGAAGTGATTGCCGATTATGATGGCACCGTGCTGATCGTCAGCCACGATCGCGACTTCCTCGACAATACGGTTACCGTGACCCTCGGGCTCGACGGGTCGGGCAAGGTCGATATCGTTGCCGGCGGCTATGAGGACTGGATGCGGCAGCGCGCGGCCGCTGTCCCGGAGCGTTCCCCGGCGAAGGCCGGGGCCCAGGATGCGAAGCATAAAGCGCCTGACAGCGCTCCTGGACCCCGGCCTACGCCGGGGAACAGAAAGCTATCGTTCAAGGACCAACGCGACCTCGACCGCCTGCCGGCCGAGATCGAGCGCATCGAGGCCGAGATCGCGGCCGACGAAGCCACGCTCCACGACCCCGACCTCTACGCCAAGAATCCGGCGCGCTTCGCCGCGCTGACCGAGGCGATCGACGCCAAGAAAGCGGCGAAGGAAGTCGCCGAACACCGCTGGTTAGAGGTCGCAGAACTGGCCGAAGGGCTGGCGGGCTAGCGATCGAGCGAGCGCCACTTCGACAAGCTCAGGAGAGCCTTAACGTCACAAGAGTCATGGACTGAGCGGACTTTTTCGCGGGGCCGGCGGATGATTAGCTGACTGAATTTTACGCTGGAAAGAGCCGCAGCCGGAGCATCGCAGGTCGGGGGCCTGTAGGAC
>JALYRC010000012.1 GCA_030855555.1 Pseudomonadota bacterium
ATCTGGGGCCTGCTCGAAGCGCGCCTTCAGCAAGCCGACCTGATGGTTCTTGGCGGAATGAACGAAGGCACTTGGCCGGCAGCGCCCAGTCCCGACCCATGGCTTGCGCCGCGCATCCGCCGGGCCCTCGGCCTCCCCGGGCTTGATCTCCGCGCCGGGCTGGCCGCGCATGATTTCATGAGCGCATTGGGCGCACCGCGCGTGCTTCTCACCAGGGCCCGGCGCGACGGGCGCTCGCCGACCGTGGCCTCACGCTTCTGGCTCAGACTTCAGGCGATGACCGGTGGCCTCACGCGCGACGCCCGCCTTGAGCGCCTAGTGCAGGCGCTTGACCGCCCCGACACCTTTTCGCCGGCCGACCGGCCTGCGCCATCGCCACCGTTGGAGCATCGTCCGACCCGCATCGCTGTCACGGATCTCGACCGCCTCAGCGCCGATCCCTTCGCTTTCTATGCCAAGACAATTCTTAAGCTACGCGCGCTTGATCCGGTCGATGCCGACCACACCGCTGCATGGAAGGGAACTGCGGTTCACGACGTACTCGAACATTGGTTCAAGGAAGACGATTGCGACCCGTCAACGCTCGTCGCGCGTGCCAAAAGGCTGGTTGAGCACGAAGGCATCCACCCCATGCTCCGCGCCCTGTGGCAACCGCGCTTGATCGAGGCGGTGCAATGGATTGCCGGCGAAGTCGAAGCCGACCGTGCCAAGGGTCGCGCCCCGAAGGCGGCCGAACTGTTCGGCAAGGCGCAGATCGCCGGGGTCGAGCTCTACGGGAAGGTCGATCGCATCGACGTGAACGCCGACGGTAGCCTCGCGATCATCGATTACAAGACCGGCAAGGCGCCAAGTGCCAAGGCGGTCGCCCAAGGCTTTGCGCTGCAACTCGGACTTCTTGCACTGATCGCCGAGCGCGGCGGCTTTGAAGGCATATCCGGCACGGTCAGTGCCTTTGAATATTGGTCGCTCGCCAAGGACAAGCAAAGCTTCGGCAAGCGCTCACACGCCGACAAGGGAAGCGACCCCGCCACCTTCACCGCCACGGTCCTGAACCGCTTCGCCGAAGCTGCGAGCAAATACCTCACCGGCACCGAACCCTTCACCGCCAAACTCCACCCAGCCCACGCCCCCTACGGCGAGTACGACCAGCTCATGCGGCTCGAGGAATGGTACGGGCGGGAGTGATAGGCGCTGTCCTACAGCGCGCTAACCTGCCATGCTCGCTGCGAGCGCCCCAAACGCCCGCGGTTCTTTGCAATCGTCGATATCCGGTCTGCCGATAGCCGCCCGCGACCCCGCGAAAATGGTATAGCTCCCGGAGACTTTCGTGACTTTAGGACCGTAACAACGGTCTTTTACCTCGTCATTCCCGGCGCAGCACGGCACTCCAGCCTGTCTCGGCACGTCGGAGTCTATTTCTCCCGTGGTTTCTTGACCTTCGACGCGTACAGCAGCGCCGCGACGATTGCCGCCGAGCCGATGCCGACGGCATAGCCGGCCTTGGCCAATTTGGCCCGACGCTCGCCGTCGCCTTTGGCCGGACCCTTGGTCTCGTTCTTCTCGTCGCTCATTATATTCTCCGTATTTCCATCGATCGCGCTCTATTCAAGCTCGCGGAGCTTGGGAAGCGCGGGGGTGCTTGCTAGGGTGTCCTATGTCACGTCGCCTCAAACCCTTTCCCGTGCTCGAAGGCGACCAGCGCCGCGCTTCGGACCCCAACGCTCACGCCGCACTTTCGGCCTCTGCGGGCACGGGCAAGACCCAGGTCCTGACCGCGCGCGTTCTTCGCCTGCTGCTCGGAGGGGTCGATCCCGGAGCGATATTGTGTTTGACCTTCACCAAGGCCGGCGCCGCCGAAATGGCCAATCGCATTGCCGAGCGGCTCGCCGCCTGGGTGCGGATGCCTGATGTCGCACTGGGCCACGACTTGTTCGCGCTCGGTGAGAACCACACGCCCCCCGACCTGCAACGCGCCCGCCGCTTGTTCGCCCGAGTCCTCGAAACCCCCGGCGGGCTTCGCATCCAGACCATCCACGGTTTCGCCCAGACCCTGCTCGCCAGCTTCCCTGCCGAGGCCGACATCTCGCCCGGTTTCCAGCCAATCGAAGGCCGCGCCGAAGCCGAACTCACCCGGCGAACCCTTGCAACCCTGCTCGCCGATGCCGAAGCCAGCGGCAACGTAGCGCTCATCACCGACGTCCAGACGCTTTCGCTCTGCTTGGGGGAAGGCGGCGCGCAGGAATATCTCACCACCTGCGCCCGCGCAGAGGAAATGATCGAAGCGCTTGGCGACCCGGCGGGATTTGAAGCTGCTTTGCTCGCGGCGATCGGAATCACCCATTCCAATGGCATTGATGCCATCGCCGCGCGCCTGGCTGATGACGAGATTGACT
>JALYRC010000060.1 GCA_030855555.1 Pseudomonadota bacterium
ATCTCGCAGCTCTCGCCAGAGGGCCATATCGTGATGATCGATCCGCACGGGGAATATTCGGCGGCATTCAAGAGCTGCGGCGAATTGTTCAACGCGGACAATCTCCAGCTGCCTTACTGGCTGCTCAATTTCACCGAGCATTGCGAAGTCTTGCTTACCACCGACGGCGCAGAACGCGACCGCGATGCCGACATCCTCGCCAAATGCCTCCTCGCCGCGCGCATGAAGGGCAAGAATGCCGAGAGCCTCGGCAAGGTCACCGTCGATTCGCCAATTCCCTATCTCCTGTCCGATCTCAACTCGATCCTGGTCGGCGAAATGGGCAAGCTCGAACGCGCTGGCGATACGCTCCCCTACATGCGCCTCAAGGGCAAGCTCGACGAACTCAAGGCCGATCCGCGCTACAGCTTCATGTTCTCGGGCATGCTCGTAAGCGACACGATGGCCAGCTTCATCGCCAAGCTGTTCCGCCTGCCAAGCAATGGCAAGCCGATCTCGATCGTCGATGTGTCCGGACTCCCCTCCGACGTCACTTCGGTGGTGGTGTCGGTGCTCGCGCGGATGGTGTTCGATTATGCGATCTGGTCGCGAACCGAGGCGCAGCGCCCGATCCTGCTCGTCTGCGAAGAAGCGCATCGCTACGTTCCCAAGGACGAAAGCGCCAAGGGCCAGGCCGTCCGCAAGATCCTTGAGCGGATCGCCAAGGAAGGCCGCAAATATGGCGTCTCGCTTGGGCTGATCACTCAGCGGCCGTCGGATCTTGCCGAAGGCGTGCTGTCGCAGTGCGGAACGATCATTGCAATGCGCCTCAACAACGAACGCGATCAGGCCTGCGTCCGTGCGGCCATGCCCGAAGGCGCGCGCGGCTTCCTCGACGCCATCCCGGCGCTGCGCAACCGCGAATGCATCGTCTGCGGCGAAGGCGTCGCGATCCCGATCCGGGTGCGATTCGACGACCTCGAACCCGAAAAGCGCCCTGCTTCGTCGGACCCCAGCTTCGCCGACTCCTGGTGCCAGACGGGCGACGAAGCCGGCATCATCGACCGCACGATCAAGCGCTGGCGCGGCCACGGGCGCTAAGGGCGGGCTGGGTATCCATCTCACCATTGTCCGCTTTGGGTGATGAGTGGGTCACAACGCGGCGCTTCTGAACTTCTGCTTCCGACCCTTAGCGGCCATAAGCCGCGCTATCGCAGCGCCATCGCCCCGACCGTCGCTCCGAGCGCAAGCACGAGGGGTGTGCTCAGGTTGCTCTTCCACCGATACATGATCGCCAGTGCCACCACGAAGATGGTGCCGCTCAGGATCAAGTTTGGGGTTCGGAGCACCGCCGCCTGCGCAAGATCGATAAGCGTCACGGCGATCACCCCGACCACCCCTGCGCCTACGCCGCCTAAAAACATCTGCAACCGTTTGTGCTCAGCAATGGCTTCTAACCGCTCATAAAGAACGAGAGAGAAGGCGAAGGCTGGCAAGAACATACCGGCTGTGATCGCCAGAGCGCCAGCCGGTCCCCCAATCACCCAACCGACAAAGGTGGCGAAGATAACAAGGGGAGCAGGCAGCACCCCCGAAAGCGCAAGCCCGTCAAGGAACTGAGCGTCGGTCATCCAACCCCGCCCTACAGTGTCGTTCCGAACGAATGGGATAGCGGTGTAAGCCCCGCCAAAAGTGAGCAAGCCACCCTTGAGCCCGGCCCAGAACAGAGCCACGGTGCTTGGCGCGACATCCCCTGCCGCTGCCGGTGCCCCCGCCGAGCCCCCGCCGGTTATGATCTGCAGCGTGGCTAGTAGCCCAGCAATGGTCAGCACGACCGCTATCAGCCAATAGTGCCTTGTTGAGGCGAGGACGTAAGCTGCACCTGCGGCTGGAAGAACGATCCAGAAGCTCATCCCAAACAGCGAGGCGGCTGCGGATGCCAAGGCAGTGGCCCAAAGCCATCGGTCGAGAAGGATGTGCTCGCCGATGCGATGCACCGCCCGCAGGATGATCGCTAGAACGGCAGCCTGGACGCCGAGAAACAGCGCGCCGAGCACCGTGCCCTCTATCCTCAGGCGCGTGTATAGCCATGCGAGAGCGAGCATCAGGATGAAGCCTGGAAGCATGAAGCCGAGCCCCGCAAGCAGCCCTCCGATCCGGCCTTTCGCTCGGATGCCGAGATGGACGCAAAGCTCGTGCGCCTCAGGGCCGGGTAGCACCTGCATTACCGCCAGCAGCTTGTTGAAGCTGGCGCTACCGATCCATTTCTCCTGATCTACAAGCTCGCGCCGGATCATGGCTATCTGCGCGACAGGACCGCCGAACGCCATGAAGCCAAACCTGAGGAAACGGACGAACAAAGCCCAGTGGCTTAGCTCCGGTGGTCGCGGCTCCCTTTGATCGACTACCGGGTCAGCGTGATCGAGAATGCTCATCGTTTGCCCCCGGTGAACCGCTAACAGCCATACGGAGGCGGATGTCCTCTATCCACCCCTTTCAGCCGGTCACGTCTCTCTCATACGTGACCCATTGAAGGTCGAAGCGGACGTTGGCTAATCCGGCGCTGCCGCCTCAGCCGCGACCAGTGGAAAGCAGCTGCGCCAGCCGCGCCTTGAAGCGTGCGACTTCGGCGGGGTCGACTGCGGCAGCGCTCGAGAAGCGCACGCTGAGTGGGTTAACTGCTTGGCCACCGCGAAAGGTTTCGTAATGAAGATGAGGGCCGGTCGAAAGCCCTGTCGAGCCGACATAGCCGATTAGCTGACCCTGGCGGACAAGACTTCCCGGGGCGACGAGGATGCGGCTCATGTGGCTGTAGCTGGTGGCGATCGCGCTTTCGTGGGCGATACGAACCTGCTTGCCATAGCCCCCCGCCCAGCCCGCACGGCTGACCACGCCATCGGCCGATGCGACGATCGGCGAGCCCCAGCGCGCACCGAAATCGATCCCCTTGTGCATTCGCGCATAGCCGAGGATCGGGTGACGCCGAAGCCCGAAGCTAGACGTGACACGTGCGCTCACGGGCCAAGCCAAAGCGCTTGACGAAACCTGGGTCAGGCTCGCGGCATCATACCAGCCGGGCCGGCCGCCGACGGTCCATCTCAGCATCTCGATCGGCTGGCCCGCCAGGCGCTGCACGCCGGCGTAAAGCAAGGGCCCGCTTTGCTCCTCGCCGGTGGCGGCGCGGCGATGCGCGATGACCAGGTCGAAGCGGTCGTCGCGACCAAGTCCGCCGACATCGATCCGCGTCGCCAGCGCCTTCAGATAATCGCTCGCCCGCTCCGGCGACACGCCCGACGATCGCAAGGACCAGTATAGGCCGTCGCCGACCCGACCGCGGATCCGGCGCGGGCGCTGGTCGACGAGAATGCGGATCGTGCGCGCCTGGAGCCCTGCTGCTCCGCGTTCGATGATGAGATCGGTGTCGAGCCCGGCGCGAAGAGCGACCCGATCGACATTCCGCAACCCAGGCCCAGCGCGCCGACCAAGGCGAATGGCTATGCTTGTGCCGTCATCGAGCCCGCGCGGCGCCACGGCATGGACCGCCCGCCCCACCGCGATCGCATCGGCCGGCACTGCGCCGATCCGCATCAGCAATGCTTCAATCCGGTCACCTTGGCTCAGACGCGCATCAAGCTCGATCTGGGTGCGCTCGGGCGCGACAAGCAGGGGCTCGACACGTTCGCCTGCAACCATCCGTCCACCGCTGCGCCCGCCGGCACCAAGCGGCGCAATGCCAAGGTCGCGATATTCGCGGGCCGTGCTCTCGCTCAGGGCATTGCTTCCCACGTCCGGCAAGGGTTCAAAGGTCGGCGCGAGCACTGCGGCGGCACCGCACAGCAAGCAAAGCGTCGCCGCCCCGCGCCACCAGGTCGGCGACAGAGGCTCGGCGGCAAGATCGACGATCAGGGAAAGGCGCTTCGGCGGCGCAAAATGGGTCGGCGCCAGGCGGCCGAAGTCGCGCGGCATCCTGACCGGGCGGCCGCCCTCCAGCATCATGTCGCGCCATTGATACACGGGTCGCCGATCTCCTTGACTTTACTTTGCCTAACCATGGTTAAGAAGCCGTTTCCGGAGGCGTTCGCGCTTGCACTTCCGAAAAGCGCTGCCACATTGTGGGGATGCCACGCACTTCCGACGGCATTGTTAGGGCGATCCTTGGCCCGACGAACACCGGCAAGACCCACTTGGCGATCGAGCGGATGTGCGCCCATTCGAGCGGCGTGATCGGCTTTCCCCTGCGGCTGCTGGCGCGCGAAGTCTATGACCGGGTGGTGGCGATCAAGGGCGCCGCCAAGGTGGCGCTGATCACTGGCGAGGAGCGTATCCTTCCCCAGGGCGCGCAATATTTCCTGACCACCGCTGAATCGATGCCCGTCCCGGGGCTCGACGGTCCGGTCAGCGGGGAGCGCGACTTCGCTTTCTCCGCGATCGACGAGGCCCAGCTCGGCATTGATCCGGAGCGCGGCCACGTCTTCACCGACCGTCTGCTTCGCGCGCGCGGTCGGGAGGAGACGCTGATTCTCGGCTCGGACACACTTCGTCCGCTGATCCGCCAATTGCTTCCCGAGGCCGAGATCGTCCGCCGCCCGCGCTTCTCGACTTTGCGCTACGCAGGCGCGTCGAAGCTCGCCCGGCTCCCACCACGTAGCGCAATCGTCGCTTTCTCGGGCGAGCAGGTATACGCGCTGGCCGAGATGCTTCGCCGGTTCAAGGGCGGTGCGGCAGTCGTCATGGGTTCGCTCAGCCCGGCCACACGCAACGCCCAGATCGCGATGTTCCAGCGCGGCGAGGTCGATTATCTGGTCGCCACCGACGCCATCGGCATGGGGCTCAACATGGACGTCACCCATGTCGCCTTCGCCGGGCTTCACAAGTTCGATGGCCATCGCGAGCGCCGCCTGACGATCAGCGAAATGGCGCAGATTGCTGGCCGCGCCGGACGCCACCAGCGCGACGGCAGCTTCGGCACGCTCGGGCTTGGCGGTGACGGCGCTCCCATATTTACCGAAGAGGAAGTCGAGGCGATCGAGGAGCATCGCTTCCGCCCGCTCGATCACCTTTACTGGCGCAGCGCCGACCTCGACTTCAGCACCACCACCGACCTCATCGCCAGCCTCGAGACCCGCTCGGACGATCCGCTGTTGCGCTCGGCTCCGATCGCGATGGACCTGGCCGTGCTCAAGCTGATTGCCGAGGACCCGACCATCGCCGCGCAGCGCGGGGGCCGGGTGCGCAAATATTGGGCGGTGTGCGGGCTGCCGGACTTCCGCAAGGTCGGCCCGATGCACCATGCGCGGATGGTGCGGCGGCTCATCAGCTACATCGCCGAGGGCGGCCACATCCCCCACGAATGGTTCGCCGCCGAAGTCACCCGGCTCGACAATGTCGCAGGCGACATCGAAGCCCTTGCCGATCGCCTCGCCGGAATTCGCAGCTGGGCTTATATCGCCCAGCGGCCCGACTGGCTTGCCGACCCCGCCAAATGGGCCGAGCGCACACGCGCCGTTGAAGGCCGCCTGTCCGACGCACTTCATCAGCGGCTGACTCAGCGCTTCGTTGATCGCCGCACGTCGGTACTGGTCCGCGATATTGGCGCGCACGGTGCCGACGCGCTTCCGGTGACCGTTGCCGCCGACGGCGAAGTCAGCGTCGGGCCGGAGCCCATCGGCCACTTGTCCGGCTTCGATTTCAAGGTCGACCCTACGGCCCGCCTCGCCGACAAGCGCTTGCTGCTTGCCGCCGCCGAGCGCCGCCTTGGCGACGAGCTAGATCGCCGCGCCGCCAAATTGTGCGACGCTCCCGACGCTGATTTCGGCCTGATCGTCGAGGCGGGTGGTCTCGCCATTGGCTGGGACGGCCATATCCTCGCGCGCCTCGCCCCGGGCCGCAGCCTGCTCGAGCCTGCGGTGCGCACCGCGCGCGCGCTCGACCGTCTGTCCGCCGACCGCCGCGCCTTGCTGCGCGCGCGGATCGAACGCTGGATCGAACGCCAGGTGGCGCTTTATGTCACCCCGCTGCGTCAGCTCGCCCACGCCGCCGCTGACAAGAAAACCTCCCCCGGGGTGCGCGCGCTTGCGGCAATGCTGGTCGATTCGGGCGGCCTGCTCCCTCGCCGAGCGATCGCGGCGCAGCTTTCAACGCTCGACAAGGCCGACCGCCACGCACTTCACCGCCAGCGGGTGCGGCTCGGCGCGCTCGACGTTTA
>JALYRC010000064.1 GCA_030855555.1 Pseudomonadota bacterium
ATCCTATGGCAACTCCCGTTGTCACGATGCAGCAATTGCTTGAAGCTGGCGCCCATTTTGGCCACCAGACCCACCGCTGGAACCCGCGGATGAAGCCGTACATCTTCGGCGACCGCAACGGCGTCCACATCATCGATCTGTCGCAAAGCGTACCGCTGTTCGCCCGAGCGCTCGAGTTCGTCCATCAGGCGGTCGGCCGCGGCGGCAAGGTGCTGTTCGTCGGCACCAAGCGCCAGGCGCAGGACGCCGTCGCCGACGCCGCCCGCGCGTCGGGACAGCATTTCGTCAACCATCGCTGGCTCGGCGGCATGCTCACCAATTGGAAGACGATTTCCAACTCGATCAAGCGCTTCAAGACGCTTGAGGAGCAGCTCGGCGGCGACACTGCCGGCCTGACCAAGAAGGAAGTGCTCCAGCTGACGCGCGAACGCGACAAGCTCGAGAAGAGCCTTGGCGGGATCCGCGACATGGGCGGGCTTCCCGACGTCATGTTCGTGATCGATTCGAACAAGGAAGAACTCGCGATCAAGGAGGCCAATGTGCTTGGCATCCCTGTCGTCGCGATTCTCGATTCGAATTCGAACCCGCAGGGCATCGCCTTCCCGGTCCCGGGCAATGACGACGCCGCGCGCGCTATTCGTCTGTACTGCGAAGCGATCGCCAGCGCCGCGACCTCGGGCAAGGCGGGCAACGCCTCGGCCCGCGGCGAGGACATTGGCGCGATGGCCGAGCCTCCGGTCGAAACTGCACTCGCATAACGAAAATCCTCTCGTTCGCGAGAGGAATTAGGGGAGGGCCTGTCCCCGGACAGCGTCCTCCCTTTCAACATTCCCTCCCGCAAGCGGGGGAAGCAAAAGGACAAATCAATGGCTGAGATCACCGCCGCTTCGGTGAAGGAATTGCGCGAGCGCACCGGCGCCGGCATGATGGACTGCAAGAAAGCCCTCGCCGAGAATAATGGCGATATGGAAACGTCGGTCGACTGGCTTCGCGCCAAGGGCCTTTCCGCCGCCGCCAAGAAGGCCGGCCGGACCGCCGCCGAAGGCTTGGTCGGCGTTGCCGTCAGCGGCACCCGGGGTGCGGTCGTCGAAATTAATTCGGAAACCGACTTCGTTGCCAAGAACGACCAGTTCCAGGGCTTCGTGCGCGACGTTTCGGCCCTTGTGCTGACCGTTGGCAGCGACATTGAGGCGCTTGGCCAGGCTGCCTATCCGACGGGCGGAACCGTGACCGAGGCGCTGACCAACAACATTGCCACGATCGGCGAGAATCAGTCGCTGCGCCGCGCCGCCGTGCTGAGCGTCGACCAGGGCGTTGTCGTCAGTTACGTCCACAATGCCGCAGCCCCCAACATGGGCAAGATCGGTGTGCTGGTTGGACTGGAAAGCGCTGCCCCGGCCGAGACGCTGACCGCGCTTGGCAAGCAATTGGCGATGCACATCGCCGCCTCCAATCCGCTGGCCCTCGATGCCGACAGCCTCGACCCGGAATTGCTGACGCGCGAGCGGGCGATTGCGGTCGAAAAGGCTGCCGAAAGCGGCAAGCCAGCCGCGATCATCGACAAAATGGTCGATGGTACGATGGCCAAATTCGCCAAGGAAAATGCGCTACTTAGCCAATTGTTCGTGATTGACGGCAAGACGCCAATTGCGGACATTGTCGCTGCGGCCGGCAAGGAAGCCGGTGCCCCGATCACCATCAAGGCGTTCGAGCGCTTCCAGCTGGGCGAGGGCATCGCGCGCGAGACCAGTGACTTCGCAGCGGAAGTCGCTGCTGCTTCGGGCGTTGCCCAGGGCGCATAACTATCAAACGGAGTTGGCAGCGGGGCAGCGGCGTCTTAAAGCGCCACTGCCCCGTTCGTATTTTGGGCCCGTTCGCATCTGGGCGAGCCGACAGGAGCCTTCATGACCTTGCCTCGCCTTCACCGCATCCTGCTGAAGCTGTCCGGCGAGGCGCTGATGGGCGACGGCCAATATGGCATCGATCCCGAAATCGTCGCCGGAATGGCGGCGGAGGTGAAAGCCGCCAAGGAACAGGGCCTTCAGGTCTGCCTGGTCATTGGCGGTGGCAACATCTTCCGCGGCATGGCGGGCGCGGCCAAGGGCATGGACCGCGCGCAGGCCGATTATATGGGTATGCTCGCGACGGTGATGAACGCCCTCGCAATGCAGAATGCGCTTGAGCAAATGGGCGTCGAGACCCGCGTCCAGTCCGCGATCAAGATGGACCAGGTGTGCGAGCCGATCATTCGCCGCCGGGCAGAGCGCCATCTGGCGAAAGGGCGCGTCGTGATCTTCGCGGCGGGGGTCGGAAGTCCCTATTTCACGACCGACACTGGCGCCGCGCTTCGTGCAGCGGAAATGAAGTGCGACGCTCTGCTGAAGGGCACCAGCGTCGATGGCGTTTATGACAGCGATCCCAAAATCAACCCCAATGCCGTGCGCTATGACCGGATCGGCTTCGACCGCGTTTTGGCCGATGATCTAAGGGTGATGGACGCATCGGCCGTGGCATTGTGCCGCGACAATAAAATTCCGATCATCGTGTTCAACCTGCGCCAGTCGGGCAACCTCGCCGAGGTGCTCGCCGGGCGCGGAATTTCGACGATCGTCCAGGACGAGGAGTGAATTATGCCTGCCTATGACAAGAATGATATCCAGCGCCGCATGG
>JALYRC010000078.1 GCA_030855555.1 Pseudomonadota bacterium
CTAGCTTCCTCGTCTCGCGCTTGCCAGCCCAGCAGCGGCGGCGATGTAGAAGCCGCCAGTCAGGCGGTTGCGTAGGTATCCGCGGGTAGCGAGGAGTCCGCGAAGGTTGCTCGCGAGCAGCGCCCAACAACAGTCTAGGGCAACGGCGATCAGCAGAAATGTGAGCGACAACAGCGCAAGCTGCGCGCCGAGGTTCGCCTCGGGTGTCACAAACTGCGGGAAGAAGGCCCCGTAAAACAGAAGCGTCTTAGGGTTGGTTAGCGACACGAGGAAGCCGCGCAGGAAGATCGAGCGCGCCGATCGCAGTTCTGGCTTTACCTTGGTGAGATCGACAGCAGGTGCGCGCCATGCCTGCACGCCAAGATAGATGAGATAGGCCACGCCCGCCCAGCGCACCCACTCGAATAAATGGCCCACCAGCATCAGCGTGCCGGTCATGCCGAGCACAGTTAAGGTGAGCTGCATCACCATCGCGGCACTGGTGCCCGCGACAGTCAACAAGCCAAACTGCCGGCCGTAGGCCACAGAGTTGGCAACGATGAGCGCGACGTTAGGACCGGGAAGCGCAATCAGTGCGATCGTCGCGGCTACAAAGGCCAAATGCAGTTCGAGCGTCATACGACGTAGCGTGCGCTTAGCATCCTGAAGACGCAAGTTACGGGATCGTGTCACAGCCGGTCGGTTGTGATACGTCCTCGTGACCCGTGGATTTCTGCGAGGTCAGAGCGTCAGATGCCCGGGTCACAATGCGTCCGTTTTCGGCGAGCATCAACAGACCGGTTTATGGCTGACTTGGGTCGAAAGCAGACATATCGCTCCACTTGGACATCCGCCTCTAAGGGATTGCTTCGCCCCGCTCGCAATGACGCAAAGACCCCGCTAGAGGCGAACACATGATGGACAAGGTCAATTTCGGCGACGAACAGGTCACCCCGGACGAGAAGACGCGCCGCGTCGGCGGGGTCTTCACGTCGGTCGCCAAAAGCTATGATGTGATGAACGATCTGATGTCGGGCGGGATGCACCGCTTGTGGAAGGATCGCTTCGTCGCAAAGGTTAGCCCACGCCCCGGCGAACACATCCTCGACATGGCGGGCGGGACCGGCGACATCGCCTTTCGCATGGCCAAACGCGGCGCCGCGGTTACCGTCAGCGACATCAACCCCGACATGCTCGAAGTTGGGATGGAACGCGCCTCGAAGCGCGCAATCGACGGGCTTAGCTGGCAGCAACAGAATGCCGAGACGCTGAGCTTCGCAGACGCGCAGTTCGACGCCTACACGATCGCCTTCGGGATCAGGAACGTCACTGACATCCCCGCTGCGCTGCGCGAAGCGCACCGCGTCCTCAAGCGTGGCGGGCGGTTTTACTGCCTCGAATTTTCGACCAGCGAATGGCCCGGCTTCGGCCAGCTATACGATCGCTATTCGGAACAAGTCATCCCGCGCATCGGCAAGCTCGTCGCGGGCGACGAGGACAGCTATCGCTACCTCGTCGAATCGATCCGCCGTTTCCCGCGCATGGACGCCTTTCGCGCCATGATCGACGACGCCGGGTTCAAATCGACCAGCGTCGAGCCAATAATGGGCGGTCTCGTCGCCATCCACGGCGGCTGGAAGATTTGACCGCTCCCGTCACCCATCTTTGGCGTCTGTTCAAATGGGGCCGCACGCTTGCGCGGCACGGCGCCCTGGGAGGGATCGAGCGCGATCCGCTGACCCCGCCCAACGTTCGCCGCTTGCTCCGCGTCGCGCGTTTCGGTCTCACCCAGCCTGCCGTCCCCGATTATGCCGCAGCACTCCAGGCCATCGGTCCCGCCGCGATCAAGCTGGGTCAGGCCCTGGCGACTCGTCCTGACCTCGTCGGCGACGTCGCCGCTGCCAACCTGCTGCAGCTGCAGGATTCGCTGCCCCCCGTCCCCTACCCGGCGATCAAGGCGGCGATTGAGCAAGCGCTGGAAGCCCCGGTCGAAACCCTGTTCAGCCGCATCGACGAGGTATCCGTCGGCGCCGCCTCGATCGCCCAGGTCCATCGCGCGGTGACGATCGAGGGCCGCGATGTCGCGATCAAGGTGCTTCGCCCCGGCATCGAGGAGGAGTTCGCCTCCGCGCTCGAGACCTATGAATGGGCCGCGCGACATGTCGAATTGCTTGGTGGAACCGAAGCGGTGCGGCTTCGCCCACGACTCGTCGTCGCCCACTTCAAGCAATGGACCAATCGCGAACTAGACCTCCAACGCGAGGCCGCTTCAGCTTCCGAGCTCAAGGACAAGATGGTCGCCGAGCCCGGCTTCTACGTCCCCGAGATCGACTGGAAACGCACTGCGCGCAGGGTGATGACGCTCGAATGGCTCGACGGGATCAAGCTCAGCAACCGGCCCGCCTTGATCGCTGCCGGGCATGACCCCAAGGACCTCGCCGCGATCCTGGTCCGCGCCTTCCTTCGCCAGGCGGTGATCGACGGCTTCTTCCACGCCGACCTCCACCAGGGCAATCTGTTCGCGCTAGCCGACGGGCGAGTTGCGGCAATCGACTTCGGCATCATGGGGCGGATCGACCGCCGTGCGCGCATGTGGCTGGCCGAGATTTTATACGGACTGATCACGGGCAATTATCAGCGCGTCGCCGAAATCCATTTCGAAGCGCAATATGTCCCGAGCCACCACAATGTCGCCGAATTCGCGACCGCGTTGCGCGCCGTCGGCGAGCCGATGCGCGGACTTCCGGTCAAGGACATCAGCGTCGGGCGTATGCTCGAGGGACTGTTCGCAATCACCCGCGACTTCGACATGCCCGTCCAGCCGCACCTGCTGCTGCTCCAGAAAACGATGGTCATGGAGGAAGGCGTCGCGACCGCGCTCGATCCGGACATCAACATGTGGGAAACCGCCGAGCCGTTCCTCAAGGAATGGCTTCGTTCGGAGCTTGGCCCGGAGGCCTATTACGCCGACCGCATCGTCGACACGGTGCGGGCGTTCAAGCTCATCCCGCATC
>JALYRC010000081.1 GCA_030855555.1 Pseudomonadota bacterium
GGGTTCACCCGCACGAGGCCGATGCCCATCCCGACCTTGGCGCGGCAGCCTTGATCGAGGCCGCCCGGCATCCGCGCGTGATCGCGATCGGCGAGTGCGGGCTCGATTATTATTACGACAAGAGCGACCGCGCCGCCCAACGTGAGCGCTTCGCCGCCCATATCGAGGCGGCGCGCGAGACTGGCCTGCCGTTGATCATCCACACACGCGATGCCGAAGACGACACGGCGAATATATTGACGCGCGAAATGGGGAAGGGGGGCGTCACGGGCGTCCTTCATTGCTTCACCGGGAGCAAAAAACTTGCCGACATCGCGCTCGAGCTCGGCTTGTACATCTCGCTATCGGGGATCGTGACCTTCAAAAATGCCGCCGACCTGCAAGCAACGGCAAAGACAATTCCTGAGGACCGTATCCTGGTCGAAACCGATGCGCCATTTCTTGCGCCGATGCCCAACCGCGGCAAGACGTGCGAGCCGGCATTCGTGGTCGACACTGCCCGATTTGTCGCCGGCCTGCGCGGCGCAGATTTCGATGATTTCGCGGCATCAACCACCAGCAACTTCTTCAAATTGTTTGGGAAAGCCAAAGCGTGAAAGTGCGGATTCTCGGTTGCGGGACGTCGTCCGGCGTGCCGCGGATCGGGAATGACTGGGGCGCGTGCGATCCCAAAGAGACGCGCAACCGGCGCTTACGGTCATCGATCCTGGTCCAAAGCGCCGATGAAACCCTGCTCGTCGATTGCGGTCCCGACCTGCGCGAGCAGATGAACGCGGCCAACCGTGACCGGGTCGAACAGGTCATCATCACCCACGACCATGCCGACCACTGCCACGGCATCGATGACTTGCGCCCGGTTGCGCAAGCCATGGGAACAGCCGTTCCATTGTTCGCGCGCGAGGACGTTCTCGCTCGGCTCCGGGAGCGCTTTCGCTACGCCTTCGAAGGGAATCCTTCCTATCCCGCGATGCTCAGAGGCGAGGTTCTGCCAGACCGGTTGGCAGTGGGAGAGGCCCGGATAGAGTTTGTCGACCAGCCTCACGGGCCGATCAGTTCGCTTGGGCTTCGTATCGACGAGCATGGCAACAGGCTGGTCTATGCGATTGATTTCCATGATCTCACTCCCGACATGGCAAATATGTATGAAAAGGCCGACGTGTGGATTAGCGATTGCCTGCGCCGGCGGCCGCACCCGAGCCACGCGCATCTCGATGCAGTGCTTGGCTGGGCGCGGGACCTCAACGTCGGGCAGCTATTCCTGACCCATCTCGACAACAGCATGGATTATGCGACGCTTCGCGCTTCCTTGCCCGACTGGGCGGCGCCAGCGCATGACGGGCAGGAGATCAGTCTGTGACCAACGACGTCATGCTCGGCAGCCTCTATTTGCTCATGGCGTTGATGCTGGTCCTTGGCGCATTGATCAATCGGCGCGAGCCATTCGCCAAGATGGCGGTCATGGCGCTCGCCTGGGTCGCGATATTCGGCGCCGGGTTTGTCCTGTTCACCTTTCGCGATGACCTCGGCTTTGTTGCGCAGCGCCTGAAAACGGAAGCGACTGGAGAGCCGATGGTGGCTGGGCAAGAGGTACGGATTCCGATGGCGATCGACGGACATTTCTGGATCGATGGGACGGTCAATGGCGAAAAGGTAAAGTTCCTCGTCGATAGCGGCGCGACTGTCACCACAATCGGTCGCGCAACCGCACGCAGGACTGGAGCGACGGTCGCGGATAGCGCGGACCAGGTCGTGCGGACAGGCAATGGTTTCATTCGCGTCGCCCGTGGCCGCGCCCGGTCGCTGAACATCGCCGCGATCGAGCGCGAGAATGTCGCGCTTCACATTGTCGATGGTGAAGGGATCAACGTGCTGGGCATGAACTTCCTGTCGACGCTTTCGAGATGGAGCGTCGAGGGGCGATGGCTGATCCTGCAGGCCTGAGCGCACTCGTTCAAACATGTTTCATTTAACATAATACATATTATCATACTTGCATTTGTGAGGAGTTCGACCTGTTTTATATGGCCCCCCGCAGTGATTGAGCGCCCAGAAGAGGATCAAGCGTATCTGACGGCGCTGTCGCGGCTCGTCGCGATCATGGCGCGGCTGCGCGATCCGGCGCGCGGGTGCGAATGGGACAGTGTCCAGACCTTCGCAACGATCGCGCCCTACACGATCGAGGAAGCCTATGAAGTCGCCGACGCGATCGCGCGCGACGACATGGACGCTCTTCGTGATGAACTTGGCGACCTCGCGCTCCAGGTAGTGTTTCATGCGCGCATGGCCGAGGAAGCCGGACTGTTCGACCTTGGCGACGTGCTGACCGGCATTTCAGACAAGATGGAACGGCGTCATCCGCATATCTTCGGCGACGCTCCGACGGGCGGTCACCATCTGTGGGAAACCATCAAGGCCGCGGAACGCTCAGCCGATCCCGACCAGAGCGCGCTTGCCGGAGTTGCGCTTGCACTTCCGGCGCTCGAACGGGCGGCCAAGCTTCAGAAACGCGCCGCGCGGACTGGCTTCGACTGGCCCGATGTCGAAGGCCCGAAGGCCAAGATCGTCGAAGAGCTTGAAGAGATTGCAACGGCTCCGCCCGAGATGGTCGCCGAGGAAGTTGGTGACCTGCTGTTCGCCGTCGTCAACTTCGCACGTCATCTCAAGGTTGATCCCGAAGAGGCTCTGCGCAAGGCCAATCGCAAGTTTGAAAAGCGCTTCCGTGCAATCGAGGTCGCACCGGGTTTCCGCTCCCTGTCACTGGACGAAATGGAAAAGCTGTGGGTCGAAGCAAAGCGCCTCTAAAGGCGCTGAAATCGCTCCCAATTTTCGGTGCTGAGCTTGACCGCGACATGGATATTTTCGCCGTCCTGACGCTGGTCGAGCACTTCGCCGCGCGCGTGGAGCCAGGCAATCCGGCTCCCCTCGCCGCTGCCAATCTTGAGCTGATGAACCTGGGCGCCGGCCTGGAGGCGCTGTGCGATCGTCTCGCGTAGACTTTCCACCCCCTCCCCGGTCAGTGCGGACACCGTCACGACATTCTCACGCCGCTTGGCTTCGCCGAGCATCTCGTCGCGTTCCGCGCCTTCCATCAGGTCGATCTTGTTCCAGACCTCGAGCCGCGGCGGCGAACCCGCCTCGTCCAGCCCGAGGCTGGCGAGAACCGTGGCGACATCGGACGCTTGCGCATCGCTGTCGGGATGGGAGCGATCGCGGATGTGGAGGATGAGGTCGGCGGCAGCGACTTCTTCGAGGGTTGCGCGGAAGGCGGCGACCAATTCGGTCGGCAAGTCCGACACGAAGCCAACGGTGTCCGACAATATCGCTTTGTCAAAGCCGGGCAAATCGACCTGCCGCATGGTCGGGTCGAGCGTCGCGAACAGCATATCCTCGGCCATTACCGATGCGTCGGTCATCAGGTTGAACAAGGTCGATTTTCCGGCATTGGTGTAGCCGACCAGCGCGACCAGCGGCCACGGCGCCTTTTGCCGCCGCTCGCGATGAAGGCCGCGCGTGCGCTTCACCTGATCAAGCTCCTTGCGGATTTTGGCCATGCGGTCGCGGATCATCCGGCGATCGGCCTCGATCTGGGTTTCGCCAGGCCCGCCGAGGAAGCCGAAGCCGCCGCGCTGGCGCTCAAGGTGGGTCCAGCTGCGCACGAGCCGTCCAGCCTGATAATCGAGATGCGCCAATTCGACCTGCAGCCGGCCCTCGGCGGTTGCCGCGCGCTCGCCGAAAATCTCAAGGATGAGCCCGGTGCGGTCGATCACCTTGCACCTGGTAATCTGCTCGAGATTCTTCTGTTGGACCGGTGACAGGACGGTATCGACCAGCAGCAGCGTAATATCCTGGCTGCGTGCAATCTCGGCCAGCTCATCCGCCTGGCCCTTGCCGAACAGGCTTGCCGGGCGAACCTGGCGCAGGCGCAAGCTCTTGCGCTCGACCACTTCAATCCCAATCGCCGCCGCAAGACCCGCCGCTTCGTCGAGCCGCGCTTCGACCGAGCGCAACGCACCCTCGCCGCTGCGTTCAGCGACGACGAGCAGGGCCCGCTCGCCGCGCGTCACGCCGCTATCGTCACTCCGGTCGAAGGTGCTCAACGATCATCGCTTTCGGCGCTGCCAAGGTCGAGTGGCGACGCCGGCTGCATCGTCGAAATGGCATGCTTGTAGACAAGCTGGGTCTGGCCGGCGCGCTCGAGCAGAAGCACGAACTGATCGTGCGCCGACACCGAGCCCTGGAGCATCACGCCGTTGACGAGAAACACCGTCATCGGCTCCTCGGCCCGTTCCGCCGCTTCAAGGAACAGGTCTTGAAGGGTTGTCCGCTTGGCGCCTCCGCTATCCCCGCCAGCGCCGTCGAGCGGCGGCATCGTTGACGGCATGATCGTCGAAATGGCATGCTTGTAGACCAATTGTGAAACGCCATCGCGGCGCAGGAGTAGCGAGAAAGCGTCGAACCAGGTGATCGTTCCCTGCAGTTTCACGCCTTTCATCAGGAACAGGGTGACCGGAATTTTGCCGCGGCGCGATCCGTTCAGGAATACGTCCTGAAGCGAGGGGGATTTGTCCGCCATTCTACTCCTCACCCTCCCTCTTCTCGCCCAGCCCAAGTGCCTTCAGCTTGCGGTGAAGTGCCGATCGTTCCATCCCGATGAAAGAAGCGGTGCGTGAGATATTCCCCGAGAAGCGCCGGATCTGGATTTTCAGATATTCGCGCTCAAAGCTCTCGCGCGCTTCGCGCAAAGGTGCACCCATGATCGCCATCGACGAGGAGGGCACGTTGACCGTGCCCTGCGCATCCGTCACTTCGCTTGGAAGCAGATCGATTTCGATGCACGCGGCTCGATCGCCCGGAGTCATGATCAACGTCCGCTCGATGATGTTGCGCAGCTGACGGATGTTGCCCGGCCATTCATGGGCCTGAAGCGCTCCCATCGCCTCGGCCGAGACTTCGGGCGTCGTGATCCGGCGTTCGGCGGCGTAACGAGCCAGGAAATGGTGAACCAGCTCCGGAATGTCTTCGCGGCGCTCGCGCAATGGTGGAATTCGCACCGGAACGACGTTGAGCCGATAATATAGATCCTCCCGAAAGCGGCCCTCGGCAATTTCGTCGGACAGGTTGCGCGAGGTCGCCGAGAGGACGCGAACGTCGACCTTCACCGGGCGCTGGCCGCCGATCCTGGTATGGCTCTGGTCGGTCAGCACGCGCAGGATCTTGGCCTGGGTGGTCGGCGGCATGTCGGCGATTTCGTCGAGGAACAAGGTCCCGCCATGCGCCTGCTCGAGTAGCCCCGGGCGCGGTACGCCGTCGATGTCGCTGCCGAACAATTCCTCTTCGACGCGGTCCGGGCTCATCATTGCGGACGAAACGACGATGAACGGAGCGTTGGCGCGCGGGCTCCAATTGTGGATCATCCGCGCCGCGATTTCCTTGCCGACGCCGGCGGGGCCGGTAATCAGCACGCGGCTTCCCGTCGGCGCGACACGCTTGATCGTCGCGCGCACGGTGTTGATCGCAACCGAACTGCCCGACAATTGATCGTCGGTGCCGATCTGCTGGCGAAGGTTGGCATTCTCGCGCCGCAGCCGATCCGTCTCGGTCGCGCGAGCCACGAGGTGGAGCAATTTGTCGGCCTTGAAGGGCTTTTCGATAAAGTCGACGGCGCCTTCGCGGATCGCGGCAACGGCAGTGTCGAGATTGCCGTGGCCCGAAATCATCAACACCGGCAGCGTCGGATCGCGGCGCTTGATCTGCTCGAGCAATTGCAGGCCGTCGAGCCGCGATCCCTGAAGCCAGACGTCGAGCAAGACGAGGCTCGGCCGGCGGTCCTCGATTGCGTCAAGCGCGCTCGTGCTGTCGGCCGCCGAGCGGACGGCATAGCCTTCGTCCTCGAGCACGCCAGCGACCAGCTCGCGGATGTCGGCTTCATCGTCCACCACCAATATTTCAAGCGCCATCAGTCTGTTTCCTCGTGATATTCGCCGTCCCCAACTGCGGTCCCTCCCCCGGGTCCCGCCGATTCCACGTCAGCGCGCTCTTCAAGCCGTTCGGCATCGAACGCGATACGGACGTGCGTTCCGCCGCCCGGGCGGTCCAAAAAGGCAATTTCCCCAAGATGTTCCTCGACGATCTTCTTGACGATTGCGAGCCCCAGCCCGGTCCCGCGCACGCGTGTCGTCATATAAGGTTCGGTAAGCCGTTCGCGTTCCTCGGGCAGGCCGACACCGGTATCGGTAATGTCGATCACCAATTGCTCGGCATCGCGGCGAATGTGGAGATCGACGCGGTCGCCGTCGCTCGACTGATCACCGCGGATTCGTCTC
Organism: Pseudomonadota bacterium; assembly: GCA_030855555.1. GTDB lineage: Bacteria > Pseudomonadota > Alphaproteobacteria > Sphingomonadales > Sphingomonadaceae > Sphingomicrobium. The sequence goes on from JALYRC010000081.1 coordinate 6,324, forward strand.
GCCTCGATCGCTTCGACACCATTCTTGACGATGTTGGTGAGCGCCTGCCCAAGCTGTCGCCGGTCGCACACCATCCAGAACGGCCCGGTCGGCGGCGACAGCGAGAAGGACAGGCCGGGATGCGCGACCTCGTGGAGGAATAAGGCGGCGCGGGCGACGTCATGGACGTTGGCGCGTTCGAACACCGGCTTGGGCATGCGTGCGAAGCTCGAAAATTCGTCGACCATCCGACGCAGGTCGCCAACCTGGCGAACGATCGTGTCGGTCAGGCGCGCGAAGGTGACGGGATCGCTGGTCACTTCGTTCCCGTAACGGCGCTGAAGCCGCTCGGCGGCGAGCTGGATCGGGGTCAGCGGATTCTTGATTTCATGAGCGATGCGCTGGGCAATGTCGGACCATGCCGCGCGTCGCTGATCGCTAAGCTGGTCGGTGATGTCGTCGAAGGTCATCACGCCGCCGTCGGCCGTCTTCATGCGCTTCACTGCAAGCGTGCGCTGCCCGCTTTCGGCGCGCACGGTGACGGTTGCATCGCGGGTCTGGCCGTTCATGAACTCGGCCAGCTCGGGCGAGACTTCCACGAGGTCCCTGCCCTCAAGCCCTTCGTCGCCATGATGCAGCAAGGTTTCCGCCGATCGGTTCACCAGCAGGATGCGGCCTTCGGTGTCGAGCGCGATCACCCCCGCGGTAACCGACGACAGCACGGCTTCGATGAAGGCGCGGCGAGTGTCGAGCTGATCGTTGGCGGCGATCAGCGCCCCGGTCTGTTCCTGCAGCCGCCCGGTCATGCGGTTGAAGGCCGTTGCAAGCATGGCGATTTCGTCGGTTGGCTTGTTGATTGGCACCCGCGCCGAAAAGTCGCCCTCCTCTACTCGCCCTGCCGCGTCGACCAGATCGCCGACCGGACGCAACAGTCGGTCGGCGAGCCGCAACGCGATAAAAATGGCAAGTGCCACAATCAGCAGGGCGCCAACCAGCAATGCGAGATTGAATTGCAATTGGTTCGTACGACTGCGTGCGAGCAAGGCGCGATAATCAGACAGCACCTCTTGGCCCCGAAGCACCGGATCATTGAGCCGGGGATCAAACACTCGGGCAGCATATAGATAGGCCGAGGAACCATAGTTGAGCGGCGTTAATGCTCCGATACGGTCCGTGGATAGGACTCGGATGCTTTGCTTGCCCTTCAGTTCGCTCAGTTTCTCTGGGGTGATGACTTTCTCGAGCTGGCGATCGTAGGGGTTCACCAGGGCCAGGGCACGGATTTGGCCGTCACTCCCTACGGTGAAGATTATGGCCTCTGACAGATTGCGCTGGTAAACCTGAAGTCGAACGAATGCGTCTATGAAACGCGGATCGTCGATCGCCACGTCTTGCAGATACCCTGCCAGGTCAGTGCTGGCTGTTACGGTTTCCTGTTCGACGCGCGCGACTTCATTATCGTAGCTGCTGCGGGCGAGCTCGACGGTGTTCTCGAGCATGTTGCGCGCGCGATCCGAGAACCAAAATTCGAGCCCCGACTGAAATAACAGCGACGCGAAGATGGCAACGAGCACGGTTGGCACCGCAGCGATGACCGAGAATAGAGCAACGAGGCGCGTGTGCAGCCGACCGCTTCCCATTCCCCGCTCGCCGACACGCTGGACCGCCAGTCTGCGCGCCAACAGCACCATCAAAGCGATGGCCGGGAGCAGGTTTGCGATCAGCAGAAGCGCAATCAGCGGCGGGGACAGCAATGTTCCCGGCGCCGCGTCGCGCCGTAATACCCACACAGAAAACAGCAAGGTCGCGACAAGCAGCAACGCGCTTAGCCATGTGGCGTGCCGGAAGATACGCCCGTCGGCGGTGGCGCGCGCCCACCATCCGCTATCGGCGGCCTGTTGCAACGGTGAATCAGCGCGGGCGACGTCCATCACGCGCACCTCTAGCACGGACGCGTTGCATAAAGAACACAGTTTGAGCAGTGAATCTCGAGGGTGGCGTCAGGCCGCTTGGCGCGTCAGCCAAGGCGCGTAGAATTCGCGCAGCATGGCGGTAACGATCTTCGGATCATCTTCCTGGTTGACCGTATTTCGAAACTCGGCCGAACCGTTCAAGCCCTTGGTATACCAGCCAATATGCTTGCGCGCGAGGTTCACGCCCGTGACCGTGCCATAAAGCGACTGCATCTCGGCATATTGCTCGAGGATCAATGCCAATTGTTCGTCCATCGTCGGTGCCGGCTTGTCCCCGCCCCCCGTCAGATCGGCAATCACCTGTCCGAGCAGCCACGGCTTCCCATAGGCGCCGCGCCCGATCATCACCCCGTCCGCGCCGGACTGATCGAGAGCGGTCCGCGCATCCTGCGTGGTGTTGATGTCGCCATTGACGATCACCGGCAGCGCGGTCGCCTGCTTGACCTTGCGCACGAAGCTCCAGTCGGCCGAGCCCTTGTACATCTGGCACCGCGTGCGCCCGTGGACGGTGATCATGTGAATTCCGAGGTCCTCGGCGATCCGCGCCAGCTCGGGCGCATTGAGGCTATTATGGTCCCAGCCCATGCGCATCTTGAGCGTGACCGGCAGCTTTACCGCCGCGACTGTCGCCTTGATGATCGCGGCCGCGAGCGGCAGGTCGCGCATCAGCGCCGACCCCGCGTCGCCATTTACCACCTTCTTGACCGGGCATCCCATGTTGATGTCGATGATCGCGGCGCCGCGCTGCTCGTTCAGCTTGGCCGCCTCGGCCATTTCCACGGGGCCGCAGCCCGCAAGCTGAAGCGACACCGGTTCTTCGCTCGGGTCCCAGGCGGCCTTCTGCAGGCTCTGGCGCGTCTCGCGGATCATTGCCTGGCTGGCGATCATTTCGCTCACCGTCAGTCCCGCGCCGAAGCGCTTGACGACCTTGCGGAACGGCAGGTCGGTGACGCCCGTCATCGGCGCCAGGATGACCGGCGCGTCGATGGTCACCGGACCGATGGAAATGGGTTTCAACATGGACATGGGAACGCGGGGCTCTATGCGAAAAGCAACCGCCCGACAACCACGCGGGGTAATGGAGTCTCGTTTGTCAAAGGTCACCGCGCTTATCGTCGCCGCAGGATCGGGTAGCCGCGCGGGCGGGGACGTTCCCAAGCAATTTCGCAGGATCGGCTCGAAGGCTGTGATTGCGCACGCCGTTGACGCCTTGATGTCACACCCAAGGGTCGATGCCGTGTGCGTGGTAGTGGGCGTGGGACAAGAGGAATGGGCGCAGGGAGCACTCGGGACCCGCACTGTCGGTGCCTTGATTATCGGTGGCGCCGAGCGCGCCGACAGCGTCCGCGCCGGGCTTGCTTCGATCGGCGATGGGATCGTCCTGGTCCACGATGCGGCCCGTCCATTCTGTCCGCACGATGTCGTCGACCGCTTGCTTGACGCGCTTGAGGGCCATGACGGCGCGGTCCCAGTGCTTCAAGTGGCCGACACAATCGCCAAGGGCGGGCGAACGCTTGACGCTATGGTCGACCGCCGTGAGCTGTTACGCGTCCAGACGCCGCAAGCTTTTCACGTCGAAGACCTGCTTTACGCCTATGAAGAAGCCGGGCGCCGCGCACCTACCGACGAGTCGACCGTGATGGTCGATGCCGGGCTGAAGGTGGCGACGGTTGCTGGAGATCCAATGCTCGACAAGTTGACGACCCCTTCCGATTTCATTCGCGCCGAAGCGGCGCTTGCGGGACGCTTTGTCAGCCGCACCGGCATGGGCTTCGATGTCCATGCCTTTGGCGGCCCCGGACCGCTGATGCTTGGGGGGGTCGAGATCGCTCACGATCGCGGCCTTGCCGGACATAGCGATGCCGACGTCGTTCTTCACGCCATCACTGACGCCTTGCTTGGCGCGGCGGCACTTGGCGATATCGGGGAGCACTTCCCGCCCTCCGACCCGCAATGGAAAGGCGCCGCCTCGGCCATCTTTCTTGCCCATGCGGCCCGCCTGATCCGCGAGCGCGGCGGGATCATAGATCTTGTCGACTGCACGGTCATTGCCGAAGCCCCCAAGGTCGGTCCCCACCGTGCCGCGATCCGGGCAAAAATCGCCGAGATCCTTTCGCTTGCGGCGGACCAGGTCAGCATCAAGGCGACAACCACCGAACGGCTCGGTTTCACCGGGCGCGGCGAAGGCATTGCCGCTCAGGCGGTGGCGACGATCAGGATGGAGCGAACCGCATGAGCGACAGCATCCTTCCCGCGATACTGGTCGACAAGGCGCGCGAGGTCGTCGCCGCCAATCGCGCCGCCGGGCGCACGGTCGCCGTGGCTGAAAGCTGCACTGGTGGGCTGGTGTGCGCGGCGATCACCGAAATCCCAGGCTCCTCGGATGTGTTCGAGACCGGCTACATCACCTACTCGAATGCGAGCAAGGTCGCCGCGCTACACATCCATCGCGATGTCGTCGATACATTTGGCGCGGTCAGCGTCGCCACCGCCTGGGCAATGGCCCGCGGCGCGCTGCAAGCCTCGGGCGCCGATGTCGCGGTGGCAATCACCGGCATCGCCGGGCCCGATGGCGGAACCATCCAGAAACCGGTCGGGACGGTCGTGTTCGCCCGTGCCGTTAGGGGCGCGGACGACGATCTCGTTGCCGATCAAAAACTGTTCGATGCCGGTGAAGGCCGCTCGGGCGTCCGGCTTCAGGCGGCGCTCTGCGCGCTGGAATTGCTGATGCCGTAAAGCGCCGCGGCGCGCTGCTCGAACGCTCCGGTCATCCGCCGCAGCGCGCGATCGAACATTGCCCCGGCAAGGGACTCGAAAACACGCGACTTGAAGGCAAAATCGACCGAGAAGAAAACGTTCGTCCCACCCTCCGGGCCCGGTTCGAAACGCCACTCATTCTTGAGATATTTAAGCGGGCCTTCGATATAATCGACAAGGATCCGCTCGGCGCGCTGCTTGGTGACCCGGCTGGTGAAGCGCTCCTTGAAAGCGCTGAACCCGACAACGAGATCGGCGACCGTCTCGGTTTCGCTTGACGAGCGCACTCGCACTGCGACCACCCACGGCAGGAATTCATCGTAACGCGCGACATCGGCAACGAGTTCGAACATCTGTTCGGGTGTGTAGGGCAGATGCCGGGTTTCGCTGTGACGGGGCATCAGGCCCCTGCCCCACCTGCCGCCGACCTCGCCAGTTGCGCGTCGCGTGCCGCTTTCATCTTCGCGAAGTCGTCGCCGGCATGATAGCTTGACCGTGTCAGCGGGCTCGCCGCAACGAGCAGGAAGCCCTTGGCGCGGGCAATCGCCGCATAGGCCTTGAACGCGTCCGGAGTGACATATTCCTCGACCGTGGCATGGCGCGGCGTTGGCTGCAGATATTGCCCCATCGTCAGGAAATCGATCCCTGCCGAGCGCATGTCGTCCATCACCTGGTGAACCTCGAGCCGTTGCTCCCCAAGCCCAACCATGACGCCAGATTTCGTAAAGATATGAGGAGCTTGCCGCTTGACGCTTTCAAGCAGTCGTAGGGAGGCATAATAGCGCGCTCCGGGGCGGATCGTCGGATATAGCCGCGGGACTGTCTCGAGATTATGGTTGTAGACGTCGGGCCCGGCCTCGACGATCGACATCACGGCGGCTTCCGATTTGTTGCGGAAGTCGGGCGTCAAAATCTCGATCGTGGTGTTGGGGGTCAGTCGGCGAAGCGCCTTGATCACCTTGACGAACTGGCTTGCACCGCCGTCGGGCAGATCGTCCCGATCAACCGACGTCACGACGATATGCGTAAGGCCAAGCGCCGCTGCCGCTGCCGCGGTATTTTCGGGCTCCATGACATCGACCGCGCGCGGCATTCCGGTCTTGACGTTGCAGAAGGCACAGGCGCGCGTGCACGTGTCGCCAAGGATCATTACCGTGGCATGCTTCTTGGTCCAGCATTCACCGATATTCGGGCACGCCGCTTCCTCGCACACGGTTGCCAGGCCAAGATCGCGCATCAGCTTCTTGGTTTCCGCATAGCCCTGGCTGACGGGCGCCTTGACCCGGATCCAGTCGGGTTTGCGTGCGCGTGGCAGCTTAGAAGGCGATAGTGGCCCTTCGATCGGGCCCAAAATTGGCAGCGTGACGTTCATGGGTGCCAGATAGCGGACCCACGCGCCGCTTGCCACCCCCGCCCGTCCCGCGCTAGCGGCGAAGCGAAAAGAGGGGATGCAGATGGACGCGCTTGGCAACCTATTGGCCGGCTACCGCCGGTTTCGCGAATTTCGCTACGAGGCCGAAAAATCACGCTGGCGTGCATTGGCCGAGGGCCAGTCGCCGCGTGCGATCGTCATCGCCTGCTGCGACAGCCGCGCCGATCCGGCAACGATCTTCGACACCGACCCAGGCGAGATCTTTGTCGTTCGCAACGTCGCCAATCTGGTCCCGCCGTTCGAAGGCGGCGGTGGTCGGCACGGCGTTTCCGCCGCGCTAGAATTCGCGGTTACCCAATTGGGCGTCAGCAAAGTCATTGTCATGGGGCATGAGCGCTGCGGCGGTATTCAGGCAGCGTTGACGGGCCACTTCCACGACGCACCCAATGGCGAAGGTGGCTTCATTGCCAACTGGATGAACCAGATTGAGGAACCCGCGGCGCGTATTGCTGCCGCCCACGGGACCGGCGAAGATGCCGCCCGAGTGCTCGAGGAAGTCGCAATCCGGCAGAGCCTGGCGAATTTGCGGACATTTCCGTTCGTGACCGAGCGGGAGGAATCCGGCTCGCTCAAGATCATTGGCTGCCACTTCTCGATCAGCGAAGGGCAATTATACATGCTTGACGAGGCGGAAGATGTCTTCCGCCCCGTCTGAGCTTTTCGGGGAAAAGCAGCGACGTTGGCCGCTGCACCCTCCCCGGATAACTAACAGCGAGTGTTATAATCGTAGATCGGGTTGCCGTTGCGATCGACGTAATAGCAAGCGCCGCGCGTATCGCGATAATATTGGCGATTGTTGATTACTGCAGCGGCAACGCCGCCAAGTACGGCACCCGCAATCGCGCCAGTAAGCGGCCTGACGCCCGGAACGACCGCTCCGAGGACTGCGCCGGCTACTGCGCCAGCGCCTGCGCCGGTCGCAACGCGGCCATCGCTGGTGCGGTTGTTGCCATAATAAGGATCATTATTATAGCCGTAGGGGGTGGTGGCGCATGCCGAGAGTGTCATGGTGGCGGCGAGCGCCGAGCTCAAAGCAAGTTTCTTCATCGTCCAGTCTCCTATTTCGTCCCTGTGCTATATCAAGCGAGTAACCCGCGCTTTCGTTCCGCCTCCGTCTTATCACATGGGTTGAAATGGAGTTTTTGAACGATGACCGTCCGAAACGACCCTGACGCCGAACTTAACATCGCTTTGCTGATCGACGCCGACAATGCCTCCCCCGTCGATCTCGACGAAGTGCTGCTGGTGCTTGGCGAACTTGGCACGATCAATGTTCGCCGCGCCTACGGCAATTGGGCCAAACCCAGCCTCAAGGGATGGAGTGAACTGACCGGGCTTCATTCGATCCTGCCGGTCCAGCAGTTCGACGTCGTCAAGGGCAAGAGCGCCACCGACATGCGGATGGTCATCGAGGCCATGGACCTGTTGTTCGGCGGCCGAGTCGATGGCTTTGGAATCATGTCGAGCGACAGCGATTTCCTGCCGCTCGCGATGCGTATCAAGCAGGACGGCCTGCCCGTTTATGGCTTTGGAACGACGAAAACGCCGATCAGCTTTCAGCAAGCCTGTTCACGTTTCTTCGACGTCGCCGCTTTGTCGAGCCAGAAAGACGCCGCCCTCGACCCGCCCCCGGCAGAGGAAGGCCAGCGCGCGGTCGATACGGAATTGCTCCAGGTGCTTGGGGCGGCGTTCAAGGCGTCCAAACGCGACAGCGAGGGTTATGCGTCGCTCAGCGAAGTCGGACAGCGCGCCAAGGCCGTGTCGAGCTTCGCCGTGCGCAACTATGGTTTCACTCGCCTGTCCGACCTCATCCGTGCAGTCCCCAATTTCACCGTCAAGCCCGGCGCCGACGGAGGTCTCGTAGTCAAGCGCCTGCGCTGAAGCAGACCGTGCGGAACAGATCATCACTCCTTTTGTTGGATTGATAAATCCCACATCAGGAGACGCACGAAATGTTTGGCAAGGAACAGGCCCCCGAAGTCGAGTTGAAGCGCTTGTTCTGGAAGGAACTTGCTGCCTCCCCCTTCATCATGCTTGGGCTTCAGGGCGTTGAAGATAGCCGCACCCGGCCGATGACTGCCCAAATCGACGTGCCCGAGGGCGGCGACAAGGACGATGGCGGGCAGCTCTATTTCTTCGGCTCCAAGAGCGAGAGCCTGGTCAGCGCGATCGGCCAGAACCACCAGGCCGTAGCCACCTTTGCAAGCAAGGGGCACGACCTGTTCGCCCATGTCCACGGCAAGCTTGTGCTGGAAAACGACCGGGCAGTGATCGAACGGCTGTGGAACCCGATCATCGCTAGCTGGTACAAGGATGGCAAGGACGATCCCGACCTGGCACTGATCCGCTTCGATACGAACAAAGCCGAGCTGTGGCGGGCCGAGGCTGGCGCTACGCTAAAGGCGGCTGCTTTGAAGGCGCTGTTCGACGTCGATCCCGGCGAGGAACAACAAAAGGAAAATCGCGCGGACGTGAAATTGTGATCGAAGGCGGCTCAAGCGGGCGATATGCTCCACAGGCTTTAAGCCTGCTGCGCATTGTCGCCGCACTGATTTTCCTGCTTCACGGCAGCAGCAAATTGCTCGGCTTCCCCGCGTCCGAAATGCCAATGCCGCCGGCCATGTCGTTCATGTGGTTTGGCGGCTTGCTCGAACTTGTCGGGGGGCTGATGCTCCTGTTCGGCATCCTCTCCCGCCCCGTCGCCTTCATATTGTCGGGCGAGATGGCGGTCGCTTACTGGATGTTCCACGCCCCGAGTTCGACCTTCCCCTCCGTCAACGGCGGCGATGCGGCGATCCTCTACTGCTTCGTCTTCCTCTACATCGCCGCTGCCGGGCCGGGCCCATGGAGTGTTGATGCAATGCTTGGAAGAAAACGCGCTGTGGTAAGCGACGAGCGCTCGTAATCTGAAGGCACAAGCCGGCAAGGCATGCGCCTTCTGTCGCCGCCCCTGATTCCTATCGCGTCAGTTTCTTGTACGTCATCCGGTGGGGCCGATCCGCTTCCGGGCCCATGCGGCGGCGCTTGTCTTGCTCATATTCCTCGAAATTGCCTTCGAACCATTCGACATGGCTGTCGCCTTCGAAGGCCAGGATGTGGGTCGCAAGGCGGTCGAGGAAGAAGCGGTCATGGCTGATGACCACGGCGCAACCAGCGAAATTTTCAAGCGCTTCCTCAAGCGCGCGTAGCGTCTCGACGTCGAGATCGTTGGTCGGCTCGTCGAGTAGCAAGACGTTGCCACCCTCCTTGAGCATTTTGGCGAGGTGGACGCGGTTGCGCTCACCGCCTGACAATTGGCCGACCTTTTTCTGCTGGTCGACGCCCTTGAAATTGAAGGCGCCGACGTAAGCGCGGGTCTGCAATTCCTGCTTCCCGATCGTCATCAGTTCGTGTCCGCCGGAAATTTCCTCCCAAACATTGTGGTTGGGATCGAGGTCGTCGCGGCTCTGGTCGACGAAGCCGAGGCGCACCGTCTCGCCGATCTTGATGTCGCCGCCATCGGGGGTTTCCTGGCCCGTGATCATCCGGAACAAGGTGGATTTGCCCGCGCCGTTGGGGCCGATCACCCCGACGATTCCGCCCGGCGGCAGGTTGAAGGACAGGTCCTCGAACAGCAATTTGTCGCCATAGGCCTTGGTCACATTGACCGCCTCGATGACATTGCCGCCTAAGCGCGCGGGCGTCTGGATGACGATCTGCGCCTTGCCGATTGTCCGCTTCTCCGACGCTTCGACGAGGGCGTCGAACGCCTTGATGCGCGCTTTGGACTTGGTCTGGCGCGCCTTGGGCGACTGCCGGATCCACTCCAGTTCCTGGCTGATCGCTTTCTGGCGGCCTTCGTCCTCACGGCCTTCCTGGTCGAGGCGCTTGGCCTTCTTGTCGAGGTAGGTCGAATAATTGCCTTCGTAGATGAAGTATTTTCCGCGATCGAGCTCGAGGATCCAGTTGACGACATTGTCGAGGAAGTAGCGGTCATGGGTGACGAGGATGACGTTGCCGGCATAGTCGACGAGATGCTTTTCGAGCCATTGGACGCTTTCGGCGTCGAGATGGTTGGTCGGTTCGTCGAGCAGAAGAATGTCAGGCTTCTGGAGCAATAATTTGGTCAAAGCGACACGGCGCTTCTCACCGCCCGACAAATTGGCGACGCTGGCATCGCCAGGCGGGCAGCGCAGCGCGTCCATCGCAATCTCGAGCTGATTGTCGAGCGTCCAGCCATCGACCGCGTCGATCTTTTCCTGAAGCTCGCCCATTTCGGCCATGAGCGCGTCGAAATCGGCATCGGCCGGGGGATCGCCCATCAGCATGCTGATGGCGTTGAATCGGTCCATCATGGCCGCGGTCTCGGCAACGCCCTCGCGGACATTTTCCATCACCGTCTTGGTCGGGTCGAGTTCGGGCTCCTGTTCGAGATAGCCGACGGTGATATGCTCCCCGGCCCAGGCTTCGCCGACGAACTCGGTATCCCGCCCGGCCATGATCTTCATCAGCGTCGACTTGCCGGTGCCGTTCGGCCCGACAATGCCGATTTTGGCATCCGGGTAGAATTGCAGATGGATGCCATTGAGCACGGGCTTGGGGGCGCCGGGATAGGTCTTGGTCAGACCCTTCATCACATAGCTATATTGGGCGGCCATGGGGTCGCTGGTCCTTCGAACGATTGGGAATTTGGACGCGCAATAGGGGAAGCGAGGCTTGGAATCCACCCTCCCCGTCGCCCCAGCGAAGGCTGGGGCCTATGTCGCATCAGCTTGGCGAACGCTGCTACCTCCACC
>JALYRC010000104.1 GCA_030855555.1 Pseudomonadota bacterium
TGCGGTAGAAAAGACGCGCATTATCAGCAATTCCGCGATTCGGCATATTTTGGCACGGACCCTGCAGAGGATTGGCTATATATTGTTCAACATGGAGTGCTCCATGAGTATTTTTTCCCGCACACGGGATATATTCGCGGCGAATATGACCGACCTTCTGGATCGTGCCGAAGATCCGGCGCGGATGATCCGGATGATCATTCTCGAAATGGAAGAGACTTTGGTCGAAGTTCGAGCCTCGGCGGCACGCTGCATCGCCGACGGCAAGGAAATGCGCCGTGCGGTTGGCCGGCTCGAGGATTTGCAGGCGAGCTGGACCGAGAAAGCCGAACTTGCCTTGTCGAAGGATCGCGAGGACCTTGCCAAGGCGGCGCTGGGCGAGCGCCAGAAAGCGGCCGACATGGCCGGCGGGCTCAAGGCTGAGCTTGCTTCGATCGACGACACGCTCAAGGCGTATGAGACCGACATTGCGAAGCTTCAGGGGAAATTGCGCGAGGCACGCTCGCGCCAGAACGCCATCGCGAATCGGATCGAAAGCGCCGTGACCCGGGCAAAAGCCCGCGAAGTGCTTGGCGGGGGCCGCACCGAAGACGCTTTCTCGCGCTTCGAAGTGCTTGAGCGCCGCGCCGACTTCGCCGAAGGTCGCGCCGACGCGCTTGGCATGACCGGGCCGAAAAGCCTTGAAGAAGAAATCGCCGACCTGCGCGCAAGCGACAGCGTCGACGCGGAGCTCGAAGCCATGAAGGCCGCAATGAAAGCCAGGGGGAATTAAGTGGACGAAGTAGTCATTCCGATCATCGCGATCGTCACCTTGTTCATCGGCCTGCCGTGGCTGGTGTTCCATTATATCACCCGTTGGAAAACCGCGGCGCGGCTGACCGGGTCGGACGAGCAACTGCTCGACGACCTGTACGATTCGGCCAAGCGGCTTGACGATCGTTTATGTTCGATCGAGCGCATCATGACCGCGGAAAATCCGGCGTGGCGTCAGAACTGCCTGGCGGAGACCGATCGCCAACGCCTGCTTAGCGAGGACAAATAGATGTCCCAGCCTCCAAGCCGCACCCGCTTTTACCGCAACAAGCGCGACGGCAAGGTCAACGGCATTTGCGCCGGCATCTCGGACTATACCGGCCTGGATGTCACGCTGGTCCGCATCATGCTGGTCGCAGCGATATTGATCGGCGGCGGCGCGCTGCTCCCGGTCTATTTCATCGCCGGATGGATCGCCGATGACCAGCCGCGCGAGATTGCCGCCGACGACAAGGACGATCGCAAATTCTGGCAGGGTGTGCGCGCCTCGCCTGGGCAAAGCGCGCGTGACATTCGCGGGCGGATGCGGGCGATCGACCGGCGGCTGGCGGACATCGAGCAATATGTCACCACCGAGAACCGCAGCCTGGCGCGCGAAATCGAAGAATTGCGCTAATCAAGCAAAAGGGGAAGTTCGATGGAAAAGCTGCAAATTGTGAGTGGCCTGTTTCCGATGATCGCAATCATCGTCAGCGTGTCGGTTGGCGGCTGGGTCATTACGACGTGGCTGAGGATCAAGAATGGCTATCCGCTCGACGGCGCATGGGGCCAGGCGCTCCACCCGTCGAAGGACAAGGAGGCGATGGAGCGGATCAAATTGCTTTCGACTGAAAATGCCCAGCTGCGCGCCGAACTGGGATCGGTCAAGGACCGCCTTGAGACGATCGAGCGCATCGTCACCGATGAGCCAAATCGCCTTGCGCGCGAGATCGATCAGTTGCAGGTCGGTTCACGGCAATAGGTCGCAAGAGGGGCAATTCGATGGATAGTATCGCAAGCTGGATCTGGGTGCTTATCCCCCTCGCCGCGATCGGCATTGCGCCGTTCAAGATGTGGCTCAGGGTCAAGGAACGCCAGATCGAGGCGCAAAGCACGCTCGCGGCCGAGAAGACCGCCCAATATGCCGCGCACACCGAGCGGCTCGAGGCGCGGGTCCGCGTGCTCGAGCAGATTGCGACCGACGGCGGGATCCAGACCGCAGCGCAGATCGAGGCGTTGCGCAGTCCGCGCTTGACCGGCGAGACCCGCGCATGAACTCAGGAATGATCTTTGTCCTCGCGATTATCGCAATGGGGATCATCGGCGGGATATTGAAGGCGCGTTACGGCCATCGCGAGGATCGCGACCGGGGCCTTGCAGTGCAGGACGACGGCGAAACGCGCCGACTTAAAGAAGAAGTGAGCGCGCTCAAGGAGCGGCTTCAGGTGCTGGAACGTATCACGATCGAGAAGGAAAGCTCGCTCAACCGCGAAATCGAGCAATTGCGCGACCGTACATGACAAGCACGTCAGCGCGCTGCTAGGCGCTGACCATGAACGCCCTTCCCGCACGCTCTCTTCCAAGTCTGGCCGAACTGGTCGACGAATATGGCTTCCTTGACAGCGAGGACCGCTACCGGCTGCTGATCGAGCTTGGGCGCAAGCTGGAGCCGATGCCCGAAGCGCTCAAGACCGACGCGACCAAGGTTCGCGGCTGCTCGGCATCGGTGTGGGTTTATCCGACCCAATTGGTCGACGGGCGGCTGCACTTCCTCGCCGACAGCAATGCCGCGATTACCAAGGGCGTCGTCGCGCTTGTTCTCGCCACCGTCCAGGACCAGCCGGCCGCCGAAGTCGCCGCCAGCGATATCGCCGGCCTTCTTGCACCGTTCGACCTGGCGCGCGAACTGTCGTCAAACCGGACGCAGGGCATACCCAACATGATTGCGCTTGTTCGCGACACGGCGAAGCGGTTGGCTGCGTGAGCGATGTCTTGACCGGGAGGTTCGATCCCGAGCGCTTTTTCGCGTTGATGCGCCAAGTGGGGCATGGCCGCGCGCTTGGGCTTGAATATCGCGCCTCGGGGGAGAGCTGGGTCGAGCTGGCGCTGCCGTGGCGCGAGGAACTGGTTGGGGTGGAAGAGAGTGGGATCCTCGCCTCGGGCGCGATCGTCAGCTTGGTCGATACGGCAGGCGGGGCGTCAATCTGGATGGCGCTTGGCCATTTCCAGCCGATTGTTACGATCGATCTGCGGCTCGATTATCTTCGTCCCGCGATCCGCAATGAAACCGTCGTCGCGCGTTGTATATGCTACAAGCTCACGCGCTCCATCGGATTCGTCCGCGGCATCGCCCACGGCGGGGACGAAGATCGCCCGATCGCACATGCGATGGGTACCTTCATGCTCAATCCCTAGAGCTTCATTCCGGCTTTGCGCTCCTCGGCCGTGCGCAAGACTTCATACGATACCTGTATTTGCTGGAAGCGCTTCGCCGCGGCCGCGTCGTCCTTGTTCACGTCCGGGTGAAATTGCTTGGCGAGGCGGCGGTAGCCGGCCTTGATCGCGACAAAATCGGCATCAACCTCAAGCTCGAGCGCATCGAGCGCACGCATCTCGTCCCGGCTGCGGCTGCCGTCGCCCGATCCGGCCCATTGATATTGGGCAGCGGTGCGGAAGGCCGAATTTTCACCTTCTTCCTGGGCAGCGCGGCTCGCGGCTTCCTCGGGCGAGAGACCAGCAAAATAATTCCAGCCCTTATTATATTCGGCCGCATGGGCTTCGCAGAACATCCAGCGGTCGGGCTTGTTCGGAGCCTTGGGCGCAGGCCGGTCGCCCGGCTCATTGCAGCCTTCACGATCGCACAGCCGGATTCGCACCGCCGCCTGGCCGGTCGAGCCATAAGGGCGCCAGCGGGGAAATCCCCAACTGTCAGAGCGGGTCGGTTTGGCCATCGTCTCTCAAACTAGTCAGCAGCAAGCGAGTTCGCCAGCCGCGAAGAAAAAATGCCAGGGGACCTGTAAGCCGGGTTCTGTCCTCCCCCTTG
>JALYRC010000008.1 GCA_030855555.1 Pseudomonadota bacterium
CGCCGAACGTCCAGCCCTCGGTTCGCGCAATGTCGTGGGTGAGGGCCGGGGGAGCGAAAGCTTGCGGGTGGGCTAGATGGGCGCGCATGCCGGCGGCCGTAATCAGCGCATCCGTCTGGTGATCGCTAGGAACGTGGTCGAGACAAGCTGGCTTCGATCCAAGGGCAAGGAGAGCCGTATCCAGCTGGGCTGCGCTGCGGATCTTGTTGCCCGGCAGGCCGGCGCTTCGAATATAGATGCGGGTGTAGATTTCGACGACGGCGCTTTTTCCCGGCTCGATGGCGTCCATCGGCCAGATCGCGACGCGCCCGGCGAGATGATGAAGCAGCCGCATGCCGGAAAAACTCGCCTTGGCGACTTGCGCCGCCCCGATCGGATCATAAGCGCTTGCGGTCTTGCGCCCACCGGTGGCGTTAAGTGCGGCGTCGCACTGGCGGAAGTGGACGAAGTCGGCCTTCACGCCGTCGGCGATGCCGAAATAGAAATGCCGGCGATGGACCTGCTCAAGGAAAGAGGCCGCTCCCAGATCCTCGTCTGGCGCGTTGCGTTCCACATAGGCCCAAAAGGCCCGCGCCTCGTCTGGGACATCTGGCTCGCCGGGCAGATAGGCGCCGCGCTCCACGAACGGCGGGGCGAAGCTGAAGTCGAAGCCGAACAGGGTCGGCTCCGCTGCAGCGCGATCGACCAGCCATTCCAGTACTTCGGCGCGCGACCAGCCATGGTCCGGCCGAACCAGTCGCGGCGCTTCGTCACCGCGGGCCTCGGCGATCGCGATACCCTTGTGCCGACGGCCCTTTGCTCCCGACCAGTCGATCGCGACCGTCGCGGTAAAGGGATGCGCGGTCACACCAATGGCGGCTGGCTGTCGTCAGTGACTTTCTTGAGCCGCGGCGGGACGGGCGGGGGCGGGGGCATCTGGCTTGCGTGCCATTCGGCAAGCATCCGCGCTGCGAACTCGCGACCACCAAGGCCGAAGGCGATCGCGGTTGCGACCGCTGCCGATCCCAGGATCAGCCCGAACGCCATCATGACGATTTGGTCGGCCAGCCCCATGAAGGTCAGGCCAATCGCGGTGAACAAGGCGACAATGGCATATTTGACGATCGTCTGGGCGTAGCCCGCTTCGCCGGTCGAACTGCCGACCAGCCCGGCGAGGATGCGGGCAAGGAACAGGCCGACGACGATGATCACCGTCCCGAAGATGACTTTGCCGCCAAGCTCGGTGATCTGGAACAGCAAGGCCGCAACGCTGTCGCCGCCCAATTGCCGCGCGGCCTCGATCGCAGCGCCAAGCAATATGGCGGTCATGGCGACGGTGCCGATGATCCGCGACGGATTGGCCTGCACGGGCATGACGCCGAGTGCCCGGACATTATCGTCGAAGCCGAGGCTTGGCAGCACGGTCTCGATCAGGGTCTTGACCCACTTGCCGATGAGGAAGGCGATCGCCAGCCACACCATTGCGGCAAGGACGCGCGGGATGGCGGCAGCAATGGTGCTGAGCATCGCAGTGGCAGGATCGCTGATCGCCGAAATCTGCAGGATCTGAAGCGCGCCGATCGCCGCGAAGATGATGATTGTTGCCGATACGGTTACCCCGACGGCGCGTGCAATCGAGCTTCGCGCGGGAGCCACGCCTTCGCTCGGCACCCCCTGCGTGTCGACCGCGACAGGGGCCTCACCAAGATTGAGCCCGGCACGGCCCGCCAGACGCTCGAGGTTCAGGGCGCCAAGCGCTGCCTCGATGATATGGCGTACAATCCGCGCGAGGATCAGGCCGGCGAAGAAGAACAGCCCGGCGCCAAGCAGGCGCGGCAGGAAGGCGAACACTTCGTTGGTCATGCTCGTCACCGGGGTCAAAACCCCCGACAGGCCAAGCGGCTGGAGCGCCGCGATCAGCCCGACCAGCCACACCAGCCAGTAACCCAGCCGCCCCAATTCATTGCCGACACTATCGCCGCCGGTGCCCGGATGGCGCTTAAGGATCGGCAGCTTGTCGACGATCCGCGAAACGCCCCACTGGACCGCCTTGGCGATGAAGTGGGTGGCAACCAGGATGAGGATCGCGAACAGGACGCGCGGTCCCCATTCGACGAGTTGGCTTTGCCAATATTGGGCAGGCGGTTGGGTCTGGTACATCGAAATTCTCCGCGCAGTGATCAGGTGGCGACCTTACTCCGTCTTCGAGTCGCTCCGCTAGGGCCTAGCGATTCATTTGCGCGCTGTAGGAATCCCCAGAGGGAAAGTTGATGAAGTTGATACCGGGGCGCTGATCCTCAACTTTGTACAATTCGGGCGTAAAGGGACAAAGGCCGGAATTACTCCTTGGATCGAACATGCACATTACGCGAACCAAGCAGGTGAAATCCTACTTCGCAAGGGCAAACCTCAGTCCTGTCCCGCTCGATCCGTCCGACTTGCTTCCCAATAGGCGAGCCGCTCCTTAAGCTTGGCTTCGAAGCCGCGGTCGACTGGGGTGTAGAAGGTCTGCCGCTCCATATCCTCGGGCCAGTAGTTGGCGCCGGAAAAGCCGTCTTCGGCGTCATGGTCATAGGCGTAGCCCTTGCCATAGCCGACGTCTTTCATGAGCTTGGTTGGCGCGTTGACGATGTTCATCGGCGGCATCAGCGAGCCGGTTTCCTTCGCCGATCGCCACGCTGCTTTCTGCGCGACATATGCGGCGTTCGATTTGGGGGCGGTGGCGCAATAAAGCGTAGCCTGGACGATTGCGAGCTCGCCTTCCGGAGAGCCGAGGAAATCGTAGGAGTCCTTGGCGGCGAGGCACTGGACCAGCGCCTGCGGATCGGCGAGCCCGATGTCCTCGCTGGCGAACCTGACCAGCCGGCGCAGGAGATAGAGCGGCTGCTCCCCCGCCGTCAGCATCCGTGCAAGATAATAAAGCGCCGCCTGCGGATCCGACCCGCGCAAGGATTTGTGGAGCGCCGAGATGAGGTTGTAATGACCCTCGCGGTCCTTGTCATAGACCGCAACCCGCCGCTGCAGCAGCGCCGCAAGTCCGGCCGGGTCGAGCGGGGCGTCAAGCTTGAGATCGAGCAGCGTCTCGGCCTGGTTAAGCACAAAGCGGCCGTCGCCGTCGGCCGAGGCGACCAGCGCGGCGCGGGCCGGTTCGTCCAGCGGGAGCGGCTCCCCCGACACGCGCTCGGCGCGGCTCAGCAGTTCCGACAGAGCGGGCTCATCGAGGCGGCGGAGGATAAGCACCTGCGCTCGGCTGAGCAAAGCGGCATTCAGTTCGAAGCTTGGGTTTTCAGTCGTCGCCCCGACGAGGATGATGGTGCCGTCCTCGACGAAGGGCAAAAACCCGTCCTGCTGAGCGCGGTTGAAGCGGTGGATTTCGTCAACGAACAACAAGGTGCGCTGCCCGGCTTTGGCGATCTGCCGCGCCTCGGCGAAGATTTTCTTGAGGTCGGCGACGCCCGAAAACACGGCCGACAAGGCGACGAAGCGCAGCCCGACAGCATCGGCAAGCAAGCGCGCAATGCTGGTCTTTCCAGTCCCCGGCGGTCCCCACAAGATGATCGACGACAATTTGCCCGCAGTGACCATCCGTCCGATCGCGCCGTTCGGGCCGGTGAGATGCTTCTGCCCGACAATTTCATCGAGGCTGGCTGGCCGCAGCCGGTCGGCAAGCGGCGCGTCCTTGCTCGGCGGGTCGGGCGCAGTGCGTTGAATCGCCTCGGGAAACAGGTCGGCCATTAGGCCGACATAAGCAGCGCGCCGAAAAAATACAGCAGAGACCTTGTCAAGATGGATCGAAGATATATCTTAGAGCCATCGTGAAAGGAATTAAAATGCATAAACACGAACATGGATGCGGCCCGCGCGGCCGCGATGACGGACGAGGTGAGGGTGGCCGAGGTCTCCGCTTCATGTTGGGCGGACCACGCGGCTTCGGGATGAATTTCGGTCCCGGAGGCTTTCACTTCGACTTTGGCGACGGCCCCCCCGACCGCGGTTTCCGTGGCGGCGGCGGGGGCGGCGGCCGGGGGCGAGGCCGGCGGCGAATGTTCGGATCGGGCGAGCTTCGCCTTGTCCTGCTCAAGCTGATCGCCGACGAACCGCGCCACGGCTATGAGTTGATCCGCGCGATCGAGGAACTGACCGGCGGCGAATATGCCCCAAGTCCGGGGGTAATCTATCCAACCCTGACGATGCTCCAGGATATGGGACTGATTGCGGAAGCCGCCGGCGATACCCAGAAGAAGGTGTTCCAGGCCACGGACGAAGGGCGCGCGCATTTGAGCGAGAGCGAAGCGGAAGTCGAGGCGTTGTTCGAACGACTCGATGAGGCTTTTCCAAAGCGCGAACCCGGCCACCCGCCGATCGGGCGAGCAATTGGCAATCTGATGAACGCGCTTCGCCATCGTGTCGCGCGCGACGGTTTCGACGATGCATTGGTGCATGAGATCACCGAGATACTCGACGAGGCCGCTCAGCGTATCGAGCGGTTAAAGTAAGGGCGGCACCTTCTTCGTGGATGAATTGTGCTCCTGCGAAGGCAGGAGCGTGGCATGGCAGGGGCGCTGCGCATTTTCCGCGCAACGCTCCGGCCTGCGCCGGAGCACAGCTACCTTAAAGTGAAACGCCCATAGCCTTGGCGCGGCGGCGGCGCTCGATCACGCGGGCATAGACCTTCATTACCACCGCATTGATCGAGTCCCAGTCCATCGTCTTGGCATAAGCCAGCCCCGCTGCGCCGTGCCTGGCGCGCAGCGCGGGCTTGGCGGCATATTTGCACAGTGCGGCGGCGAACTCGTCGATCGCGCCGGGCTCGACCAGCGTGCCGGTCTTGCCGTCGCGGACGAGGCTGGTCGCCCCCGAGGCCGCCGCGGCAACCACGGGAACCGCGCAGGCCATCGCCTCCAGCGTGACATTGCCGAATGTCTCGGTGATGGAGGGATTGAGGAAGATGTCAGCCGAGGCGAGCGCAACCGCGAGTTCAGTTCCGCTCAGCTGACCGGCGAAGACCGCACCGGGAAGCCGCGTCTCGAACCAGTCGCGCGCCGGGCCGTCGCCGATGACCAGCACCTTGAGCGCAGCGCCCATTGCGGCGGCGGCATCGACCGCATCCGCAAATACGTCGAGGCCTTTTTCGAGCACCAGCCGGCCAAGGAAGGCGACGACCACATCATCGTCCCCATAGCCGTGCGCTGCGCGAAATTCCGTGCTTCGGCGCGCCGGATTGAACTGGGCGCGGTCGATCCCGCGCGTCCAGATCGAGATGTCGCGGTTCATCCGCTGCGCGCGCAGGATCGCCGCGGTCGACTCAGCGGGTGCGACAATCGCATCGCAGCGCCGGTAAAAACGCCGCAGCAAGGCGCGAACGCTCGGCTCCAGCCACTCCAGGTGGTAATATTCGAGATAGGTTTCGAAGCGGGTGTGGACCGACGCGACCACTGCTATGTCCCGTCGCCGCGCCCAGCTGATCGCGCGGTGAGCGACAACGTCGGGGCTTGCGACGTGGATGATGTTGGGGGCGAAGTCGGCCATGTCGCGCCGCACGCTCATCGGCAGGCGAAGCGGCAAGCGATATTCGGGCCGGCCGGGGGCCGCCATCGCCGGTACGCTGACGACATCGCCAACCGCCTCGAAGGCGGGATTTTCGACGGTCGGGGAATAGATGCGCACCGCCGCACCCTGGCGAAGGAGATGGTCGACCAAGCGGTTGAGGGCCTGGTTAGCGCCGTCACGGACATAGTTGTAATTGCCCGAAAACAGGGCGATGCGGAGCTGCTCTGGCTTCATGGCTGGCGGCTTAGCGGCACAATCGGGTAACGCCAAGCAATGGACCCGTTCAAGCAATCCATGGCGCCGGTGGGCGCGGCGCGGCCAATGCTGCTGGTGCTCGGCAGCTTGCCAGGCGAGGCGTCCCTGCGCGCGCAACGTTATTATGCTCATCCGCAAAACCAGTTCTGGCGCCTGCTTGGGGATGCGCTCGGAGAGCCGCTTGGCGATCTTGCCTATCAGGAGCGGCTGGCGAGGCTTGCAGCGCGCGAGGTCGGGCTGTGGGATGTCGTCGGGGAAGCGCGGCGCAAGGGCAGCCTCGACGCCGACTTGCGCGAAGTTTCCGCCAATCCGCTTGCCGACTATGTTTCGCGCCAGCCCGAGCTTGGCGCGATCGCGTTCAACGGCCTCACCGCGGCGAAGCTGGGCCGGCGCATCCTTGCGGCGAGCGACGTCACGCTGATCGATTTGCCCAGTTCAAGCCCGGCCTATACGCTGGCATTTGCGGACAAGGCGGCACGCTGGTCGGTGCTTGCGAATTTCGCTGGAGAAGCCACATAGGGATCATGGCCAACGAGACCAAAATTGCATCGCTGGGCGCCGCGGCGGCGGACGACGAAGCCGAGGCCGGCCCATTGTCCATGGTCGACGAAGCGCTCGTCGCGGGTAATATCGCCAACACCAACGGGCTGCTCGTGATCGTGGCGAAACTCGTCGCCAAGGGCATTTTCGACGAGGAGGACTTGCAGGCTTTCTCCGATAGCTACTCCAAGCCCCTCGACCACGAACATATGCGCGCCAATGAACTGGTCAGCCAGATGCAGGACCAGATGGAAGAAACGCTCGCCCAGCTGATGCGCTTCCTCGCCGAACGTCCGTGAGGACCGCTGACAAATAAGGATTTTTTGCTTATGGTCGGCCAATGAACCGCCTGTCCGCGGAGCCCGCTGATCGCCTGAAGTCCGCAGTTGCGGTCGTGGCGATCCATGCCCTTCTGGGCTATGCATTGCTTCGCGGGCTTGGCGTCTCGATCGAACCCGCGCTGCAGGACGTGCAGCAATTGGTGGCGATCACCCTCGACGAGCCGCCGCCACCGCAAACTCCTCCGCCGCCGGACACCGAGCGGAACGCAGTAGCCAAGCCAAGGAATGCCGAAGGGGCGGCGTCGCCCGCCAATCGCAAGAACACGCCAACAGAAGTGGTTGTGCCGCCGCCCGAAATCCGACTGCCGCCGCCGCCGCCGTTGATCACCGCTGCGCCAATTGCTGGGCGGGGAAGCGCCGAGGCTGCCGGAGCGGCGGTTCTGCCGGGCCCCGGGACGGGTGCTGGCGGAATTGGCACCGGGCTTGGCAGCGGGCGCTATGGCAATGGCACCGGCGGCGGTGGTGGCGGGCAGGGCGTCCGAGCCCGCTACATTAGTGGTGGCATCGATGCGCAAGACAAGCCACGTCGCGCGGTCGAACGGCGTGCTCAGGGAACGACCTTCGTGCGCTTCACCATCTTGCCAACCGGAAGGGTCCGCGATTGCGTGGTGACCCGCTCGAGCGGCCATCGCGACCTCGATGCCGCCACCTGTCCATTACTCGAGCGCCGTCTCCGCTATCAGCCGGCACGTGATGCCGCGGGACGGTCGGTCGCCGAAACCATGCGTGGTCAGCAAGACTGGGAAGTCGGCCCCGAGCCCCCGGTGCAGGAATATGATGGCGAAGTGGTGGAGGAGGTCCGCGAGATACGTGGGCGGCGTTTCTAGGGTTCTTTTGGCGTCCGCGCGATGACGGCCTATATACGCACTATGTCGCTCCTCGCCGGCCTTGCTTTATTCTTCGTTACAATCGCCTTCATGGAGCTGTTTGCCTATGTCGTGCATCGCTGGGTGATGCATGGGCGCCTGGGGTGGGTGCTTCATGCCAGCCATCATCGCGCGCGCAGCGGGATGTTCGAACTCAACGACCTTTATGGCGTGATCTTCGCACTGCCTTCGATCGTGTTGCTTTATGGCGGGGTGCAGGCTGGGTGGGGCGAGTGGGCGACCTGGGTCGGTGCCGGGATCGCGGGATATGGCGCGATCTACTTCGGTTTTCACGATGTCATCGTTCACGGCCGCCTTGCGCACCGGATCGTGCCGCGCTCGACTTATTTCAAGCGCATCGTCCAGGCGCATCGCATCCACCACGCAGTGGAAAGCCGCGAAGGGACGGTAAGCTTCGGCTTCATCTATGCGCCCCCGATAGACGCGCTGAAGGCCCGGCTTGCGAAGAGCGAGGGGGCCCGGATCAGGGCGCCGCGCGGCGCTCTGGCCGAGTCCACAAGCCTTCGCGGCTGACCTTTCGCGGCGGGAGTAGGGCCTCGGCCCATGCGCCTGCGACAAGCATGAATTTTTCGGCCTTGGAAATGCTGATGCGCTTGTCCCATGCCCGTGGCCCAAGCTCGACCGCCCGCGTTGCCACTTCGCCATAGATGGCGGCGGCGCTGAGGACGGCCCAGCGGCTGCGAAACGGCAGTCGCGCCGCGCCGACCTTGGACGAAGCGCGGTAGCGGTGGGCAAGATCGGCAAGGCGCTGCGCGATTTCCACGAGCCGCGAGCGGTCTGCCGGATCGAGCGGATCGAGCTTGCCGCCGGTCCAGTCGGTCGGGATGTAAGAACGCCCGACCTTCGCGTCCTCGACAATGTCGCGCGAAATATTGGCAAGCTGAAAGGCGACGCCAAGGTCCGAGGCGCGGTCCAACGTGTCGCGATCGGCTGAATCGACCCCCATGACATGCGCCATCATTACCCCGACAGCGCCCGCGACCTGATAGCAATAGGAAAGCAAATCCTCCTCGCTTGCCGGGGTCCAGCCGGCGGCGTCGCGCGCAAACCCGGCAAGGTGATCGCGCGGCAGGTCGGCGGTTATGCTTGTTTCGGCCGCGACCAAGGCAAGGCTGTCGAACGGGACGAGACCGGTGGGCTTGCCGGAAAGCGCGGCGTCGGTTTGGGCGCGGAGGAAGGCGATGCGTTCGTGCGGATCATCCACGCTGACTGCGTCATGGCCAAGCGTCTGTCCGTCGGTAATGTCGTCGCAGGCGCGGCACCAGGCATAGAGCAGCCAGCTGCGCTCGCGGGTCGCAAGGTCGAAGATCTGGCTTGCGAAGCGAAAGCTCTTCGACCCCGCGGCTATCGTCCGCTGAGCGTCGGCGACAAGGCGCTGGCGCGCTTCATTCACGCGAGCATCAGTCCGGCGGTCGCCTCCGCCGATCCCACGACCCCGGGGACGCCCGCCCCGGGATGAGTCCCCGCGCCGACGAAATAGAGGTTTCGAATCTTGTCGTCGCGGTTGTGGGTCCGCAGCCAGGCCGACTGCCATAACACCGGCTCAAGGCTGAACGCCGACCCGAGATGCGCGAATAGATCGGCCTGGAAGTCGTTCGGGGCATAATGGAAACGCGTGCGGATGCGGCTTCGGATGTCGGGTATCAGCCGCTCCTCGAGCACGTCGAGGATGACTTCGGCGTAGCGCTCGCCTTCCTTCTCCCAATCGACTGGTGCTCGGCCCATGTGCGGGACTGGCGCTAAAACGTAAAAGGTCGAGCACCCCGGCGGCGCCATCGAGGGATCGGTGACGGTTGGATGATGGAGATAGAGCGCCGGATCGCTCGCCAGCGTGCCACGATTATAAATGTCGCCGAGCAGCTCCTCGTAGCGCGGACCGAACAAGATGGTGTGGTGCGCAATGTCCGGGAAAGTCCCCTCGAGCCCGAAATGGAGCACGAACAGCGACGGCGAATAGCTTTTCCGCTTAAGCGCCCTGACCTGTTTGGGGCCGCGCGCGTCGCCCTCGATCAAGCCATAGCTGGCGACGACATCGCCGTTGGAGGCGACCGCGTCGGCCTCGCCGCGCCAGCCGGAGCGGGTCCGCACCGCCTTGGCAACGCCGCCTTCGACCTCGATCGCGACGGCCGGATCGTCCAAGCGAAGCTCGCCGCCAAGCCGCTCGAACAGCGCCACCATCCCGGCGACGAGCTTGTTGGTGCCGCCTTTGGCGAACCACACGCCGCCATCGCGCTCAAGCTTGTGGATCAAGGCGTAAATCGCCGAGCAAGTCATCGGATTGCCCCCAACCAGCAGGGTGTGGAAGCTTAATGCCTGACGCAAATGTTCGTCGGCCACAAACTTTGAGACTATCGAATAGACGGAACGCCACGCCTGATATTTGGCAAGTGCGGGCGCCGCCTTGACCATGTCGGCGATACTTTCGAACGCCTTGGTACCGAGCTTGAGGTAGCCTTCTTCATAGACGCCGGCCGAGTAAGCGAGGAAGCTTTTATAGCCCTCGACATCGGCGGGATTGAGCGCCGCAATCTGTGCGAACAATGAATCGTCGTCATTGCTGTAATCGAACCGTGTCCCGTCGGGCCAGTTAAGCGCATAGAATGGCTTGACCGGCACCAACTCGACGTCGCGCTTGATGTCGTCGCCCGACAATTTCCATAAGCGTTCGAGGCAATCAGGGTCGGTAAGCACGGTCGGGCCAGCGTCGAACACATGGCCGTCGCGGTGCCAGTGATAGGCGCGGCCGCCGGGCTTGTCCCGCGCTTCGACGATGGTGGTTTGCACCCCGGCGGACTGAAGGCGAATGGCAAGTGCGAGCCCGCCAAAGCCCGACCCGATAATGATTGCGCGCTTCACATCTTCTCCATCATCGTGCCCACTGCTCGACGAACAGAAACGGGGGGTTTGCCCGCAAGGATGCGCACGCGGTCGGCAAGGGTGGATTGTCCGGCATAAAAGCGACCGAGCAACGGTTCGGGCAGGCGATAGAAACGCTCGAGGATGCGGTAACGCTCGGGCGGATCGGCGGCCCGCAACAGCATCCGCGCAAGCAAGCGATCGAAACGCCCGCGCTGCCAGTGGCGCCTGGCGAGGGCGCGCGTCGCCGCGCCAAGGCTTGCGTCGAGCGGCGCATCGCGGGCGAGCCACGTGGCGAACCGCACGGCGTCGGGCAGCGAGTAGCTGGTCAGCGGATGAAACAGGGCGGCACGGACGCCCCCGCGCGCAACCCCGTCGCTTGTTGGCCAAAAGGTGTCGAAATCGCCGCCCATGACGACCGGGAGCACGCCGCTTTCCTGACGCGCCGTAGCTGCCACGGCCCAGCCCTGCTGTCTGGCATAAGCGGCGATGCGCTGCGTGAGCTTCGAAGGATGAAGCTCCGGCGTATCGGAATAATAAGTATCCTCCACGAACACTTCGGTCGAGGAAAAAGGCAGGCAATAGACGAAGCGATAGCCCTCGGCCTGGTCAACCGTGGCATCCATTACGATCGGACGATCGAGGCCGTGCCCCGCCGGTACGGTCAGCGTCGCGCCGCAGAATTTCTGCCATCCGCACATCAGCCCGTCGGGAGCAGCGCCAAGGCCCCGCGTGTCAAGCACGCTGCCCCCTTGCAGGGTCTCACCGCTTTCAAGCGTGACGCTGGCCGCGGTGGCTTCGACCGCGCGCGCAGCGAGGATGCGCTCCGACGACAACGCAGCGCGTACGGCCAGGTCCAGCCGCTCGCTTTCGATCGTGCGATAGGCTTGCGACAGGTTGCGGCGGTGCCCGGGAAATCGGACGTCATAGCTCGGCCAGCGGTGCACGATCAGCGGATCGACCAATGCTGTGTCCCGAGACGCGATATCGCTGTCGAAAAAGGACCATAGATGATTGCCGCCGATGGCGCCCGGCTCGACAAGCAGGATGTTCAGGTCAGGCCGCGCGCCGCGAAGGGCCAAAACAGCAAGCCCTCCGGCAAGGCCGCCGCCAAGGATAATGAGGTCGTGGCGCGGCGAAGGCATTGCGTCGGCTCTAGCCGCAGGGGCCGCGCGCGCCTAGTCTCGGTGCATGGCTCCGCTCATCCTCTCCGCTGCGGCGATGACAGTGATCGTTGGCGTGCGTTATCTGATTACCAGCGGCCTGTTTGCCGCGCTGACCGTTCGGCGCTTCCCGGGGCGATTGGCGGGACAGGCGGGACAAGTGCGCCGCGAAATTGGCTGGAGCCTTGCCTCCGCTGCAATCTACGGCATCCCCGCCGGGATTGTGGCCTGGGGCTGGCAGGCCCACGGCTGGACGCGAATCTATAGCGCTGCGGGGGCTTATCC
>JALYRC010000131.1 GCA_030855555.1 Pseudomonadota bacterium
ACGCCCCGGCGTAGAATCGCAGCCCTGGGTCGGCGAGACACAAGGGATTGTCCGCCATCCTTGCGTCGGCCAGCGTATCGGGGATTTCGACGAACTCGTCTTCCAGAATGACATGGGCGCATAACGAAGTGTCGAGCGGCGTTTCACGCACCCCAAGTCCGGTTTCAGCCTTGAACCATTGGCGATCTTCGTCGATCAAATTGATAACGGAAATTGGAACGTCGCAAATCCGTGAGGCAAGCATTACGATTTCGTCGAAATCGGATTCTCGCGGCGTATCGAGAACATCGTAAGCGCGTAGCGCAGCCAGACGCGCGGGTTCGTAAGGATGATGCTGGGCCTTCATGCGCGTTACCGAGCGTAACCTGGCCCAAAACGCAAGAGCGCTGGACGAACGGCAGCAATTCCCGCGTCGTCACCGAAACCGGACGGTCTGTAAGCGGCCAATTCACGCCAATTGCTCAGGCTCAATCCGCGTAGCAAAGGTGACTACAGGGCTGTTACCGAAATGATCGATTGCATGTGGAAGCGGTGCAGTGACCCCGGGTGTTCCTATTGTGCCGCAAGACCTCCGCAGCACCCGACGATAACCAAAGCTGTCGAAGAGCTTGAAGCTCAAAGGTGAGTAGCCACTGATCACGGTGTAATGTCGGGACTTGCCAAGGGATATAGAAGCCCTTGAAGGTGGGATTGGTCGAAAACCCCCAGATGAACGCGACGGTGCCAAGGACACCGAGTCCGTACCCGATCATTCCGACGAGGCCCGCCTGCGCAGCAACCATGCCGCCAAGCTTGCCGTTGTTGACGCCAATCGCCTTCAGGGCACCGAACTGCTTGATATTGTCGCGGATGAACAGGCTGAACGTGAGCCCGACGATCGCGACGCCGACCACGAAGCCAAGCACCACGGTGATCGGCAATAGAGCGCGAGTGCGATACGATCCGCAGCCAGCTTATGTTCGACGGAGATGGCGAGCCGATCCGTGATCGTCTGCTTAAATTTGGTTTGGAAATGAACGCCTTTCTCTTTCGCCCCGAGATGCGCCTGTTCGAACAACGCGTGGCGGCCGAGACCGAGCGAGATCCAGCCATTGGCCGCGCCCGCACTGCTTCTCCGCGCCCGGGATGGCGGCGAACTCCAGTTTGACGATGCGGAGCTGGTGGCGGAGCAATTTGCCGGGATGGTGAAGGGCATGGCCGAGGTCGAGTGGCGCTTTGCCGGCGAATATGATGCCGCAAGAAGCAGCACTCGAGTCGAGAATGCTGTCGAGACGATCATGCGAGCCTATCGGCCGTAAGGTTACCACTTTAGCGAGGCGTTGAGTAGCCCGCGTTGATCAAGGACTGGTCGTTGCTTTGGGCCGTGGCGCTTGACGCCAGCGACAAGCTGGCTTCGGCGGCACGGGAGCACAGCGGCTTTAGGCGGCAGCCTGTTCGAGCGCTTCCGCCATTTCGATCCAGCGCGCTTCCGCCGAGGCAAGGTCCGCCGCGACCTTGGCGCGGCGGCTGGCAAGTTCGCTCATTGGCAGTTTGGCCAGTTCCGGCGCTGCACTGGACGGATCGAACATCGCTTTGTCGAGCGCCGAACATTGCGCTGCAAGACGCGCGCTCGCGGCCTCGGCTTCGGCGGCTTTCTTCTTGAGCGTGGCCGCTTCATCGCGCGCTTTGGCAGCGGCCTTTCGATCGACCTTGGGCTTGACCCCGGACGCCTTGGGCTGGTTCCGGCCGAGGATGAAGTCGATGTAGTCGTCGATGCTGCCTGCATAATCGACGGCATTGCCATTATCGACCAAAACCAGACGGTCGGCGGTAAGTTCGACCATGTGGCGATCATGGCTGACGAGGATCACCGCGCCGTCATAACCGTTGAGGGCTTGCACCAGCGCTTCGCGGCTGTCGACGTCGAGATGGTTGGTCGGCTCGTCCAGGATCAGCAAATGCGGCGCGTCGCGCGTAATCAACGCTAGCGCCAGCCGCGCGCGCTCACCGCCGGACAATTTGTCGACCCGGGTCATCGCCCGGTCGCCCGAAAAGCCGAACCGGCCGAGCTGGGCGCGGACTGCGCCCGGCGTCATGCCCTTCATCGCGCGGCTCATATGCTGAACCGGCGTGTCGTCGCCGTGCAGCTCCTCGACCTGATATTGCGTGAAATAGCCGACCTTCATCTTGCTCGAGGCGTGTATTTCGCCGGCCATCGGCGCGAGTTGCGCGGCCAGCAGGCGCGCAAGCGTCGTCTTGCCATTGCCGTTGCGGCCAAGCAGCGCGATCCGGTCGTCGGGATCGATGCGCAGATTGAGCTTGCTAAGGATCGGCGTGCCTTCGGTGTAGCCGACCGCGGCCAGGTCGAGCGTGATCAGCGGTGGGCGCAATTCGGTCGGATTTGGAAAGTCGAAGCTGAGGCTCGGGTCATCGGCAAGCGCTGCGATCGGCTGCATCTTGGCAAGCATCTTGGCGCGCGACTGCGCCTGCTTGGCCGTCGAGGCGCGCGCTGAATTGCGGGCGATATAGTCCTGGAGCCGGGCGCGCTGGGCATCCTGCGATGCGGCGGCGGCTGCAAGTTGGGCCGCGCGTTCGGCGCGTTGCCGCTCGAAGCTGTCATAGCCGCCGCTGTACAATGTAACCTTGCCGCCTTCGAGGTGGAGGATGACGTCGACCACATTGTTGAGCAGGTCGCGTTCATGGCTGATGACGACGAGCGTGCCGGGGTAATTCTTGAGGAAGTTCTCAAGCCACAGCGTTGCTTCGAGGTCGAGATGGTTCGAAGGCTCGTCGAGCAACAGCACGTCGGGTTCGGAAAACAGCAATGCCGCAAGCGCGACGCGCATTTTCCAACCGCCTGAGTAGCTGTCCAGCGGCTGGCCCTGCATGTCCTCGTCAAAGCCAAGGCCGAGCAAGATCCGCGACGCCTTGGCCGGCGCGCCCCAGGCGTCGATCGCCAGCAGCCGCTCGTGAAGATCGCCAAGCCGATCGGGGTCGGTACAATGGTCCGCCTCGTCCATTAGCAAGGCGCGTTCCTTGTCGGCGGCAAGCACGGTTTCGAACGGCGTCGATGTTCCGCTCGGCGCTTCCTGGGCGATATAGCCAAGCCGGGTCTTCTTCGGCATTTCGATCTCGCCGCCGTCGGGATCGAGCTGGCCGATCATGACCTTCATCAGCGTCGACTTGCCGGCGCCATTGCGCCCGATCAGCCCGACACGGCTCCCCGGCGGGATCGCCGCAGTGGCGCGGTCGAGGATCGTGCGTCCGCCAAGGCGCACCGTGATAGCGTTGATATTAAGCATGGCGTGCGCCTAGCAGCGAATTGGGGCAAACCCAAGACAAGCCTCAGTTGGCGCTGACCTCAAGGATTTCGATCGCTTCTTCCTCGCCGCCGAAATCAGCGAAATCGCCTGGGCTCAAGCCAAGAAGGGCACGAGCCAAAGGAGACGAAAAGGCGATCTTGTGGTTGGTGGGGTCGGCTTCGTCGTGGCCGGTGATGGTCATGGTCTGGCGCATTTCGCGCAAGGTGTACGTGACGGTGGTGCCGATGCCGACCGTGCCGGACGCCGGGGCCGGTGCAGGGACTGCACTGGACTGGCGCTGGCGCCAATAGCGCAGGTCGCGCTTGATGGCCTTGAGCTGATCTTCGGTCCCGCCAGCAGCGGCCGACGCTTCAAGTTCGGCGACCCGTGCCTCGATTTGCGCAAGGCCCGCTGGAGTCACGAAATTGGGGCCGGGCGGGATGGGCAGTTCGAACTTTGGCTCGAGATGCTCTTCGTCGCTCTCGCGCCTGAAGGCGACGCTCATGGCTTGCTCCCTTGCCGGACCCGCTCCAGCGCGATCCCGGCCAGATTCTGGTTTCGCTTGATACGCCGAAAGCGGAGCCGATCAAAGCGACTGGCAAGGCTCGCAAAGCGTGACTGCATCGGCATCGGGACACAGGGGCGTGCGCTGCCCTTCGCCTGCTCGATCACACTCGCGCTGTCGCCGAGCAAGACGACATCGCGTTCACCTGCCGCAAGCGCCACTTCGAGCGCGTGGAGCAGTGCGAGCCATTCGGCGTCGCCGCTCGATCCCTGCCCGAGACCATCGCGGAAATGCACCGCGCCACGAAGCACGGCTGCCACTTGGATCGAACCCGGATTGGGGCGGCACCCGCCGTCGAAATAGACTTTGGTCAGTGCGCCAGCGACCAGGCAAGAACGTAGGTCCCTTCGCTGTGCAGGCGGCGAGCGGCATGTTCTTCGATCAGTGCGCACTCGCCTGGTTTGATGCCGCTCACCGCAACGTCGATCGGCAATAGCTGAACGTCGCGCAGACCTTGCGGCAGGAGCGGAGGCTCGCCGACGCACCAGGCCACGCCGAAGTGGGGTCCAGCGACAAGCAATACGCTCTGGTCGCCGACTTTTGTATCAAGCCGATGATGGTGAGGTCGCGCCTGCACGACGTCACGAGATTCATCGAGGTGAAGTTCACGGGGGCGGCCATGATCGAACAAGCGATACGTGACATCGACTGCCTGCTGGATTTCAAGCACGGTCAGTCCCGGCCCGAGCGTGTGGATTGTCCCGGCAGGATTGTAGATGAAGTCCCCGACCGAGGCCTTTCGCCAGTCCATAAGATCCACGATTGAGCCATCACGGGCTGCAGCGATGACTTCGTCGGCGCTGGCCTCGCGCACCGTGCCAATCCCCAGCTCGGCATCCTCGGCGACGTCAAGGACGATCCAGCATTCGTCTTTTCCGCTGCGGTGCCCGCGCGCATGGGCGGTCGCGTCGTCGGGGTGGACCTGGATCGACAGACGCTCGGTAGTGAATAGATATTTGGCCATCACGTCGAGGTCGCGCGCGACAGGAGGCTCGAACCAGATCTCCCCGACCTGGCGATCTGCCTTCACCCCGAAGCGTGGATCGATGCCGCGCCGGCCCCACGGCTTGTCGACAATCCTCGTGTCCAGCTTGAGCAGTCCGGTCATAATATATCCATCACTGCGAGAAGGTCTGTGGACCGCGACCCTTTGCGTTGCGCCATCGACACTGTCCAGTGCGAAGCGCGCCAGATGCACCCATTATGGTCACCGCCAACCGCGCGGGACGCTTGGCCCAAAGTCTAAAGCGCTTCGCCACAAGCCACGCCACTGGCCCAAGCCCATTGGAAATTATAGCCGCCAAGCCACCCGGTAACGTCGACCGCTTCGCCGATGACGAACAGTCCCGGCACCCGCTTTGCTTCCAGCGATTGGGAGCTGAGTTCAGCCGTCGAAATGCCGCCAATGGTGACTTCGGCCTTGGCGAAGCCTTCGCTTCCGTTGGGCGTGAAGCGCCAGCGACGCAATTGTTGTTCGGCGCCGGCCAGGACGCGGTCGCTGATTCCGCCGATCAGGCCATCGATCGCCAGACGGTCACAAAGGGTCTCGGCAAGGCGGGCAGGGAGCGCCTGTTCGACCATCCGGCGCACGGGCTTACGCGGGTCTTGTCGCTTCGCTTCGGCCAGCCAATTCGCTGGGGCATCGGGGATGAAGTCTATGCCGATCGACTCGCCGGATCGCCAATAGCTCGACACCTGGAGGATTGCCGGGCCCGAGAGACCGCGATGGGTGAACAATGCCGCTTCGCCAAATGCCGGGCCGCGCTCGGCGGTCGCCACCACTGGGGCCGCAACCCCGGAAAGTGACCGAAACAGCAGATCGTCCCCGGCAAGCGTCAACGGCACCAGGGCCGGACGCGGTTCGACGATCTTGAGACCCCATGAGCGGGCG
Source organism: Pseudomonadota bacterium (assembly GCA_030855555.1). GTDB lineage: Bacteria > Pseudomonadota > Alphaproteobacteria > Sphingomonadales > Sphingomonadaceae > Sphingomicrobium. The sequence continues at coordinate 5,738 of JALYRC010000131.1, forward strand.
ATATCGTAAGCGAAACCGGTTGCGCCCATTTTTGGGATCGACGGCCCGCCGGTGGCAAGGACAAGCCGCGGCGCGCTCGCCGTGCGTGCGCCGCAGGTGATGGCGAACCCGTCCCTGCGCTCGACAGTCGCGGGATGGCCAAGCCACAGGTCGACCCCGCCGGCAGCGCACTCCTCCCACAGCATTGCGACGATCTGCTTCGCCGATCCGTCGCAGAACAGCTGGCCGAGCGTCTTTTCGTGCCATGCGATAGCGTGGCCCTCAACGAGGTCGAGGAAATCGCGCGCCGTGTAGCGCGCCAGCGCTGACTTCATGAAATGCGGGTTGGCGGACAGGTAACGGTCCGGGGCCGTGTGGAGATTGGTGAAATTGCAGCGCCCGCCGCCGGAGATAAGGATCTTCTTCCCCGGTTCGTCGGCATGGTCGATCAACAGGACCCGCTTGCCGCGCTGGCCCGCGACGATCGCCGCCATGAGTCCCGCCGCGCCGGCGCCAAGGATGATTGCGTCATATTGCTTCACGCTGGGGGGCCAAGCGGGCGCGGGCCTTGCGGTCAAGGGGGCGGGGTGCTTTGAGGCCGCCATGGACCGCGCCTTTTTCGCCTCGCTTTCAAACGTTGCGCGCACTGCAATCGCGGCGCAGATGAAGGTCGGGCTGCGGGCCGAGAATAAAGAGGCCGTCGGATATGACCCGGTCACCGAAGCCGATCGCGCAGCCGAGCGCGCCTTGCGGCGGGTGATCGAGGAAACGTACCCAGAGCACGGTATTTGGGGCGAAGAATATGGTGCCGTGCGCGAGAAAGCGGCGGTGCAGTGGAGTTTGGACCCGGTCGACGGGACGCGCGCATTGGTCTGCGGACTGCCGAGTTGGGCGGTTCTGGTCGGGCTCATCGTCGGCGGCGAGCATATCGCTGGAATGATCGACCTGCCGGCGCTCGACGAGACCTTGATTGCGGTCGATGGGGTGACCCGGAGCAATGGGATGGCCGTACGAACCAGCGGGTGCGAGCGCCTTGCCGATGCGCGGCTGGCCACAACCGACCCGTATCTGTTCGCTGACCCCGCCCCGTTCGATCGCGTGCGCAAGGTGGCACGGTTGACGCGTTTCGGGCTCGATGCCCTGGCCTATGCCCGCGTGGCGACCGGCGATCTCGACCTGGTGATCGAAAGCGGATTGAAACGCCATGATTATGACGCGCTGGTCGCCGTGGTGCGCGGTGCGGGCGGCGTGATTGGCAATTGGTCGGGGGGTAGCGACCTGAGCGAAGGCGCGGTCGTCGCGGCATCCAGCCAAAAGCTTTATGAGGAAGCGGTCGGCTTGCTTGGCGAGTGACGCCGTTTCAATTCCTCGATCACTGCACTCCATGACGACTCGCTGGCCTCAAGCAGGACGGTCAAGTGATAGACGAGGTCGGCAGCTTCGGCGGTAAGTTCGGAAACATCGCCCGCGGTCGCGGCGAGCGCGACTTCGACCCCTTCCTCGCCAACCTTTTGAGCCAACCGCTTCATTCCCTCGCCGACGAGCCGCGCCGTGTAGCTCGTCTGCGGGTCGCCGGCGGCGCGGCTGGCGACCGTTTCGGCAAGCGTTGCGATAAAGGCGGTGCCGGGCGCGCCATCGCCGCCAAAACAGCTGTCGCTGCCGGTGTGGCAAGTCGGACCGCGGGGGAGGGCAAGGACGAGCAAGGCGTCTTTGTCGCAGTCGAGCCGAATATCGACCAGGTCGAGAAGATTGCCGCTGGTTTCGCCCTTGCGCCATGGCCCGCCGCGTGAACGGCTGCGAAAGGTTACAAGCTTGTCGGCGATGGTCGCATCGAGCGCGGCGCGGTCCATATAGCCAAGCATGCGCACTTCGCCGCTTGTCGCGTGCTGGACGATGGCAGGGACGAGGCCGTCCATCTTGTCCCAATCCAACAAGTCAGGATCGATCATCGGCGCACCTCATGGCCTTGCTCGGCGAGATAATTCTTCAGGTCGGGAATCGCGATTCGGCGGTCATGGAAGACGCTTGCGGCAAGCGCGCCACTTGATCCTGCGGCGAAGGCCTCGGCGAAATGGGCCGGTGTGCCGGCGCCGCCCGAGGCAATCACCGGAACATCGACTTTCGCGACCAGTGCGCGAAGCTGGCCCAGGTCGTAGCCGCCGCGCACGCCGTCGCGGTCCATGCAGTTAAGCACGATTTCACCGGCGCCGAGCGAGGCAGCCTCGACCGCCCAGGCGATCGTTTCACGGCCCGCGTCCTCGGTGGTTTCGGCGCGCCCGGTGAATTGCTTGACCCGCCAGTCGCCCCTCGCGCTGCGCAAACTGTCGATGCCAAGGACGACGCACTGGCGACCGAAAGCGGCGGCCAGTTCGGCGATCAGGCCGGGGCGGGCGAGCGCCGGGGAGTTGACGCTGATCTTGTCCGCACCCGCCGACAGGCACCGTGCCGCCGTTTCGACATCGCTGATCCCGCCCGCGACCGAAAAGGGAATATCGATCATCGCCGAGACTCGCCGAACCCAGGCGAGGTCGATGCTGCGCCGGTCGGCGCTTGCGGTGATGTCGTAGAAGACGAGCTCGTCGGCGCCCTCGTCGCGATAGCGCAGTGCATGATCGACGATGTCGCCAATGTCGCGATGGTCCTTGAACTGGACGCCCTTGACGACTCGTCCATCGGCGACGTCAAGGCAGGGAATGATCCTAACCGCCGGCACAAGCGACACCTTCCGCGACGGTGAATCTGCGTTCCCAGATCGCCTTGCCGACAATGGCTCGCCGGGCCCCGGTTGCCGCAAGCGCAACGAGGTCGTCGAGTATCGCCACGCCGCCTGAGGCCTGGAGTTCGACTGAAGGAAAGTCGGCGAGGATCGAGGTCATCAGCGGCACGTTGGGGCCATTAAGCATCCCGTCCCGGGCAATGTCCGTGACCAGCAGATGGCGCACCGCAGGGAACTGCCCAAGCACTTCGTCGAGCGTCCGGCCCGAACCGACCTTCCAACCGTGGGTCGCTACTATCGCCGCGCCATCCTCAAGCCGGACGTCGAGCGCGAGGGTCAAGCGCTCGGGCCCGAACAGGTCGAGCATGCTGGCAAAAGCGCCTGGGTCGGAAAGTGCGAGGCTGCCGATGACGACCCGATCGATGCCCGCTTCGAGGACCGCGACGACATGGGCGGTGGTGCGGAAACCACCCGCCACTTGCAACTTCAGGTCGGTGCTGCGCGCGAGGGTCCCGAACAGATCGTGCTGACACGGGGCACCGGTGCGCGCGCCGTCGAGATCGACGAGATGGGCCTCTTCTGCGCCGCCCTTACGGAATAAAGCGAGCGCGGCGGCAGGATCGTCTGAATATGACGTCTCGCGCGCGAAATCGCCCTGGGCGAGGCGCACGCAACGGCCGCCGATGAGGTCGATGGCTGGGAGCAGCTTCATGCGACGAGAAACGCCTTCAGAAAGGACGCGCCCGCTGCCGAGGAGCGTTCGGGGTGAAATTGCGCACCCCAGAGATGGCCGTGCCGGATCGCCGCCGGGATTTTGCGGCCATAAGTGACGCTCGCGGCCGTTGCCGGGCCATCGTCGCACGCAAAACCATGCGCGAAATAGACATAGTCGCCAGGCGCAAGTCCAATGGCTACGTCGGCCTCTTCAATCTTCGTCCACCCCATGTGCGGGACAGGCCTGCCCTGAGCGGGGGCCAGTTCCCGAACGCCCCCGGGGAGCAGGCCAAGCAGGGGCGTTTCATCCTCGTCCGACGCTTCGAACAGCATCTGCATGCCAAGGCATATGCCGAGCAACGGCTTTGTGCGGCGCTTAAGTGGTTCGACCAGGCCTGCATCGCGCAGCCGATCCATGGCGAAACCAGCCGCCCCGACCCCGGGAAGGATGAGGCGATCGGCCGCCTCCACTCCCGCCGCGGTGCGCACAAGTTCCGCCTCGACGCCAAGCCGAGCGAAGGCGAGCCGGATCGAATCCGTATTGCCATAGCCAAGGTCGAGGATCGAAAGCGTCACAGCATGCCCTTGGTGGACGGCAATGAATCGCCGCGGCCTTCGATTGCCAGCCCCTGGCGAAGCGCTCGGCCGAACGCCTTGAAACAGGCCTCGACCTTGTGGTGGTCATTGTCGCCATTGACCCGGACGTGGATCGCGGCGCCAAGGCTGTCGGCTATGCTGCGGAAGATGTGCGGGACCATTTCCGTCGGCAGCCCGCCAACCGCGGGCGTGGTGAAATGGCCGTCGAACCTGGCGAACGGGCGGCCCGACAGATCGATCAGCACTTCGGCGCTGGTCTCGTCCATCGGAAGCGCAAAGCCGAAGCGACCGATCCCGCGCTTGTCCCCAAGCGCTTCCTTCAATCCCGAACCAAGCGCGATCGCAATATCCTCGATGCTGTGGTGCGGATCGATCTCGAGATCGCCGGTGCAGGCGAGGGTCAGCGAAAAGCCGCCATGCGCCGCGACCTGGTCGAGCATGTGATCGTAGAAGGGAATGCCGCTGTGGACGAGGCGCGGATCGGGGCGGTCGAGGTCGATCGCGAGGGCAATCCGTGTTTCCCTGGTGTCACGGATGATTTCGGCGCGGCGGGAGGGGGCGGTCGAGGGCGCAATTCCGAATATCGCAAGCACGGCACGGTTCTCCGCCTCGGTGCCAACGGTAATCCGCACGCCCCCCGGCGCGGCATTGGGGCGAAAGCGGACGCGGACGGCGGCGGCGGCGAGACGTCGCGCGAGGCCGGCGGGGTCGGCCACTTCGAGGAACAGGAAATTGCCGCCGACGCGAATCCGTTCGATCTCGGCAATTTGGGACAGTTGTGCCGCAAGATCATCGCGGTCGGCCAGCAGGCGCTTCACTCGATCGGCGTGGATCGGCATCCGCTCGGGGCCAAGCGCGTCGAGCGCTGCTGAAATCGAGGGCGCCGGAAGTGGGTAGGGCGGCGAGACCTTAGCGATCAAGTCGATGATCTCGGAGTCGGCAATGGCGCAGCCAATCCGCGCGCCGGCGAGGCCATAAGCCTTGGACAAGGTGCGCAGGACGACGAGATTGCCACTTGCTTCGGCGGCGAAGCTCGGGGCGCTGAAAAATTCGCCATAGGCTTCGTCAACCACGACCAGCGTGTCGGGCAAAGCCGCGGCGAGGCGGCGAATGTCGCTTGCGGGGATGGCGCCGCCGGTAGGGTTGTTCGGCGTGCACAGGAATAGAAGCTTGGGACGGTCGTCGCCGATTGCTGCCAGAACAGCGTCAGGGTCGAAGGCGAAGTCGTCCGTCAGGCGCGCGCTGATGACGGCGGCGCCCTGCACCCGGGCGAACTGGGCGTAAGCGGAAAAGGTCGGCTCGACGATGGCGACGCAGTCGACGCCGGGCCGGCAGAAAGCGCGGACGAGCAGGTCGATGGCGTCGTCGCTGCCGCGGGCGACCCACAAGGAGGCGGGTTCAACCCCGTAGAGATCGGCAAGCCGCTGGCGCAGTGCCTGCGGCTGCGGCTCGGGATAGCGATTGATCCCCGCTTGGCCGACAACCAGCGAGGCGAAGGGGTTTTCATTGGCGTCGAGGCGGACGGTTCCGGGCAGTGGCGCACCGGCAATGTCGCATGGGGCAAGGGCAAGGATTTCGGGCCGGGCAAGGCGGGAGGCGAGACTCATGCTCTTGCCTCGGCGGCGCGGGCATGGGCTTCAAGGCCTTCGAGGCGTGCAAGCGCGGCGGCGGGGGCGGCCATTGCGCGCGAAGCCTTGGGCGACACGCGCTGGACGGTGATTGCCTTCATGAAGCTGAGCGTCGAGACGCCCCCGGTAAAGCGCGCCGCGCCGTCGGTGGGCAGGACGTGGCTCGAGCCGGCGAGATAATCGCCGAAGGTCTCGGCGGCATGATGCCCGGCGAAGATCGCGCCGGCGCTAGTGATGCACTGAATGAGCTTTTCGGCGGTATCGGTGGCGAGGCTGAGATGCTCGGGCGCATAGGCGTTGGCAACTGCAACCGCCTCGTCGAGATTAAAGCACAGGATCGCGCGCGCCGGTGCAAAGGCGATGTTCATCGTGCTCGACTGCGCATCCCACTCGCGCTCGACCGCGTCGATCAGTGCTTCGTCCGGGGTCACGAGGATCACTTGGGCCGACAGGTCATGCTCGGCCTGGCTAAGCAGGTCTGCCGCAAGCGTCGCGGGATTGGCGCTGGCATCGGCGATAATCATCAACTCGGACGGACCCGCCGGAAGGTCTATGCCGGGACCGCTTGGGAGCGAGGAGACCAGCGCCTTGGCCGCAGCGACCCAGGCATTGCCGGGACCGGCGATCCGATCGACGGACGGGACGTCGCCGGCTCCGAACGCCAAAGCGGCGATGGCCTGCGCGCCACCAACGGTCCAGATGGCGTCGATCCCGCATAGCTCCGCGGCAAGCGCGATTGCCGGGTCGAGCCCTCCCTCGCGGCGCGGCGGCGTAACCACCGTCAGCGCCTTCACCCCGGCGACGTTGGCCGGGATTGCAAGCATCATCAGCGTCGAAAATAAGGGCGCTGTACCGCCGGGGACATAGAGGCCGGCGCTCGCAAGGGGCCGCCACTGCTTGGCAACGCTGAGGCCGGGCATGGTGATGACTTCGACATCGCGTGGCCGGGTCTGGCGGTGAAAATTTTCGATATTGCGCCGCGCCAGCATCATTGCTTCGATGGCCTCGGCGGGGAGGGTGCGGCGCGCTTCGGCGGCGTATCGAGCGACCGCAACCCGCTCTGGGGCGACGCCGTCGATGCGCAGCGACTGCTCGACGAGTGCGTCCCAGCCGCGCCGACGGACGTCATCGACGATCGTGCGCACTGCTTCGAGCAGGGCCGGATCGTCGCGCCCACCGGGCCGCTTGAGGGCAGCCGGATCGCCGGCTTGGAAGCGCTCGATCACAGCATCATCTTTTCGATCGGCATGACCAGGATTGCGGACGCGCCGGCTGCCTTCAAGCGCTCGAGCGTCTCCCAGAAGACCGATTCCTGACACACTGCCTGGACGGCAAAGTGGCCCGGCCGCCCGGCGAGCGGAACGATGGTCGGCGCTTCGGCCCCGGGCAATATTTCGGCGATCGCGGCAAGCGCGCTTTCGGGGGCGTTGAGAACAATATATTTGCTCTCCGCAGTGGCGATGACCCCTTCGATGCGGGTCTGGAGCGCTTGCGCTTTCTCGGTGTGCGCGGCGTCGATCGGTTTCAGCGTGCGGACGAGCACCGCTTCGCTGTCGAATACGTCCTCGACCGCAGCGAGGCCATTGGCTTCCAGCGTCGCGCCGGTCGAGACGAGATCGCAGATGAAGCGTGCGATGCCGAGCCGCGGGGCAAGCTCGACCGCGCCGCGCATCGTCACCACTTCCGCCTCGATCCCGCGCTGGTCGAGGAAGCGACCAAGCAGGCGCGGATAGCTGGTGGCGATGCGCTGCCCGGCAAGCATCGAGGCGGTGAAGAAGGTGAGGCTCTCAGGCGCGGCGATCTTGAGGCTGCAGCGCCCGAAGCCGAGTCGTGCCACTTCCTCGAACCGCGGGCCGGGCTGGCCGAGTGCATACTCCTCGAGCACGTTTTGCCCGACGATCCCAAGCTCGCACACGCCGTCGCCGACGAACGTCGGAATGTCGTCGTCGCGAACGAACATCAGGTCGAGCGGGAAATTCTCGACGCGCGCGGTGAGCGGGTTCTTGCCACCGTCGCTGATCTTGAGCCCCGCATCCTTGAGCAATTGGCGGCTGCGTTCGGACAGCCGCCCCGACTTCTGGATCGCGATGTGGAGGCGGTTGCGGTCGGGGCTCACGAGCCTGGCTCCTTCAAGCGATCGAGCAACAAACGATATCCGCGATTGTCTTCCTGGCGCAGGAAGCGTGCAACGCGGACGATCGTCGTTGTGCTGACCCCGGTCGCTTCGTGGATCTCGCGATAGGTAAGCTTGCCCGCGTCGAGCAGCCGCGCGACCTGCCACCGTTCGGCAAGGCTGTGGACCTCGGCAGGGGTGCACAGATCGGCAAGCAGCGAGCGCGCTTCGTCCGCATTGCGCACTGCGGCAAGCGCGGTCGCAAGCTCTTCGATCGGTGTCGGGCGGCCTTCATGGCCTAAGGATTGCGGGTTCATGAAGGACATCTTGTTACAGCGTGATAAAACAGTGGAACGGCGATCTAGGGATGTGGATCAAGCGGCGCAACCCCCCGTCCGCGAAAAAAGACGCTTGACGAAAAGGGTTTGAGGCGCTCCCATAAAGGGGAATGAAGCATGCTCTCGCCTTGTCCCTCACTGCAGTGCCCGCAACTCCGTCGCTGGGTTGGTGGTGGCGCTTGCCCATGCGATGGCGCGTCCACGGCTGATTTCCACCCTGTTTGGTGAGTATCTTCCAAGGCCCGCGCATTCCGCGGGCCTTTTCGTTTTTGCTCACGTCTCGAAAGAAAATTTCATGATTATCGTAATGAAGCCAAGCGCCAGTTCCGATCACGTTAAAGGCCTGCTCGATCGCATCGAGGCCAAGGGCTTGAAAGCGCTGCATATGCCCGGCGCGGAGCGGGTCGTGCTTGGGGCGCTGGGCGACGAACGCGTGCTGGCTGAGCTTCACCTGGAGGCCGACCCGATGGTCGAATCGGTCAAGCCGGTCCTCGCGCCGTACAAGCTGGTCAGCCGCGAGCTTCAGCCGCACGACACCATCGTGCGGATCGGGACCGCGAGCTTCGGCGGCGGGCGGTTCGGGTTGATCGCCGGGCCGTGCGCGGTTGAGAATGAGGCGCAATTGCTGGGCAGCGCGAAGGCGGCGAAAGCGGCCGGAGCAAGCGTGCTTCGCGGCGGAGCCTATAAGCCGCGCACATCGCCCTATGCCTTCCAGGGGCTGGGCGAAGAAGGGCTGCGGCTGCTCGAGCAGGTCGGCCGCGAAGTCGGGCTACCGGTGGTCACCGAGGTGATCGAAAGCGGCGACGTCGAGATTGTCGCGCGGCACGCCGACGCGTTGCAGATCGGCGCGCGCAACATGCAGAATTTTGCGCTTCTCAAAGCCGTGGGGCGCGCCGGGAAGCCGGTCATCCTGAAACGTGGCATGTCGGCCAAGATCGAGGATTTGCTGATGGCAGCCGAATATGTGCTTGCCTCGGGCAATGATCAATTGATCCTGTGCGAACGCGGCATTCGCACATTCGAGACCGCGACCCGCAACACGCTCGACCTTGCCGCCGTCCCGGTGCTCAAGGCCAAGTCGCACCTTCCGGTGATCGTCGATCCGTCGCACGGTACCGGGATCCGCGACCTCGTGACGCCAATGGCGCTTGCCGGTGCCGCTGCCGGCGCTGACGGGCTGATGGTCGAAGTCCATATCGATCCCAAGGCGGCGCTGAGCGACGGGCCGCAATCGCTCCATCCCGACGAGATGCTGGAACTGGGCCGGAAACTGGCTGCCCTCCTGCCACTACTCGGCCGCTCGCTTTGACCTATGCGCGCGGCGGGCAGTCAGCGCTGGTGACCCGGCGGCTGGCGCAGTCGCAGGACCCAGTCGCCTTGCATGAAGCGCTGGCAAGCGAAAGCGCGCCATTCTTTCTTCGCCGTAGCGGCGGGCAGGCGCTGATCCTGGTCGACGCCGCGCTTCGGCTCGAGGCGCGCGGGCTGGAGGCGACGCTGGTCGCGCAGAGCGAAGGCGGCGCGCTGCTCCTCGACGGAATAGCGGAGCGACTTGCGGCGCATGTGGTGGCCCGCGATGAGCGGATGCTGCGCTTCACATTTCCTCGCTGCGTGGCGGACGATGAGGAAGCGCGCGCAGTTGCGCCCACGCCGCTCGACATCGTCCGCGCGATGGTCTTTGGGCTCAATCCGGGCGACCGCGACGACCCTTTCGCCGTGGTTGCGGCAGGCATCGTCGGCTTCGATCATGTCGACATGGTGGAAGCACTGCCGCCGCGCGCAGAAGGGGACTTCCCCGACCTCTTGTTCCTGCTTGCCGAAACCGCAATCGTGATCGAACCGGCCGGCGCGGCAAGGGTGATCGCACTCGCGGTCGGGTCGAACGACGGTGGGGTCGCGCATCGCAATCACCATCTCGCCGTCGAGCGTCTTGGCCGCCTGGTCGAGCGCGTCAGCAGCATATGTCCAGCCCGCGCGTCCGCGCCCCAGAGCGCCCCGGGATCGGCCGTACCCGATCTGGACGATGATGAGTTTGCCGCCCGCGTCGTTCGCCTCAAGGAGCATATCGCCGCCGGCGACATCTTCCAGGCGGTCGTATCTCGCGCCTTCAAGACCCCATGCAATGACGCACTTGGCGCCTTTGCCCGGCTCGTCAGCGCGGACCCGAGCGCCTACCATTATTCCTTCGACACTGGTTACGGCCATTTGTTCGGCGCCTCGCCCGAGACCGCGGTCGAAATCGAACGCGCGGGCGATGCGTTGATGGTTTCGGTCAGCCCGATCGCCGGCACCCGCCCACGCGGTAACACTCCCGACGAGGACGGCCGCCACGAAGCCGATCTGCGGCTCGATGCAAAGGAGGTTGCCGAGCATCTCATGCTGGTCGACCTGGCGCGCAACGATGTCGCCCGGGTCGCGCGGCCGGGAACGCGCCGGGTCGCGCGGTTGCTTGATGTCGAACGCTTCGCCCGGGTGATGCATCTCGTTTCGCGCGTCGAAGGGGAGCTTGAGACAGGCAAGGATGCGATCGACGCAATCCGCGCCTGCCTAAACGTCGGCACCTTGTCGGGGGCGCCCAAATTGCGCGCAATCGAGCTGATCCGAAGCGTCGAGGGCAGTGCTCGTGGACCCTATGGCGGTGCAATCGGCTGGATTTGCGGCGATGGGACGATGGACAGCGCGGTCATTATCCGCTCTGCACTGGTGCGCGACGGCATTGCCGAAGTCCGCGCCGGCGCGGGCGTAGTCGCCGCCAGCGTGCCGCTGGAAGAAGCGCGCGAAACCAAGGCCAAGGCGCGCGCGGTGTTGGAAGCATTGGGAGCCGTCGCATGAACATCCTTCTGATCGACAATCGCGACAGCTTCACCTTCAACCTCGCCGAAGCGTGCCGGGCAGCCGGGGCCAAGGTGGAAGTGATCCGCAATTCGATTTCGGCCGAGGCGGCGCTGGCTTATGCCAGGCGCAACGATGCTCTAATCATGCTTTCGCCCGGCCCGGGCGAGCCGCGCGCAGCGGGATGCTGCATGGAGCTGATCGCTTTGGCCGCCGGGCAAGTGCCGCTGATCGGCATATGCCTTGGTCACCAGGCGATCGTTCTTCATCACGGCGGCCAGGTGGTTCGCGCGCATGAGCCGTGTCACGGCCAGAGCTCGCTTGTCGAGCATGACCGAGAGGGGGCGTTTGCAGGCCTCCCCAGCCCAATGCGCGTAGGCCGTTACCATTCGCTATGCACGCCAATCAACGACCTTACGGATCGTCTTCGCGTCCATGCGGTTCTTGACGGCATGGCAATGGCAGTCAGCAATTATGACGAAGGGCAGTATGGGCTTCAATTCCATCCCGAATCGATTCTTACGCCATTGGGCGCAAAGTTGCTCGATGGCGTCCTTGGCTGGGCCGAGACGCGCCGCCTCGGCTTCGCCGGCTTGACAGCTGCAAGCCCGGCGGGGAGGATTGCGGCATGAGCGAATTGGCTTCTGCCCCTTGTTCGTCCGGTTTTGGTTGGTGGCGTGCATCCTCGTTTGGCGCGGCGCGATGGCGTGGCTGGTGATCTGATTACCAACCTCCCAATCGAAGCCCGCCCATTCGGCGGGTTTTTCTTTGCCCGATCCCTTAAGGAAAAATTCCATGCTACATTCGCCGCAAATCGCTGAGCCACACTCGCCGGTCGACCTCGGCCCGTTCAATCCCCTGCCCAAATTGCTGACCGGCGAAGATTTGCCGAGTGAGGATGCACAGTATCTCTTCGCACGACTAGTTCTGGGCAAGCTCGAGCCAGCCGAGATCGCCGGGATGCTGATCGCGCTCAGGATGAAGGGTGAAACTGCCGAGGAAATGATCGGCGCGGCCCACGCCTTGTCAGCGGCGGCGCTGCCATTCGATCGGCCCGACTATCTATTCGCGGATTGCTGCGGGACCGGCGGGGACGGATCGGGCCTGATCAACGTCTCAACCGCCGCCGCCTTCGTGGCTGCGGCGTGCGGCCTGCCGATCGCCAAGCATGGCAATCGCAGCATCAGTTCCAAATGCGGTTCCGCCGACGTGCTCGAAGCGCTTGGCGCAAAGATCGACGTTGCGCCTGAGGCCGCGCGCAAGATGCTCGACCAGACAGGCTTCTGTTTCCTGTTCGCTCCGGCCTATCACCCGGGGATGAAGCATGCGGCGCTCGTTCGTCGGCAATTGTCGGTGCGCACGGTGATGAACTTGCTTGGACCGTGCATCAATCCTGCGCGTCCGCCAGTGCAATTGCTTGGCGTTGCCGATCCGAAGATGCTGCGCCGGATTGCGCAGACGCTAAGTGCGGTCGGTGTGCGGGAGGCGCTTGTCGTCCACGGATCGGGGCTCGACGAGGTCGCGCTTCACGGCGAGACCCGCGCGATCCGTCTGTCGGACGGCGTGATGGCCGAAGTCGAGTTGACCCCCGAACAGGCAGGCTACGAGCGCGCTCCACTGAGCGTAGTCACCGGCGGCGGCCCCGAGGAGAATGCAGCGCGGCTTCAGACAATCCTCGGCGGCGGGGGCGAGCGCGCCGAACATGACATCGTGGCGCTTAATGCCGGTGCCTTGTTGATGACTGCGGGCAAGGCGGACGATTTGCGCGATGGCGCCGGCCTTGCGCGTGAAGCGCTGCTCTCGGGCAAGGCGATGGCGGTGCTCAATGCCTATATCGAGGCAAGCAATGGCTGATGTTCTGGCGCGGATCGTCGCCCGCAAACGAACCGAAGTCGCGGCCCGGCTCAGCGGGTCGGTCGATGCGGAGCCGACAAGGCGAAGCTTGCGCGCGGCGCTTGCGCGACCCGGCGCGCGGTTCATCATGGAGGTGAAGCGCGCCTCGCCGTCGGGGCACCGGAGCGCGGTCAGCGTCGAAGCGGCGGTCGCGGCCTACGCGCCGGTCGCCGACGCCATCAGCGTGCTGACCGACACTGAGGATTTCGGCGGATCGTTGGATGATTTAAAGTTCGTGCGCGCGCGTTTTGATGGGCCGATCCTGGCCAAGGATTTCATTGTCGATCCTGCGCAGGTCAGCGAAGCGCGGGCTTCTGGCGCCGACGCGGTGCTGGTGATGATGTCGGTACTCGACGATTCGGCGGCCGCCGCGGTGCTTGGCGAGGCGAAGCGGTTCGACATGGACGCAATCGTCGAAGTCCATGACGAGCAGGAGCTTCAGCGCGCGCTTGCGCTTGGCGCGTCGATCGTCGGGATCAATAATCGCGATCTGAAAACTCTTTCAACCGACCTCCGGGTAACCGAGCGGCTTGCACCTCTGGTGCCGCCCGAGGTGCTGGTGATTTCGGAATCGGGAATTTCGTCGCACGCTGAAGTCATGCGGCTCGCGCCGATTGCCGACGCCTTCCTGGTGGGATCGGCGCTGATGGCCGCGACGGACGTGGTCGATGCAGCGCGGTCGCTCGTCCACGGGCAGGTCAAATTGTGCGGCCTGACGCGCAGCGATGACGTCGAGCTTGCCGGACGGGCCGGCGCGACGCACGCCGGCTTCATCTTTGTTCCCGGAACGCCGCGCGCGGTGACGCCTGATCAGGCACGCGGTCTGGTCGGAAGCGCCAGGCAGCACGGCCTCAAGACGGTCGGCGTGTTCCGCGACCGGCCGGTTGGGGAGGTCGCTTCGACTGCGCGCGAGCTTGGGCTGGACGTGGTTCAGCTCCACGGGTCCGAAGACGTGGGCGAGGTGCGGTCGCACTTGCCCGACGGAACCGAGATCTGGGCTGTGTCGGCCGACGGTGCGCCACAGCGCGCCGGCGCTGATCGAACATTGTTCGACAGCAAGAGCGGCGGCAGCGGAGTGGCTTTCGACTGGTCGCGGATTGGTGCGCGCGAGGACCTCGGCACGGGCTTTCTCGGGGGCGGAATCGGGCCCGCAAATGTCGTCGCTGCGACTCGCGTCGGGGCCTATGGGCTTGATGTCGGATCGGCGGTCGAGGCCGCCCCCGGGGAAAAGGATCCAGTGAAAGTGAAAGCCTTGTTCGATGCATTGCGCCCAGCCTGCCGTGGAGAATTGGCATGAGGCAGGATGGCCGCTTCGGGCGCTACGGCGGTGCCTATGTCCCCGAAATCCTTGTCCCCGCGCTCGAACAGCTTGAGGCGGCGTTCCTCGATGCTCAGAAGGACGCCGGGTTCAACGCGGAACTGTCCGGCTTGCTGTCGAGCTATGCCGGTCGCCCGACGCCGCTGACCCTGTGCCGCAACCTCGGCAAGGGTCGCGCGAAGATCTACCTGAAGCGCGAGGATTTGCTCCACGGCGGTGCGCACAAGACAAATCAGGTGCTTGCGCAGGGGCTGCTGGCCAAGCGCATGGGGAAAACCAAGCTGATCGCCGAGACCGGCGCCGGACAGCATGGCGTCGCGACAGCGCTTGCCGGCGCTCTGTTCGGGCTTGAGACCAAGATTTACATGGGCGCCGACGATGTCGAACGGCAGTCGCTCAACGTGTTCCGGATGAAATTGATGGGTGCCGAAGTGGTACCGGTCACTTCCGGATCGCGCACCCTGAAGGATGCAGTCAACGAAGCGCTGCGCGACTGGACCGCGAGCTTCGCCGACACGCATTATCTGCTTGGGACCGTCGCGGGACCGCATCCCTTCCCGTTGATGGTACGCGAATTTCAGCGCGTGATTGGCAAGGAAGCGCGCGCGCAATTACTCGAAATAGAAGGGCGCCTACCCGATGCGGTGATCGCCTGCGTCGGTGGCGGATCGAACGCGATTGGCATATTCGCCGACTTTATCGATGACGATGTGCCGTTGATCGGGGTGGAGGCGGCAGGCAAGGGCCTGCACGGCGAGGAGCATGGTGCGACCATCCTCAAGGGACGCCAGGGCATCCTCCACGGAGCGGAGACACTTATCCTCCAGGACAAGGACGGCCAGATCAGCGACAGTTGGTCGATCTCGGCAGGGCTCGACTATCCGGCTGTTGGCCCCGAGCATGCCCATCTCAAGGAGATCGGACGCGTCGATTATGTCGGATGCGAAGACGGCCCGGCGCTCGACGCCTTCGTTGCGCTCGGGCGGTCGGAGGGCATCATCGGCGCGTTCGAAAGCTGTCACGCCTTGGCCCATGCGCTGAAGCTTGCCGAGGAGCGCGATGACCAGCCGATCCTGCTCGTCAATCTGTCGGGACGCGGCGACAAGGATATGATGCAAGCGAAAAACCTGCTGGGGGCAGGTTTCGGAGCGCGCATGGCTCAGAATGTCCTTGGAGACCGCGCATGACCAGGCGTTACGCCGCAATGTTCGAACGCTGCGCGCGCTCCGGAGAAGGTGCGTTCGGGGCATTTCTGATGCTTGGCGATCCCGACCTCGAAACGAGTGGCCGATTGCTCGACGCACTGGTCGAGGGCGGTGCCGACATGGTCGAGCTTGGCATTCCGTTCAGCGACCCGGTTGCGGACGGCCCGGTGATCCAGGCGGCGGCCAAGCGCGCGCTCGGCGCCGGTGTGCGGACCAGTCAGTGCCTCGATCTAGTCACCGACTTCCGCTCCCGCCACCCGGACGTGCCGATCGGCATCCTGACTTATGCCAACATCGTCGCGGCGCGCGGCATAGTGACGTTTTGCCGCGAACTGACGAGCGCAGGCGTCGACAGCCTGCTCGTCGCCGACGTGCCGAGCCTTGAAGCCGGACCCTATGCTGCGGCGGCGCGCGAGGCCGGGATCGACTTCGTGATGATCGCCGCGCCCAACACCCCACGCCACACGCTGGAAAAGATCGCAGCCTTGTCTTCGGGCTATACTTATTGCGTCGCGCGCTCCGGGGTAACCGGCGCGGACGCCGCACTGGCGCTCGATCATAAGGCTTTGTTCGCTGCACTAGGCGAGGTCGGGGCGCCGCCGCCTGTGCTTGGCTTCGGCATTTCATCGCCCGAACAAGTTCGCGAAGCGCTGGCGAGCGGTGCAGCCGGAGTCATTTCAGGCTCGGCCATCGTCGCTCGCGTAAAGGACGGGGTTGATGCCGTTCGCGACTTTGTCGCGTCGATGAAGTCGGCGACCCGGTGAACCTCGTTGCAACCCGGGGAAGCGCACTTTGTGGCGAGGCAAACATTCCCGGTGACAAGAGTTGCTCGCACCGTGCATTGATCCTGGGAGCGCTGGCGCACGGTACAACGCATATCAACGGACTGCTCCAAAGCGACGATGTCTTGGCTACCGCGCAAGCGGTCGCGGCGATGGGGGCGACCGTGGAACGGCTTGGCCCCGGCGAGTGCAAGGTCACCGGCGCAAAATGGACCTCGCCGCCGGCACCGATCGATTGCGGCAATAGCGGCACAAGTGCGCGCCTGTTGCTTGGTGCGTGCGCCGGTGTCCCCGGGCTTAGCGTCACGCTGACCGGCGACGCTTCCTTGTCGAACCGCCCGATGCGGCGCGTGGTCACCCCGCTCGAGCGGATGGGCGCGCGCTTCGACGGTGGCGACCAGCTTCCCATCACCATCCACGGCCAGCAGTTGGGGGCGATCCACCACGTCAATGTGCCTGCGTCGGCGCAGGTCAAATCGGCGCTGCTGCTTGCGGGCATCGCCAGCGGCGTAGCAGTCACCGTCGAAGAGCCGGTGCCGAGCCGCGACCACACTGAAATCATGCTCGGCCAGTTCGGCGTCCCGCTTATTGGCTGCGATATCGAAATTGCGTCGGATCCATCGTCGGCGGCGTTCGCGCTGCTGGCGGCGGCGATCGTCAGCGGATCGCAAGTCACGGTCCGCCGACTGCTCGTCAATCCGCTGCGCACTGGCCTTTATGAAGTGCTCGAGGAGATGGGCGCCGATATTTCCCTCGCCAATGAGCGGCTCCAGTCGGGCGAGATCATTGCCGACATGAGCTTGCGCCACGCGCCTTTGGCCCCGTGCCATGTCGCGCCTGAGCGCATCGCGGCGATGATCGATGAGATCCCGGCGCTTGCCGTGGCATGCGCCTTTGCCGATGGCGAAAGCGTCATCGAGGGGCTAGCCGAGCTGCGCGTCAAGGAAAGCGATCGGCTCGGCGCAATGGTCGCGGGGCTGGTGGCCTGCGGAGTCGCGGCAATCGCCGACGGCGACGCGCTGCGCATCTTCGGCCGGGGCAGGGTGCGCGGCGGCGGCAAAGTCGTTACGCATGGCGACCATCGCATTGCCATGGCCTTCCTGACGCTGGGATTGGCGTCCGGTCAGCCGGTCGAGGTGGACCAAGCCGAAATGATCGCGACCAGCTTTCCCGGCTTTGTCGGCATGATGCGCGGGCTTGGCGCGAACATCGGGGAAGCGGCATGAGTATCAACAGTTTCGGCCATCTGCTTCGGCTCACGACGTGGGGGGAAAGCCACGGGCCGGCGATCGGATGCGTCGTCGATGGCTGCCCTCCGGGCATCGCGCTCGACGCAGCCCATATCCAGCACTTCCTCGACCTGCGCCGTCCGGGCACTGGCAAGAACGTCTCGCCGCGGCAGGAAACGGATCAGGTACGCGTCCTGTCCGGAGTCCATGAAGGCCGGACCACTGGCACCCCGATCGCGCTGATGATCGACAATGTCGATGCGCGCAGTGCCGATTACCCCGCCAACGCGCCCTATCGTCCGGGGCATGCCGATTATGCCTATGACGCGAAATATGGGTTTCGCGATCCGCGCGGCGGGGGACGGGCTTCGGCCCGCGAGACCGCAATGCGCGTTGCGGGGGGGGCGGTGGCGCGGCTCATTATCCCGGAGGTCGCGATCGAGGCGCGGGTGGTCGAGATTGGCGGGGAGACCGACGCCGGCCGCTGGGACGTGAGTCTCGACGAAGCCCGAACTTCCGGCGACAGCCTTGGCGCGGTGGTCGAGTGCGTTGCCACCGGGGTTCCGGCCGGATGGGGAGCGCCGCTCTATGCGAAGCTCGACGCCGAGCTCGCCGCCGCGGCGATGGGGATCAACGCGGTCAAGGGTGTCGAAATCGGCGATGGGTTCGCAGCAGCGCGACTGAAGGGCAGCGAGAATGCCGATGCGATGCGGTCCGGAGCGCGGTTCGAGAGCAATCATAGCGGGGGAATATCGGGGGGGATTTCGACGGGGCAACCGATCGTGCTGCGGGTTGCGTTCAAGCCGACCAGCTCGATCCGAATCGCGGTGCCAAGCATCGATGCGGCGGGAAATGAGGTCGAAGCAGTGACCAAGGGGCGCCACGATCCTTGCGTCGGGATCCGCGGTGCGCCGGTCGTCGAGGCGATGATGGCGCTCGTGCTAGCCGACCAGAAATTGCTTCACCGCGCCCAGTGCGGCTAAGCCGAACTAGTGACACTTGAACCGGTCGAACGGTTCCAGACAGTCGGTGCAGCGCCATTGCGATTTGCACGGCGTTGATCCGAAGCGGCTGATCTCTTCGGTAGCGCTCGATCCGCATTGCGGGCAGGTCGCGGTCTTGGCGAGGTCGGGTGGCGCAATGCCGTACGCCAGCAATTTCGCCTTGCCGGCTTCGCTGATCCAGTCGGTGGTCCATGCCGGGGCGAGGCGAGTCTCGATGCCAATGTCGCGAAATCCCGCAGCGTCGAGCGCGGCGCGGATGCTTTCCTCGATAAACTGGGTCGCGGGACAGCCCGAATAAGTCGGCGTAATGATCACCCTGCCGCCCTCAACCCCGCGAACGATGCCGAGGTCGAGCACCGACACGGCGGGTATCTCGGGGTCGGGGACCTCGGCGAGGATTGCCATGATGGCCGCCGTAGCGGTCACGCGCGCTCGAGCGCGAGCGCGATCCCCTGGCCGACGCCAATGCACATCGTGGCAAGCGCGTAACGTCCCCCGCTGCGCTGGAGTTGTTCCGTCGCCGTCAGGGCGAGGCGCGCACCCGACATGCCGAGCGGATGGCCGAGCGCGATTGCCCCGCCGTTGGGGTTCACGTGGGGCGCGTCGTCGGGAAGGCCGAGTTCGCGAAGGACGGCGAGGCCCTGCGCGGCAAACGCCTCGTTGAGCTCGATGACGTCCATGTCGGCGATCGTCAGCCCGAGTCGCGCAAGCAGTTTGCGGCTCGCCGGGGCGGGGCCAATGCCCATGATGCGAGGCGGGACACCGGCGACTGCGCCGCCAAGGATGCGTGCGCGCGGCACCAGCCCGTGGCGTCTGGCCGCTTCCTCCGAGGCGATGATGAGCGCGGCGGCGCCGTCATTGACCCCCGATGCATTGCCTGCAGTGACGGTGCCGTCCTTGCGCACGATCGGGCGAAGCTTGGCAAGCGCATCGAGGCTGGTCAGGCGCGGGTGCTCGTCAGCATCGACCTTGAGCGGGTCGCCTTTGCGCTGGGGGATTTCGACCGCGACGATTTCCGCAGCCAAGCGGCCCGAAGCCTGCGCAGCGGCGGCGCGCTCCTGACTCGCCTGGGCGAAACGGTCCTGGTCTTCGCGGCTGACCTTATACTCGTCCGCGACATTTTCCGCCGTGCTTGGCATGGTGTCGTCGCCATAGGCATCGCGCATCTTGGGATTGACGAAGCGCCAGCCGATGGTGGTGTCGTAAATCTCCGCCGTGCGGTCGAAGGCGGCAGTCGCCTTGGGCATGACGAAGGGCGCGCGGCTCATGCTTTCGCTGCCGCCAGCAATGATCAGCGAATCCTCGCCCGAACGGATCGAGCGCGCTGCCTGTGCGACGGCATCGAGACCAGATCCGCACAAGCGGTTGAGCGTGACTCCGCCGCTGCCGTCGGGAAGCCCGGCGAGTAGCCCTGCCATCCGCGCAAGGTTGCGATTGTCTTCGCCCGCCTGGTTGGCGCAACCCAGGATGACATCGTCGAGCGCAGCCCAATCGACGCCGGGGTTGCGGTCGATCAGCGCGCGGATCGGGATTGCCGCCAGATCGTCGGCGCGAATGCTTGATAAAGCGCCGCCGTAACGCCCGATCGGAGTGCGGATCGCGTCGCAGATGAAGGCCTCGGTCATGCCGATCAGATCACTCCGCGGCGGATCTGGTCGAGTTCGATGCATTCGAACAACGCCTTGAAATTGCCTTCGCCGAAGCCCTCATTGCCCTTGCGCTGGATGATTTCGAAGAAGATCGGGCCGATGACATTTTGCGTGAAGATCTGGAGCAAGAGCCCCTGGCCCTCGGTCGGTGCGCCATCGACGAGGATGCGGCGCTTCTCCAGCTCGGCAGTAGGTTCGCCATGGCCGGCGACGCGGTCGTCGACCAGTTCGTAATAGGTATTGGGCGTGTTCTGGAAAGCGATGCCACGGTCGCGTAAGATGTCGACAGTGGCGTAGATGTTGTCGGATCCAAGCGCGATGTGCTGGATACCTTCGCCATTATAGTCGCGCAGGAATTCCTCGATCTGGCTCTTGTCGTCGCGGCTCTCGTTCAAGGGAATGCGCAGCTTGCCGCACGGGCTCGTCATGGCCTTGGAAATGAGGCCAGTCTGCTTGCCTTCAATATCGAAATAGCGAATTTCGCGGAAATTGAAGAGCCGCTCATAGAAATCGGCCCAATGGGCCATCCGCCCGCGGTGCACATTATGGGTAAGGTGGTCGATATAGACCAGATGCGACGCATGGCTCGCCTCTTTCGCGGCAGCGTCGGGAAGGAAGTCGAAGTCGGTGTCGTAGATCGAACCGGCGGCGCCATATGTGTCGACCAGATAAAGCCGCGAGCCGCCAATGCCCTCGATCGCGGGAATTTCGAGCTCTCCCTCGGCGACGTCGCTGGTGACGTTGGTCGCGCCAAGCTCGATTGCGCGGGCATGGGCGGCCTTGGCGTCCTTGACGCGAAAGGCCATCGCGCAGGCGCAGGGCCCGTGGTCGCGGGCGAACTGTTCGGCGAAGCTGTTGGGCTCCGCATTGATGATGAAGTTGATGTCGCCCTGACGATGGAGCGTGACGTCCTTGCGCTTGTGGCGAGCGACCGCCGGGAAGCCCATCTTCGTGAACAGGCTGCGCAGCAGTTCAGGGTCGGGGGCCGCATATTCGACGAATTCGAACCCGTCGGTGCCCATCGGATTTTCAAGCCCGAGCGGACCGACTTCAACTGCTGCACTGGCCATTTCATTGTTCCCCAAATTTGCGTGCCGGCTCATGCCTTAATCCATCACTCTTCCTAATAGCGACCCTCGCCGCAGGACAGGAATATTTGCGCTGTGGCATATCGGCGGGGGGAGCGGCATAAGCGCTGGATGGACATTCCTTCCGACTGGACCCGAAGCGAGGACGGGACCGCGCTGCTTCGAAGCTATCGCTTCGCCGACTTCGCGCAGGCCTTCGCCTTTCTCACGCGTGTCGCCGTGCATGCCGAAGCGGTCGATCACCATCCCGAATTCACCAGCGTGTGGAACCGCGTCGACTTCCGCCTCACCAGTCATGACCAGGGCGGGGTGACGGAGCGCGATGTCGAGCTGGCAAAAGCGATCGACGCTTTGGCGAGGTAGAGCTGGCCATCTGGCGTTCAGGTCGCGGATGCGATAAACTTGGGCGATGAACGATTTTCTGACCTCGACTTATTATATCCTTGCGGCGGTGACGGGGTAGGCTCGCCTGCTTCGCCCGCTGCTATCCGCACCTCGCTTCGGCGGGGTTTTTTATTGCCTGAAGGAATTGATCCGATGCTACAAGACACCATCGCCATCGAGAAGCCGGGGCACTGGCGCGATTATGTGATTGCGCAGGATTGGGCGCATTTCACGCCCGAGGACCACCGCGTGTGGGACATTTTGTTCGCACGGCAGGTGGCGGCGCTCGGCACGCGGATCGTGCAGCCATTCCGCGACGGGCTCGACCTGCTTCGCCTGTCACATCCCGGCGTGCCCGATCTGGCCGAACTAAATGCCCGCCTCGAGCCGCGCACGGGGTGGCGGACGGTTGCCGTACCCGGGCTTGTCCCCGACGCGGTGTTCTTCGCGATGCTTGCCGATCGCGTCTTTCCAATCGGCAATTTCATTCGCACTTACGAACAGCTCGATTATCTCGACGAGCCTGACCTGTTCCACGACATATTCGGCCATGTGCCGATGCTGTCGGACCCACGCATGGGACAAATGATGGAGCGGCTTGGTCAGCTTGGCGTGGCGGCAATCGAGCGCGGCGAAGGCGAACGCATGGCGCGGATTTATTGGTATAGCGTCGAATTCGGACTGGCTCGCGAGGAAGGCGAGATCAAGATTTTCGGCGCCGGCCTGGCGTCGAGCTTCGGCGAGTTCGGTAAGGCGCTAAGCGGCGAAGGCGTCGAGAGACGTGACTTTTCGATCGAGGAGGCGGCTTCGACCCCTTATGAAAATGACCATATGCAACCGCTATACTTCATCAACGGGGGCGTGGAAGCGCTGGCGCAGGCGGTCGATGGGCTCGCGGAGTGAGCCTGGTGAACGTCATTGCGATGAAGCGCCGCAATCCATCTCCCGCGGTCGGATTGCTTCGCTACGCTCGCAATGACGGCAGCTATGCGGCGATGAATACGGTGCTGCCGATCTGTGTCGCGCCATAGAGCTTGGCGGCGAACTTCGCTGGCAGGCGGATGCAGCCGTGCGATGCCGGGCGGCCGGGCAAGTTGCCGGCGTGCATTGCGATGCCATAGCTGTCGAGGCGCTGCATGAACGGCATCGGCGCATTGTCGTATTTCTTGCTGTGGTGCATCGGCTTCTTGTCGAGGATCGGGAAGATGCCGGTCGGCGTTGGGTTCTTCGCCGTGCCGCTTGAAATGGTCGACACCGCGGCAAGCTCATCGCCGCGATAAAGATAGGCCATCTGGTCCGACAGGCTGATGACGACCCGCGGAGTGCCGCGGACACCATCGCGC
Source organism: Pseudomonadota bacterium (assembly GCA_030855555.1). Classification (GTDB taxonomy): domain Bacteria; phylum Pseudomonadota; class Alphaproteobacteria; order Sphingomonadales; family Sphingomonadaceae; genus Sphingomicrobium. The sequence continues at coordinate 28,547 of JALYRC010000131.1, forward strand.
CACAGATATTGGCCGGGCTTGAGTTGTTTGTCGCCGAACACTTCGGCCATGTCGGCGCGCGCTTGGTCGGCCGCTTCGAGCGCGGCAGTCTTGGCTGCATAAGTCTCGATCGTCGCGAAAGCGGGGCTGATCGGGATCGAAAGGGCGAGCGCGCTAGAAGCGAGGGCCAGGGCCAGCTTGTTCATTTCATTGCACTTTTTTCAATTGACTTTCGCCTGCACAATGAATGTGGAGCGAGTCGAGTTCCCACAAGTTGCAAATCAATACTTATTTTATTCAGCTGGCTGGATCCCGCGCTTCGCCCTCAGGACGAGACGAACGGGTAGGGGCTGATGGTCTTGCGATTTTCCTCGACTGCAAGCAGCCGCCCGGCGGGCGCAGTGGCGCGGTGGTGGCAATCGATCCGCGGGCAGATGGCGCAGGCCGGGCCGACCGGGGTCACCGGCGGTTTGCTGAGATCGATTCCTTCGGCACATGACAGAAGATGGGCATATTTGATGTCGCAGCCGAGCCCGATGGCAAGCAGTCCGCCCGCCATGTCCGTCGGGATCGGCCGGTCAATGGTCCGCGAAACGGTGAAGTAACGCTGAGCATCGGGAGTTTCGATGACCTGGATGACTGGTCGGCCAGCGGTCTGGAAGGCGGCGTGGAGGTTCCAGCGCGGGCAGGTCCCGCCAAAGCGCGAAAATGGAAAATTCTCGCCCGCATAGCGCTTGGAGATGTTGCCCGCGGGATCGACCCGAAGCATGAAGAATGGCACCCCGCGGGCGTTCGCGCGACCAAGCGTGGTGAGGCGATGGGCGACCTGTTCGACGTTCGCGCCATATTCACCGCACAAGCGGTCGATCGAATAGCGGTGCTGCTGGGCCGAGGCGAGGAAGCGGCCGTAAGGCATCATCACTGCGCCGGCGGCATAGTTGGCCAGGCTCATGTGAAGCAGATGTCCGATCCCGGCGTCGGGCGGCGCCGCCGCTGCCACCATGCGACCGATCACGTCCGAAAATTCGACCATGCTCAGTTGGTAGGCGAGCGCAAAGGTGCGGTTTTCGGCCCGGAGCAGGGACGACAAGAGGAACAGGCGACGCTCGGGGTCATAGGCCTGGCTGGCATTGCCCAGTTCAGATGGCGCGACGACACGCGCACTGATGCCCCATGCTTCCTTGAGGCGGCGGCGAAGAGGCTCAGTCACCGAGAGCGGATCGGCAAGCGCGCCGCCAAGCGTTTCGGCGCATTGCTCGAGCTCGGGGAAGTGATTGCGGTGTTGCTGGATATAGTCGCGGACCCAATTCTCCGGTGTCACCAGGGCGCGTGCGTCGCCGTTCTGGGACAGCGTCGGGTTGCGATCGACTTCCTTGAGCGCGCCGTAAAGTCGCGCAATGGCGTCGGCGACCGAGGGGGCATTAAGCGCGATCTCGGCAAGCTCGTAGCGCGGCACGCCAAGATCGCGCAGGATGACGTCGGAAAAGATTTCGGCGAGGTCGTCCGCGCCAGTCCGCGCCGCGCTCGCCGCCGCGAATGAGCGGACGTCAATCTCATAGGTTTCGGCCAGGCGCAGCAGGAGCGCACCGGTAACCGGGCGCTGGTTGCGCTCGAGGTGGTTCAGATAGGAGGGGCTGATCGCGAGGCTGGCGGCCATGTCGGTCTGCGATAGTCCGCGGTCGCGACGAAGGCGGCGCAGGCGGGGGCCAAGGAAAAGCTTTGACGTGGTCATGGGCCGGAACTGTCAACAATCTTCAAAAATCACAAGTCAAGTTGTGACAAAGCGACCATTATAGACGGGCCGCTGGTGACCGTTTGGCGTTCCTTGGTGTCGTAACGAAACCCGCCTCGCTCAAGGACCGACCCCATGACAAGTTTTGACCAGCTTATCCCGACCACGCCCGATCGCTTCGCCGGAATCGAGCGACCTTATTCGGCTGATGAGGTGGTCAGCCTGCGCGGATCGGTCGCGGTGGAACATACGCTGGCGCGGCGCGGCGCGGAAAAATTGTGGCAATTGATGCATCGCGACGAGCCGGTCCGCGCGCTTGGCGCAGTGACCGGCAACCAGGCGATGCAGATGGTCCGCGCCGGCCTGGAAGCAATTTATCTGTCGGGCTGGCAGGTCGCAGCCGACGCCAATACGGCCGGCGCAATGTATCCCGACCAGTCGCTTTATCCCGCCAATGCCGGGCCCGAGCTTGCCAAGCGCATCAACAAGACGTTGCAGCGCGCCGACCAGGTCGAGGTCAGCGAGGGTGGAGCGCAACGGGACTGGTTCGTTCCGATCGTTGCCGATGCCGAAGCCGGCTTCGGCGGGCCGCTCAACTGCTTCGAGATCATGAAAGCCTACATCGAAGCGGGTGTTGCAGCGGTCCATTTCGAAGATCAATTGGCATCTGAAAAGAAGTGCGGCCATTTGGGCGGCAAGGTCCTGATCCCGACCCAGGCCCATATCCGCAACCTCAACGCCGCGCGGCTTGCCGCCGATGTATCGGGCGTGCCGACCTTGATCGTCGCCCGGACCGACGCCGAGAGCGCGAAGCTGATCACGTCGGACATTGACGAGCGCGACCGCCAGTTCATGACCGGGGAACGCACGCCGGAAGGCTTCTTTCGCCTCAAGGATGGCACAGGTCTCGATCATTGCATTGCCCGCGGGCTGGCGTTCGCACCGCATGCCGACGTCTTGTGGTGGGAAACCAGCCACCCCGACCTCGACGATGCGCGCAAGTTCGCCGAAGCCGTGCATGCCCAATATCCGGGCAAGCTGCTGGCCTATAATTGCTCGCCGAGCTTCAACTGGAAGGCCAAGCTCGACGAAGCGACGATCGCCAAATTCCAGCGCGAGCTTGGGGCAATGGGCTACAAGTTCCAGTTCGTAACGCTGGCAGGCTTCCACAGCCTCAACCACGGCATGTTCGAACTGGCGCGCGGCTATAAGGAGCGCGCCATGAGCGCTTACTCCGAATTGCAGACCGCCGAATTCGCAAGCGAGGGCGCGGGCTACACGGCCACCCGTCACCAGCGCGAAGTGGGCACAGGCTATTTCGATCGCGTGGCGATTGCAGTCGGTGGCGGGCAGGCGTCGACCACGGCGCTAAGCGAATCCACCGAAGCAGCGCAGTTCCTCACCGAAGCTGCATGACGAACGGACCAGTAAGGAGAATGACGATGGACAAGCAATATTGGGTGATCGGGGGCGAATATGACCTGCAGTTCAACCGGCTGGTCGAAGGGACGGAGCGCGTTTCCGGGCCGTTTCGCGACGAGCTTCGCGCCCGTACCGAATGGCAACGGCTGACCTGCCATGACGGCTGGGGCGCGACTGAGCGTTTTCACATCACGGTCGAGCCGCGCGCATGATCGAAGCGGCGGTTGCCGAGCGTGGCCCGGAAGTCGGACACAGCAATCACCGGCGTGCGAATGAAGTGCTGAGCGAGGAAGCGCTGGATTTTCTTGGCGCGCTTCACCGCCGCTTCGATGACGGGCGCAAGGCGCTGCTTGCCGCGCGGGGCGAGCGCCAGTTGCGGCTCGATGCCGGGGAAGTCCCCGATTTCCTCGCCGATACCGCCGCCATCCGCGACGCAGATTGGCAGGTCGCGCCAGCGCCCGCCGACTTATCGGACCGGCGGGTCGAGATTACCGGGCCGACTAATGCCAAGATGATGATCAACGCCCTGAACTCCGGTGCGCGCGTGTTCATGGCCGATTTCGAGGATGCCACCGCCCCGGCATTCGACACGCTGATCGATGGCCAGGCCAATTTGATCGACCGTTGGCGCGGTTCGCTTGCCTTTGACGACCCCGCCACCGGCAAAAGCTATCGCGTCGGCGACAATCCCGCGGTGCTGATCGTTCGCCCGCGCGGGCTCCACCTCGAAGAAGCAAATGTTACCGTCGACGGCGCGCCCTTGTCAGGCGGCTTGTTCGATTTCGGGCTATATCTGTTCCACAATGCCAAAGCGGCACTTGCGTCCGGCTCAGGACCCTATTTCTATCTGCCCAAGCTAGAGGGCATGCGCGAAGCGGCTTTTTGGAGCGAAGTGATTTCGTTCGCGGAGGCCGAACTTGGGCTTCCTCGCGGCACCGTGCGAGTGACGCTGTTGATCGAGACGCTGCCCGCGGCGTTCGAGATGGACGAGATGCTGTTTGCACTGAAGGACCATGTCGTCGGGCTGAATTGCGGGCGCTGGGACTATATCTTCAGCTTCATCAAGCGCTTCGGGCGAACGGCCGAGCGGCTCGTCCCCGATCGCTCGGCAATGACCATGGATCGCGCCTTTCTTGCTGCCTATTCGCTTCGCCTGATCGCCACCTGCCACCGCCGCGGCGCGCATGCCATGGGCGGCATGGCGGCCGCTATACCGGTCAAGGATGACGAGGCCGCCAATGCCGCGGCCTTCGAGCGCGTCGCCGCCGACAAGCGCCGCGAGGTTCGCAATGGTCATGACGGGACGTGGGTCGCGCATCCCGCGCTGGTGCCGGTGGCGTTAAGAGAGTTCTCTTCGATGACCGGGCGCAACCAGCTTCACCTCATCGCCGCCACCCTCCCCGATCGCGATGCGATGCTCCAGCCTCACGACGGCCCACGCACCGAGGCCGGTGCACGCGAAGCAATCCGCGTCGGCGTGCAATATCTCGCCGCTTGGATCGGAGGCCGCGGCGCCGTACCGCTCTACGGATTGATGGAGGATGCCGCGACGGCCGAGATCTGCCGCATGTTGCTGTGGCAGTGGCGGCGCTTTTCGGCACCGCTCGACGACGGCCGTGCTTTCGACGAAGCATTGTTCGGCGCACTCCTGGAGCAGGAAGTCGCGGCCATGCCGGCCATCGCGCACCTCGATGAAGCCGTCGCCTTGTTCTCCAGCATGGTCCGGGCCGACACTCCGGTCGAATTCCTCACCTTGCCGGCGCAGGCGCTGCTCGATCGCGCTGCGGTGGGGTGACAGCAGCGACCGGGCGCTCCTATAGCGCGCGGTGATGAGCGAAGAGCAGAACAGCCGCGAATTTCGCACCGGGAGCGATCTCCGCACCTTGCGCGACGCGCTCGGCTGTTTCGCGACCGGTGTAACGGTCGTGACCTGCTTCGACGAAGCCGGCGATCCGGTTGGGCTCACCGCGAACAGCTTTACCGCCTTGAGCCTCGATCCGCCCTTATTGCTGGTATGCGTTGCCAAGTCGGCAGCAAGCGCCGGGCCGCTGACACGTGCGCGGGCCTTTGCGGTCAATGTCCTCCAGACCGGCCAGCGGCCCGCCTCGATCACCTTTTCGACCCGCGGCGAGGATCGCTTCGGCCAGACAGAGTGGAGCGTCGGCGAGCATGAGGCTCCCGTGCTGATGGAGTCGCTGTCAGTGTTCGAATGCCGCCGCCACGCCGTTCACGACGGGGGCGATCATTTCATTTTGGTTGGCGAAGTGGTCAAGGCAAGCTTCGAACCGCGGCTCGATCCCTTGCTCTACTTCCGCGGGTCATACCGCCGGTTGCACTTCGACTAACCCCGCGCACCGACTTATCCACAGACGGAGCGTGACTCGTCGGGCAAAAGCGGGCAAATTTTGCCAATGGCGAACCGGGGGGGTGTCGAGTCGCGCGGATCGCGAAAAGCTGGTGAGCCAGCCATGCCTGCCCTTGTGACCGATTTGACGCCATCGCCGACGACGTTCGATTTCGCCTCAATGCTGGCGATTTCCGACGCGTTGCCGGTGATGATCGCTTATTGCGACGCCTCGCTCCATTACCGCTTCGTCAATCGCGCGCTTGCGGAATGGTTCGAACGGCCGCGGCGCGAAATCCTCGGCAAGTCGATGCGCGAAGTCCTTGGCGAAGACGCTTATCCAATGCGGGAACCGATGCTCAATGCAGCGCTGAAGGGTGAGCGGCAGTGGTTCGCCAGCAACTATGTTCATCCCACCCGCGGCATGCTGGCGGTGCAGTCCGAATATATTCCGCAACGTTCGGCTGACGGGGCAGTCACTGGGCTCGTAATGCTGGTGGAAGACGTGACTGAACAGCGGCTTGCCGGGCGCGCGCTGAGGGAAAGCGAAGCGCGATTCCAGCGCATCGCCGATTCAGCCCCGGTGATCATGTGGGTCACGCGGCTCGACCGGACGCGCGATTTCGTCAACCAGGCATATTGCGCGTTTGTCGGGGAGGATGAGGAAGCGGCGCGAGTTTTCGACTGGACGCTCGCTCTCCATCCCGACGACGTCGAGCGAATTATAGCGGAGTCGATCGCTGGCGAAGCAACGCTCCAGCCGTTCACGCTCGAAGGGCGTTACCGCCGTCACGACGGAGAATATCGCTGGCTAAAAAGCGTTTCGCAACCGCGCTTCGGCCCCGATAAGGAACTCGCTGGCTTCATCGGAGTGGCGTCGGACATAACGCTGATCAAGGAGGCCGAACTTCAACTGCGTCGCCAGGTGGAGGAGCGCACCGCTGCGTTAAGCGAGAGCGAAGCGCGCTTCCGCGCCATCTTCGATACTGTGATGGAAATCATTGTATTATTGTCGCCGGACGGCACGGTGGTGGAGGTAAACCGTACCAGTGCCACATGGCGCCATTCTGACCCACGGCTGGCGATCGGTCGCAAACTATGGGAAGCCCCGACCCTAGAGCAATATCCGGAGCACGTTGAAACGATCCGCAGCGCCGTGGCGATCGCGGCCGGCGGCCAGATATTCTCGGGCGAAGTGGAGATGGTACGCCCCGGCTTGCCAACAGCATATCTTGACGTTTCAATGCAGCCGGTGCGCGATCCGGGTGGAGCAATGGCTTATCTGTTGTTCGAGGCGCGGGACATTACCGAATTGAAGGCGGCCCAGGAGCAATTGCGTCAAAGCCAGAAGATGGAAGCGCTTGGGCAGCTCACCGGCGGCATCGCGCACGACTTCAATAATCTGCTTACTGTGGTGGTCGGCGGACTCGACCTGATTGCCAAGAAGGTCGAGGAGCCCAAGCTGAAGCGCTACGCCGACAATGCGCTGGCCGCTGCCGAACGCGGCGCGCGGCTGACGGCGCAATTGCTCGCCTTCAGCCGGGTCCAGAAGCTTGAAGTACGCCCGACATTCGTCGTTCCGCTGATCGAGAATATGCGGTCGCTGCTTCGCAATGTGCTTGGTGCATCGATCACCAAGCGCTTCGAACTCGACGGCGACACGATTCCGGTACTGGCCGACCCGACTCAACTCGAGCTTGCCGTGCTTAATCTTGCGATTAATGCCCGCGACGCAATGCCGGACGGCGGAACGCTCTATTTCAGCACTCGTCCGGTGGCCGTGGCCGACGATGCTGAAATGGCAGATGGGGACTATGTGGAGGTCGCTGTCCGCGATACGGGCAGCGGAATGTCGAACGAGGTGGCGGCGCGCGCGTTCGAACCATTTTTCACCACCAAGGAAGTCGGCAAGGGCACCGGGCTTGGGCTGTCGATGGTATATGGCGTCGCTCGTCAGTCCGGCGGCACGGCACGGATCGAAAGCGCGCCGGGCGAAGGCACTACGGTCAAGCTCTACTTCCGCCGCGCCGAACCTTCCGAAGCGTCAGGCGACAAAGCCCCTGGCAAGATAGTTGAGACGCGGAAGCCCCGCCAAGTGACCATCCTTGCAATCGATGACGACCCCGACGTGCGCGACTTCATCGTTTCCAGCCTGATCGACCTTGGTCATGGCGTGCGCGAGGCGAGCGACGGCGAGAGTGGGCTCGCTTTGTTCGCAGAAGAACGCCCCGACCTCGTCATTATCGACTTCGTCATGCCGGGACTGTCGGGCGCCCAAGTGGCGCGGCGGATCCTCGACGAGGTTCCCGACCAACGCATATTGTTCGTGTCGGGTTACAGCGAGACCAGCGCAATCACCCGCGCCGCGCCCGGCGCGCCGCTACTAAGCAAGCCATTTCGCGCCGATGCGCTCGATGCGGCGGTTCGTGAGGCGCTTGGCTCTGCCGCCGGAAAGTAGCGCAACCTCCTTCCGAAGACGCCGCCCTCAGCCTGCGAGCTGGCGCGCGCCGAGGCCCAATACCATCTGGTTGGCGCGTTCGTAGCTGAGTGGCCGGCCGAACAAATAGCCCTGAATGGTATCGACGCCGAGGTCGCGCATGCGCTCGAAATCCTGAGCGGTTTCGACCCCCTCGGCCGTCACCGACATACGGAAGCTCTTGGCGAGCTGGACGATCGACTGGATGATCGCGACGTTCTCGGGCCGGGTGCCGGCCTCCCGGACGAAGCTGCCGTCGATCTTCAACTTATGGAACACCGCCTTGTTGAGATAGCCGATCGACGAATAGCCGGTGCCGAAATCGTCAAGCGCAATGCCAACGCCGAGCGAGCGCAGGCGATTGAGGACATCAAGGGTCTGCTTGCTGTCGCCAAGGAAGACGCCTTCGGTGACTTCAAGCTCGATCCGGTTGCCCGGGACCTTGTTGCGCGCCAGCGCCTGGCTGACGATATTGGGCAGCGAGGGCGCGACGATCTGCTTCGGACTGATGTTGACCGCCACGCTGATTATCTCAGGCCATGTCGCCGCAGCGCGAACGGCTTCTTCAATGACCCATTGGCCAAGCTGAAGCATCAGTCCGCATTCCTCGGCAACGGGAATGAAAACGGGCGGCGGGATCAGGCCGCGCGTGGGGTGATTCCAGCGAATGAGTGCTTCGAACCCGACCAGTTTCTGGGTCTTGGCCTCGACCAAAGGCTGATAGACGAGGTGGAATTGCTTGGCGACGATCGCAGTGCGAAGATCGCTTTCAAGCTGGGCGCGGTCCTCCTGCTCCGACTGCAGCTCTGAGGAGAAATATTTGATTACCCCGCGTCCGGCGCCCTTGGCTTCGTACAAAGCAAGATCGGCCTTGAGGATGAGGTCGTCCACGGTTGCGCCGTCGATAGGCCCAAAGGCGCAGCCGATGGAGACGCCGATCCGGATTTCGGTCTGGTCGATCATATAGGGTTCGGCGATCGACTTGATGATGCGCTCGGCAAGGCCTTCGACCTTGAGCCGCGACTGGGCGTCGGTGACCACGATCGCAAATTCGTCGCCACCCATGCGTCCGACATGGCCGTCGCCGGCGGCTTCGTCGCACAGGCGCTTGGCTACGGCCTGGAGCACTGCGTCGCCCTTGGGGTGGCCGAAGGTGTCGTTGACGGGCTTAAACCCGTCGAGGTCGAGGAACATGATGGCGCAGGGCACATTGCTGCTGATCGCCTGACGTACGGCTTCGCCAAGCAATTGGCGCACGCGGCCGCGATTGGGCAGGCCTGAGAGCACATCGACATTGGCGAGATGGGTGAGCCGCTCCTGCGTCTGGCGGACTTCGGTAATGTCGCTGCCTACGCCGCGGTAGCCTTCGAAGCGGCCGGCCGTATCGATGATCGGATCCCCCGCGATTGCAATCCAGCGCGTGCCGCGCGCGGTCTGCAATTCCATTTCGAGCGCATTGAATGGCTGTTTGCCTAGCAGGACGCGGCCAAGCTCGGCGTGGCCGCCGAGCAGTGACGGAAGCGAATGACCGAGGATCGAGGATGAGGAGCGACCGAGCAAAGCGACCATGCGCGAACTGATGTAAGTGACGCGATTGTCGGCATCGACCTGCCACAGCCAGCCAACGCCGCGCTGCTCATATTCCTGAAGCAACAGGCTTGCGCTGGCCGATTGCGAGCCGACGTCGGCATTGGTTTCAAGTTGGCTCAACGCCCAGCGCGCAACGGTGACGACGCCGAACACCGCTACGCCAAGCGTAAACAGTATCGGCATGACATGGCTCACGGGAAGTGTCTCGCGCGCGAGCAAGAGGATGAGGCTTAGACCGCCGACGAAGCAGGACATCCAGGCGGTAACGCAGATCGGCACGACGACCAGCCCAAGCGCCGCAACGCCAAGCCCGGCGACAATCGACGCGGTGACGATCTGTAGATTGGGTGCAAGCGAGGAGAAGCAGACGACGGGCAGCGACAGGAACAGAAGCGCTCGACCCGCGACTTCTCCGACCATTAGCAATTGCGGGACCTTGCGCCCGGCGCGTCCGACATGGGTGATCGCCTGGGTCCGTGCCAATTTCAGCGCCGCCAGATTGCCTAGGACCACTGCTACGCCCCAACCAAGCAGCATGGGCAAAGCGACATGGCCGAACAGGCTGGCGGCGAGGATCAGCGTGGCAATCACATTGGCCGAAGCGAAGAAAGCGGCGAGATGCGCGCGCGCGATTAATTGCGTGTCGCGCAACGGCGAGCTCGTGTCGTCGCTTGGGGCCTGGTCTTGCGACAGGCCAAGCGATTCGCCGCCGGGGAGGCGGGCCGAGATCATGCGTTTGTAACGGTCCGGTGCCTCGTACATCAGCTCACCCATGGTTGAGCATGCAGCCTTAGGCCGGGAGGCGTTACTTCGCCGTTAAAGCGCCCGCAGCAGGCGCAATCAGTCCCAATTTGTCGAGATCGCGGGTCGTCACCGGATGATAAAGCGGCCGCGCCTTGGAGTAGACCCGCACCGCGATTGGGCGACCCCACGCCTTGTCCTCGGCGAGCGCCGTAATCAGCGGCCGGACAAATTTGCGCCGGCCCTGCACAAGCAGGAACTGTTCGAGCGGCGGGACTGCGGGGTCATAACGCGCCGCGACGGCAAGGGTAAGGAAAGCGAAACGGACTTCATTATTGCCAGCGGTTGAGAGGCCAAAGGCTTGGTCCAGCGCGGCAAGGCGAGGCTTGGGCTGCTTCTTTTCGAGGCGCGTCAGGAAGCGTAATTTTTCGTCGGTGGTCCAGCGTTGCCACACCTCGGTTGCGGGTTGGGTTCCTGCGGCGAAGGCAGCGACTGCGGCGTCGACCTCGGCAAAGGCCTGAGGATCGGCGGGAGCAAGATTGGCCGGGATGCCTGGATCATTGACCCATTTGTCGAGCGCCAGCTTCGCTTCAAGCGAGCGATCGCCCTTGATGAGATGCTGGCGAATGTCCGAGAGGAAAATCGAGGTTGTCACCGGCTCGAACATATGACGGCTGAACCAGCCCTTCAGCCAGGCGTCGAAACGCTCGCGTCCAACCGCAATTTCGATCGTGCGGAGGAAGGCGGCGCCTTTTTCATATGCGATGTCCGTCAGGCCGTCATCGGGGCTGCGGCCCTTCAGATCGAGATGAAGGCGCGTGTCAGGACCGCTCGGACCGCCATTTTCGGTGACCGCCGCATTCATCGCGTCGTGACCAAGCGCAACCTGCTGGGCGGCAACCTTGGGGCCATAGACCGCTTCGACGATGCGGGTAGTGGCATAGGTGGTCATGCCTTCGTTGAGCCAGAAATCGGCCCAGGTCGCGTTGGTTGCGAGATTGCCCGACCAGCTGTGCGCAAGCTCATGGGCGATCAGGCTGGTAAGGCTCTTGTCGCCGGCGATGAAGGTTGGCGTGAGGAAGGTCAGGGTCGGATTTTCCATTCCGCCAAAAGGGAAGGATGGCGGCAGGACGAGCATGTCGTAGCGGCCCCACTGATAGGGTCCGAACAATTTCTCGGCGGCCACAACCATCTTTTCGGTATCGGCAAGTTCGGAAGCGGCCTTGTCGAGCATCGCCGGTTCGGTCCACACCCCGGTGCGCGGCCCGAGCTCGCGAAAGGCAAGGTCGCCGACCGCGATTGCGATCAGATAGGGCGCGACGGGCTTGTCCATCCGATAGGAAAAGATGCGCGTATCGCCCTCGGTCACTGGCTCGGACGCCTTCGGTGCGGACATCACTGCGGTGAGCGCCTTGGGAACCCGGATCCTTGCTTCCCACGTCTGGCGCACGCCGGGCGAATCCTGGGTCGGGATCCAGCTGCGGTTCTCGATCGCCTGGCCCTGGCTAAGCAGATAAGGGCTTTTCTTGCCCGCCGTCTGTTCGGGGGTCAGCCATTGAAGCGCACCGGCCTCGG
>JALYRC010000140.1 GCA_030855555.1 Pseudomonadota bacterium
TGCGCCCGGTCATCATTGCATAAGCGGCGATGCGGTTCAGCGCGCCTTCGAGCTCGCGGATCGAACTGGTCAGCCGGCGGGCGAGAAACTCCACCACCGGGCGCGACATTTCGACGCCGGGAAGGACGGACAATTTGGCGTCGATGATGTTGAGGCGAAGCTCATATTCGGCCGGGTTGATGTCCGCGACCAGGCCCCACGACAGCCGCGACAGGATGCGCGGTGCAATTCCGTCAAGGTCCTGCGGTGCGCGATCCGAGGTAATCACTAGCCGATGTCCGGCAGTGATGATTTCGTTCATCGTGTGGAAGAATTCTTCCTGGGTCGAATCCTTGCCGGCAATAAACTGGACGTCGTCGATCAGCAACAGATCGGCCGAACGCAGCCGGCTCTTGAAGCCGATCGTGTCATTTTCCTTCAGCGCACGGACGAACTCGACCATGAACTTTTCGGCCGACATCGAAACGACGCGCGCGCCCGGACGAGCCTCGAGGAAGGTCTGGCCAATGGCATGCAACAAGTGAGTCTTGCCGCGCCCGGTCCCGCCGTGGAGGAACAGGGGATTGAACGACACGCTGTCGGCGGTCGCAAGGGTCCGCGCCGCGGTGGCGGCGACTTCATTGGCCTTGCCCACGACAAAGGTCTCGAAGCGGTAGCGCGGGTCGAAATTGGGGGCCTGCGGATCACGCGCCACCGGCGGCGCGACGGGTGCCGGAATGTCCTCGAGGATCAGCAGGGGCGCCGGCTTCGGGCCATCGGGCGAAGCGACGATCCGCACCGAGCGGACCAGCGGGAGAACCGCTTTCCACGCCAAAGTCAGCCGCTCCCCGAAATGGGACTGCACCCAGTCGGCCATGAACTGGCTCGGCATGATTAGCTCGAGCTCGCCTGTCTCACTGTCGAGCCTGCCGAGGTCGGCGGGTTTCAGCCAGCCGTCGAACGTGCGTGTGCCAAGGTCACGCCGCAGCCCGGTGCGAATCGCGTCCCACGCCGCATCGAGCGGTGACAGCACGGCATCAGCAGGAGAACCACCTTTACACAGATTGTCCCGACTGCCCTGCACTGGCGCGCGCCTCCCACAATATCATGGTCGCAAGGCGCCGGTCGGCGATCCGCGCGAAGTGGTTCGCAGCGGTTCTTAATCGACCTGAGTCTTGCCCCTCTTCCGCAGCGGATTCGCTGCGGAGGATCACGGTTTGAAAGCTTGTCGGCGGCAGCACAAGCGAGGAATTTTCAAACTCCAAAATAAATCGGCTTGACATCGAAAAGTCACGGAAATGCAAGAAAACCTCAGAAAACTAAGGTTTTTTTTAGCACCGTTGGGAGGAGGAGTTCGCGAATCGCGGAAAATGCAGGCTTTTCTTGTCACCGAAATGAAACGGGCCGCCGGAGATATCCGACGGCCCGTTTCATTACGGCACTTAACCAGAATTTAAAGAGCGGCGACGCTCTTGGTCAGGCGCGAATATTTGCGCGATGCAGTGTTCTTATGGAGCACGCCGCGGGCGACTCCGCGCGCCATCTCCGGCTGCGCCTTCTTGAGCGCTTCGGCGGCAAGATCCTTGTTGCCGGCGCTCACGGCGGCTTCGACCGCTTTGATGAACGTGCGGATGCGGCTGACGCGTGCGCCGTTGATCAAGGCACGATTGGCGTTGCGGCGGATGCGCTTCTTGGCTTGCGGCGTGTTCGCCATCGATACGACCTCTGAACTATTGAGTGCAAAATGAAAAAGCGGCGCAAAGCCCATGGGCTTGCACCAGCGTGCCGTTCCCCTACCCCCGCCGATGATTCGCGTCAACCTTAGCGCTGGCAGGTCGCGCAGAAGAACGTCGAGCGCCCGCCCTGGACGATCCGTTTCACAACCCCCGTGCATCCGCGGCACGGCTGCCCTTCGCGTCCGTAGACATCGAATTGCTTTGAGAAATAGCCAAGTTCGCCGTCGGGCTGGGCGAAATCGCGAAGGCTGGATCCCCCTGCCGCAATCGCGTCCTCGAGCACCGCCGGGATCGCCAGTGCAAGCGCGTCAAGCTTACCGCGCCCGACCCTGCCCGCCGCCTTGCGCGGATCGATACCGGCTCGATAAAGAGCTTCGCAGACATAGATATTGCCGAGGCCGGCAACGATCCTTTGATCAAGCAGCATCAGCTTGATCGCCGCCTTGCGCGCCGCCAGCCGCTCCGCCAGCCGTTTGCCGGACAAGGCACCGCCCAACGGCTCGGGGCCAAGCGCGGCGAACGTCGGCCACGCCTCCAGCGCGTCGCTGGCGACCAGGTCGAGCGAACCGAATCGCCGCGGATCGTTGAGGCTCAGCCGGTGTCCGTCGTCCGTCTCAAGGATCAAATGATCGTGCGCCCCAATCTCCTCGGGATCGATGCGCCAGCGCCCCGACATGCCGAGGTGAAACACGAGCGTATCGCCGCGATCGGTCGCGATCAGCCCATATTTCGCGCGCCGCCCAAGCTCGGTCACCCGCGCCCCCGTCAGTCGCTGGCCAAGATCGACCGGCATAGCGCGCCGCAGGTCGGCGCGGCGCGGCTCGACCCGGATCAGCTTGTGGTGCAGCAACACCTTTTCGAGACCGCGAACAGTCGTTTCTACTTCTGGAAGTTCAGGCATATTTTGTCATTGCGAGGAACGTAGCGCGCGTAGCCTGTTTGGGAAACAGGCGCGTACGCTACGGTGACGAAGCATCCGAGGTTTCAAAGGAAGGCGCGAACCCGCATCGGGTCGAAGTCGAAATGTCCGCTAAGGGTGGAAAGCGGCCCGTCCACTTACGAACAGAGGCGACGCGGAGGAGGACCTTCCCGCCGGTGTTACAACCGTTTGGTTTTGAGCTAGCTTCCTCGTCTCGCGCTTGCCAGCCCAGCAGCGGCGGCGATGTAGAAGCCGCCAGTCAGGCGGTTGCGTAGGTATCCGCGGGTAGCGAGGAGTCCGCGAAGGTTGCTCGCGAGCAGCGCCCAA
>JALYRC010000146.1 GCA_030855555.1 Pseudomonadota bacterium
CTGACGAAGGGGCCGTGGACGCGCAGGATCTGCTTGCCGCCGGGCATGTAGAGCATGTCGCCCTTGCCGAGCAGTTGTTCGGCGCCCTGTTCGCCAAGGATGGTTCTCGAGTCGATCTTCGACGTCACCTGGAAGCTGATCCGGGTTGGCAGATTGGCCTTGATGACGCCCGTAATGACATCGACCGACGGGCGCTGGGTAGCCATGATAAGGTGAATGCCGGCCGCGCGCGCCTTTTGCGCCAGCCGCTGGATGAGGAATTCGACTTCCTTGCCCGCGGTCATCATCAGGTCGGCAAGCTCGTCGACGATCACGACGATTTGCGGCAAGACGTCATATTCCAGCTCTTCGGTCTCATAGACCGGCTGTCCGGTCTCGGCATTATAGCCCGTCTGGACCTTGCGCCCGAGCTGGGCACCCTTGGCCTTGGCGTCGCGCACCTTTTGGTTGAAGCTGGCGAGCTGACGCACACCGAGGCTCGCCATCATTCGATAGCGTTCCTCCATCTGCTCGACGGTCCACTTGAGCGCGCGGATCGCCTTGCCCGGCTCGGTCACGACCGGCGCAAGCAGATGCGGGATGTCCTCATACATGCTCAGTTCGAGCATCTTGGGATCGATCATGATCATTTTGCACTCGTCCGGACTGAGCCGGTACAGCAACGACAGGATCATGCAGTTAAGCCCGACCGACTTGCCCGAGCCGGTCGTGCCCGCGACGAGGAGATGCGGCATTGGCGCGAGATCGGCGATCACGGGGTCACCGGAGATATTCTTGCCCAGGATCAGTGGCAGCGACATGTTCTGATCTTCGAACGCCTGGCTGCCGATCAATTCGCTAAGCACGACCGATTCGCGCTTGGCGTTGGGGAGTTCGATTCCGATCACACTTCGGCCGGGAATCGTCGCGACGCGGGCCGACAGCGCCGACATGTTGCGCGCAATGTCGTCGGCGAGCTGGATCACGCGGCTGGCCTTGATCCCCGAGGCAGGCTCGAGTTCGTACATCGTCACCACCGGGCCAGGGCGGACTTCGACGATGTCGCCGCGAACGTGGAAGTCCTCAAGCACGCTTTCGAGCAGACGCGCGTTGCGCTCGAGGCCGGCGCGGTCGATCGGAGTCTTGCTACCAGCCGGCGCAGCACCAAGCAAAGCGAGCGGCGGAAGCGCATAATTGTCGCCAAGCGCAAGGCTGGTCTGGCCGGCTACCGTCTTGCCCTTGCGAGCATCCTTGCGCAGCGAAGCGGCAGCAGGGGCGATTGGCTTGGCGGGGTCGGTAACTGCCACGGCGGGCCGCGAGCGCGGCGGAGCGGCGGCGCCGTCTTCGTCAAGCGAGTCGCGCTGGCGACTGCGCCGCGGCGGCTTGCTGGCAATCGACCCGGGTTCGCGTCGCAAAGAGGAGCTTGCCCAATCGCGTTCCTCGGGGCGAAGGCCAAGCGCGAGAAAGCCAAGCACGATCCCGGCAATCGCAAACAAAGCCATCAGCGATAGCCGGAGCGGCCCCGCAACGCCGGGGTTACCGATCAGTCCGATTAGTGAGTCTACCCCGTTGGCCGCGGCAAGCCCAAGCACCCCGCCCCATCCGCCGGGCAGGCCGCTTACCGCAGTGCCAGCGAACAAAGCAGCGGCAATGCCAAGGAGCAACGCACCGACAAAAGCAACGAGCACGGCGCGGCCAATGCGGCCGCCATCGACTTCGCGAAGTAGCCGAACGCCGGTCAGGATGAACAATGGCAGGAACAGCGCCGCCGCGGGCCCGAACAGCAACAGCAGCAAATCGCTTGAATAAGCGCCGGCAGCGCCGAGCCAATTGGTTGGGGGGCCGCCAGCCGCCGTAGTGAAGCTAGGGTCCACGCTCGAATAGGTGATCATTGCGATCGCCAGCGCGACGCCAAGCGCGACAAGGATCGCGCCGATGCTGCGACGTGTGAAGCGGCGCATCGAATCGGCCAATTTGTCGCGCCAATGCGGCTCGAGCTCGCGCTTGGGTGATCGCTGGGCGGCGCTCGCCATAATGTCCCCCGGTGAATAACTGGCGTCACAATGCGTTGCTGCGGACTCCCCGGTCAAGCGCGATGACACTCGCCTTGGCGCGCGGCCGAGCCTAAAGGGATGCAATGGAACGCACCGACGTGATCATCTTGGGGGGCGGGCTGGTCGGACTGGCGCTTGCCGCGGCGCTCGACTCAAGCGGCCTGCGGAGCGCAGTCATCGACCCGGCGGATCCGGATGCGCGGACCGGCGCAGGGTTCGACGGGCGCGCCACCGCCTTGGCTTCGTCGTCCAAATTGATGTTCGATGCGGTCGGGATCAGCGAGCATTTCCCCGAACCCGGCTCACCAATCCGGCGCATCGAAGTTTCCGACGGACTTGCTCCGGGCGGGATCTCGTTCGATCCCGGACTCGGTGACGAGCCGCTTGGCTGGATGTATGAGAATCGTCACTTGCGCGCCGCGTTGCGGGCACGTGCCGAGGCCGGCAACGGTATTGCGCTACATTGGCAATGCCGCGCGGATTCGGTCGAACGCGACCAGTTCGGGGTGACGGTGCGGCTTGGAGACGGACGGGAGCTGCATGCGCCGCTGCTGGTTGCAGCGGAGGGACGCAATTCGCCGACACGGGAGGTCGCCGGGATTCGTGTTGCGCGCTGGAAATATGACCATGCAGCGATCGTATCCACCCTTCGCCATGAGCTTCCGCACGACCAAGTCGCGCACGAGATCTTCTATCCTGCGGGCCCGTTCGCGCTGCTGCCGATGAACGATGACGAGGAAGGTCACCGCTCGGCGATCGTCTGGTCGGTTGGGGCAAGCGACGCGCAGGGCTTTTTGTCGCTAAGGGACGCGGACTTCGCCGCCGAAGCCAAAGCGGCGATGGGAGGCTTCCTCGGCCATATCGAGATGATCGCACCGCGGTCGTCGTGGCCGCTGGGTTTCCACCATGCCGCGCAGATTACGTCGAACCGCCTGGCGCTGGTCGGCGATGCGGCACACGGCATTCATCCGATTGCCGGGCAGGGCGTCAATCTTGGCTATCGCGATGCAGCGGCGCTGGCGCAGGTGCTGGTCGAGGGGGCGCGGATGGGCCTTGACCTTGGCGACCGGCAATTGCTCGACCGCTACGAGGCCTGGCGCGGCGTCGATACGTTCATGGTCGCGGTGGCCACCGATACGCTGACTCGAATCTATGGCGTCAGGGGCAAGACGGCAAGCCGGGTGCGGCGCTTTGGAATGGGGCTGATCGACCGCATCGGTCCGGTCAAGGAACGCCTGATGGCCGAAGCGCGGGGGACAAGTGGGGACTTGCCACTGCTGCTTAGAGGATTGGCGATCTAACCATTATTGGCGCGTCTGGCCCATGTCGGCACCGCCGGGGGCGAGGCGCTGGAATTCCATCAGCTGGACGACCAGTTCGGCGCGACCGGCGAGACCGGGTTCTTCAAGCAATGCCTGCTTGGCGCCCGGGTCGAACGGGGCGACCTGGGCAATGGCGTTGACCAGCATTTCGTCATCGAGCCGTCCAACCGCGTCCCAATCGACCGACAGCCCAAGCGCATCGCCAAATTTGCGCGCCTCGCGCTCGACCGAACTGCGCAGGATCAAGGGCAAAGGATCTGGCTCATTATCATCGAAAGCGGCAAGGTCCACGTCCGCCTGGCGATAGGGCGTGCCGATATCCGCCTCGGCAATCAGGCGGAAACGGTGCGACCCCTGAAGCACGATGTTGAAGCGCCCGTCGTCAAGTTCCTCGACGCCGACAATCTCGCCCAGGCAGCCGGCGCGGAACAAGGATGGAGGGTCGCTGTCGTCCGATGGCTGGATCATTGCGATCCGCCCGGGTCCGGCAAGAGCATCGCGGACCATTTCGCGATAGCGTTCCTCGAATATCTGCAGCGGCAATTGCGAGCGCGGGAACAGCAAGGCTCCGGCAAGCGGAAAGAGCGGCACGCGCGCGGGCTTGGGTCCCGTCATGTGAACAATAAAGCCGACAGGCGGCGGCGCTGGGCGCGGCCCCACGGGTCTTCGAAGCCGGCGGCCTCAAGCATCTGGAGGAAGCGCTTGCGCGCTGCTCCGTCATTCCACTCGCGGTCGCGGGCGACGATTTCGAGCAGCCCGTCGGCGGCCGCGTCGCGCTCCCCTGCGGCCAGTGCGGCCTGGGCAATGGCGAAGCGCGCTTCATGGTCGTCGGGGTTGGCCGCGAGCCGCGCTTGTTCGGCCGACAAGTCGACGGCGGGAACCGCAGCAAGCTCGATTGCTGCTCGGGCCCGGGCGACGGCGGCATGCTTGGCGAGGGCTTCATCAAGCGAATCGAGCAATGCGCGCGCCTCATCGACTTTTCCGCCAGCGACCAGCGCGCGCGCCAGTCCGCCAAGCGCTGCGGGATGCTCCGGGTCCATCTCAAGGATTTTTTTAAATACCGCCTCGGCCTGCTCCGTCTCGCCTGCAGCAAGCACATCCTCGGCCATTGCGAGCACCGGTTCGATCTGTGCTGCCAAGTCCTGGGCGGGGCCTTTGACGGGCAGCTGGCCAAGCAATTGGTCAAGCACGCGCTTGAACTGCGCTTCGGTGCGATGTTGGGTGAGGTCGGCGACCGGCTGGCCCTGAAAAAAGGCATAGACCGTCGGCAGCGACTTGACCTGGAATTGTGCGGCGAGGAATTTGTCGGCCTCGACGTCGATCTTGGCGAGGATCACGCCCTTATCGGCATAGTCTGCCGCGATTTTCTCGAGCACCGGGCCCAATTGCTTGCACGGGGCACACCAATCGGCCCAGAAATCGAGGATTACGAGGCTGGACATGGAGGGCTCGACGACGTCGCGCTGGAAGCGCTCGATCGCGGTCCGTTCGTCCTCGCTCATGCCCAGGGTCGCCACGCTTCGCTCCTTCATCGTCTTTGGCCCGCATATGGCGATGGCAGGCGTGAGCGGCAAGCGGCACGGCGCAGCAGACAAGGGGGTTGCGGACCTGCAGGACCGATGCTAGCTGCCCGCTCCACCCGACCGGGGATATTTTCCGGTCCGCCAAATCGAGCGGGCGTAGCTCAGGGGTAGAGCACAACCTTGCCAAGGTTGGGGTCGAGGGTTCGAATCCCTTCGCCCGCTCCA
>JALYRC010000016.1 GCA_030855555.1 Pseudomonadota bacterium
GACAAATGGGAGGAGTTCGTCGGCGCTATTCCCGCGGATGAGCGTGGCGATCTGGTTGCGGCCTATCGCCGGCGGCTGACGGCCGGGGACCACGATGTGGCGCTGACCGCGGCAAAGGCATGGAGCAAATGGGAAGGGGAAGTGGTCACCTTATTGCCCAGCCCGATGACGATCGAACGGTTTACCGATCCCGATTTCGCGATTGCCATCGCGCGGATCGAAAATCACTATATGGCCGAGCATGGCTGGCTTAGCGAAGGGCAGCTTCTGGCGAACGCATCGCGGTTGCAGGACATCCCGGGCGTCATCGTCCAGGGCCGACACGATTGCTGCACCCCGCCGCGCGCAGCCTGGGCCCTGCATAAGGCGTGGCCTCAGGCCGAGCTCGTGATCGTGCCCGATGGTGGGCACAGTTATGATGAACCCGGTGTACTTGACGCTTTGATTCGAGCGACGGACAAATTTGCCAGTGGTCAACAAACCACTGGAATTACGTCGAAAAAAATGTAGTTGTCCCGAAATGAACTTGTCTTGGGGGATTCTTCACGCTGGCCTGCAGACCGTGCTCGACACGGCGCTCGACCCCGTGGTCGTAATGGATACCGATGGCGTGATCATCGGCTGGAACGAGCATAGCGAGGCTTGTTTCGGCTGGTCATGGGACGAAGCGCGCGGACAGCGCTTGTCGGAACTGATCATTCCGCCTGAATATCGCACCGGGCATGAAAAGGGCCTGACGCATTATCTCGCCACCGGCGAGGGCCCCGTGCTTAACTCCCGCATCGAAGTCTTTGCGCTCCACCGCGACGGCCATCAAATACCGGTCGAACTATCAGTTGCGGCAAGCGAGCAGTTCGGCGGCAAACTGTTCGTCGGCTTCCTGCGCGACATTTCCGATCGCCAGGAGGCGGCCGAGCGCCAGCAGCGCATCCTCCAGGAAAGCGAGCATCGGGTGAAGAACATGCTCACCGTAGTGCAAGCGATCGCGCTGCAGACCGCGGCCAATTCAAGTGACATGGAAAGCTTCACAGCGAGCTTCTCGGGGCGCCTCGAATCGCTGGCGCGCGCGCATCAGTTGCTCGTCGGGCAAGTCTGGCATGACGTGGCGATTTCGGCGCTTGCCGATCGCGTCCTCGGCGCCGAAGTTATTGCCGGACGAGCGCGTTTTGGCGGGCCGGAACTGTTGTTGAAAGCCGGGCAAGTGCTTGGTTTGTCGATGATCCTTCACGAGCTCCATACCAATGCGATCAAATATGGCGCCTTGTGCACCGAAGAGGGCCGGATCGAAGTCGATTGGGCGATCGACGGCGAGATTATCACCTTGACGTGGCGTGAGTTCGGGATGCCGTGCGAAAGCGATGGAACGTCGTCCAGTGGCTTTGGCCAGCGCATGATCGCGATGAGCGTAAAGTCGGACCTCGGGGGCACGATCGAGCGCGACTGGCGAAGCGACGGCTTGACGGCAACGCTGCGGTTTCCGGCGGTGGCCTAAGCCTTCGGCAGTTTTTGTTTCGTCTCACCCCAGCCGGCGAGCTGCTTAGAGGTTGCACGATCGAGCAACTCGTCGGCGTCGCGGATAGAATAAGGGGCACTCTTTTTGAGCCCGTCCAGCTCCTCCCATGCGATCGGTGCCGACACTGGCGCGCCTTCGCGCGCCCGCGCCGAATATGGCATGACTGCGGTCGCGCCGCGCTGGTTGCGCAGCCAGTCGAGGAAAATTCGGCCCTTGCGCTGATTCTTGCGAATGTTGGCGGTGAAGAGTTCGGGCTCGGCCTCGGCGATGGCACGACTGAAGCGTTCGGCGAACGACTTAACGGCCGGCCAGGTGGCGGTCTGGTCAAGCGGGGCAACGACGTGGATCCCCTTCCCTCCCGACAATAAGGGAAAGGTAACGAGCCCGAGATCGGCGAGCAGGTCGCGAAGCCGCACCGCCGCATACTTGACCTTGACAAAGTCGAGCCCGACGTCGGGATCGAGGTCGAGCACCAAGCGGTCGGGCTTCTCGAGCGGCTTGATCCGGCTACCCCAGCCGTGGAACTCGATCGCCCCCATCTGAACGCATTGCAAGACGCCCTTGATATCGCTGACGTATAGGTAGTCGGCGACATCACCATCATTCTCGGTGACCGGCACGTGGTGAACCGCATCGCCCATCGATCCGGTGTCGTGTTTCTGGAAGAAGCAATGCTTGGCGCGTCCCTGGGGGCAGCGGATCAGCGTCATCGGCCGCTTGCCGAGCGTCGTCAGCAGCGGGGTCGACATAGCGGCATAATAATCGGCGAGGTCCTGCTTGGTCAGTTCGTCGCCAGGGAAGATCACGCGGTCGGGGTTAGTAATCCGCGCCCCTAGGCTCGCCGCGGTGACACGCTCGCCTTTCTTCGCTTTTAAGCCAAGTTTTTCTGGGACTACGCGCACGACCTCGCTTGCCTTCTTGTCGTCTCGCAAGGCGATGAAGCTTGGATGGCGAAGCACGCCGTCGGAGGTGAATTCGGTAAAGGCCACTTCGCCGACCAGCTTTGGTTCGATCCAGTGCGAACCGCGAAGCATCGTTCGCGGCACGGCAAGCGCTGGCTTCTCCACGGATAGGGGCGCCATCGTCTCGCTCAAGCTTTCGATCAGCGCGCTGTTGAAGCCCGTGCCAACCTTGCCCGCGTAGGTCAATTTGCCGCCTTCACGTACGGCGAGGTGGAGCGAGCGGAAACCGCGTCTCTTGTCGCTCGCCTGCCAGCCGACGATGACGAACTCCTGTCGCTGGATGCACTTGACCTTGAGCCAGTTCTTGGCTCGCGCGCCGCGATACGGCGCCTTGGCCTTCTTCGCGATAATTCCCTCGCCGCCTTCCTTGCAGATTGCGTCGAACAAGGCCTCGCCCTTGGCCAGGACATGGTCGCCATAGATGATTGGCGATGGCACCGCCTTGAGCAACGCCGCAAGGCGCTGCTTGCGCTCGATATTGGGCAATGCGCTGATGTCCTCGCCCTGGTCGACGATCAGGTCGAAAGCGTAGAAGGCAAGGTCGGCATCGCCCCCCTTGAGAGTCGCCTGCAGCAGGCCAAAATCGGGCTTGCCGTTTTCGCCGAGCGCAACCGCTTCGCCATCGATCAGGCATCCGGCGGGGAGTGCGGACGCAACCTTGATCAATGCGCGGAACTTGTCGCTCCAGTCGTTTCCATTGCGCGTCCACGCGGTTGCCGCGCCGCCGCCGGTCGAGAGCAGCAAGCGGTAGCCGTCATATTTATACTCGAACAGCCAGTCCGGCCCGCTCGGCACGGCGTCGACGAGGGTAGCCAGCTGCGGCGCCTCGAATGGAGGCGGCGTGATGCCAGCCTGCTTCTTCATGCGGCCGCCTTTCTTTCCATTTTTGTTCGACTTCCACACCTCCTCTGCAGCTGCGATCTCGGCCATCGTGCGGTCGGTGGTGACGCTAGTCAGGCATTGCTCGACCAGCGAGTCCCCCGCCTCTTCATTGGCGAATTCGTCCGTGACCTTCTTAAGCATCCACGCTTCGCCCTTCTCGCCCGGCCGGCCCTTCAACCGGAACATCACCCATTCGCCCTTCATTCGATCGCCGACGAGGGTGAAATGGAGATGGCCTTCCTCGATCGTTTTCGCAGGATCCTTGCCGGGATGCGGGATCCAGCGGCCCTTGTCCCACAGCATGACCGTCCCGCCGCCATATTCGCCTTTGGGGATGGTGCCTTCGAAATCGCCATAATCGAGCGGATGGTCCTCGGTCCGCATCGCCAGCCGGTTGGTGCCCGGGTCGAGGCTTGGGCCCTTTGGGACTGCCCAGCTCTTGAGTACTCCGTCGAGCTCAAGACGGAAGTCCCAGTGCAGCCGCGAGGCGTCGTGCTTCTGGACGAC
>JALYRC010000172.1 GCA_030855555.1 Pseudomonadota bacterium
CGATTGCCTGGTCGAGATAGTCGGCCGTGGCCTGGTTGAAATGCGACTTGGAAGCAACTGCATCGCGCGTTTCGCCAAGCGGGCGCGTCGCGATCACCCGCCGCTCCCCATTCTCCTCAAGCCACGCCCCATCCCCGACCAGCCCTAGGTGGAGCCGGTCGAGCGCGGGCTGATAGACGACGCCGAGGCGCGGCGTCCCGCGAACGATCAGCCCGATGTTGACGGTATAATCATCGCCGCCACGGACGAATTCCTTGGTCCCGTCGAGCGGGTCGACCAGGAAGTAAACGTCGCCATGCGCCGGGATTCGCCCCTCGGCGACTTCCTCCTCGGCAATCACCGGCACCCCCGGTGCAGCCTCGGCAAGCGCGGCAAGGATGATCGCTTCGGCAGCGCGGTCGCACACGGTCACGGGCGACTGGTCTGACTTGATCTCGACCTCGAACCCGGCCGCCACGAGTTTCAATATTTCCGCCCCCGCCGCACGCGCCGCAACCCCGCAGGCTTCGAGCAGGGCTTCCTCGTCAGCAAGAGTCATCTGTTGGGGTGCGCCATCCATGCCAGCCAACCGCCTAACGCGGCGCCATCCGGATCCCGCCATCAAGGCGAATGCTTTCAGCGTTGAGATAGCTGTTCTCGACGATGAACACCGCCAGCCGGGCATATTCCTCCGCCGTGCCGAGCCGTTTCGGGAACGGCACCTGCGCTGCAAGCGCGTCCTGCACCTGGGGCGGCATCATTGCCATCATCGGTGTCTTGAAGATGCCCGGAAGGATGGTGTTGACGCGCACCCCGTCGTTCATCAGGTCGCGCGCGATCGGCAGCGCCATGGCTAGCACGCCGCCCTTCGACGCCGAATAGGCCGCCTGCCCGATCTGGCCGTCTTCCGCCGCGACCGAAGCCGTATTGATGATCACGCCGCGCTCATTGTCTTCGAGCGCTTCGGTCTCCACCATGCCGAACGCCGAATGCGAAATGCAGCGGAACGTGCCAACCAGATTGATCCCGATGGCAAGCTCAAACTGGTTCATCGGATAACGCTTGCGCTCGCCCGTGGCCTTATCCTTGCCGACCGTCTTGACCGCATTGGCGACGCCCGCGCAATTGACCAATATGCGTTCCTGCCCATGCGCGGCGCGGGCCTTGTCGAACGCGGCAGCGACCTTGTCGTCGCTCATGACATCGACTTCGCAGAAGATGCCGCCAATCTCGCCCGCGACCTTCTCGCCGCGTTCTACGTCGCGATCGAACACTGCGACCTTGGCGCCCTTGGCGGCCAGGGCCCGCGCCGTCGCTTCGCCAAGTCCCGATGCGCCGCCCGTGACGACTGCTGCAATTCCGTCAATGATCATTCTAAATCTCCTTGTTCCCCGGCGAAGGCCGGGGTCTAGGCGCGCAGCGAACTACGCAGCTGCCGCGCCGTCCTGGGCCCCGGCCAACCGGACCCCACCAAAGTAATACTTTGACGGGTGCCCTACGCCGGGGAACTCGTTTTTTCCACCTGCACCAGCACCGCATCGACCTGCACCTGAGCGCCGGCGACCGCGTTCAACTCCGCCACCACCCCATCGAACGGCGCGACCAGCCCATGCTCCATCTTCATCGCCTCGAGCGTCAGCAGCCGCTGCCCCTTGACCACCTTGTCGCCCACCAGCACCTCGACGCTGGTCACCTTACCCGGCATCGGCGCAAGGATCGCGCCGTTGCCCGCGGCCGCGCCAACCGAGCCGCGTGCCGAGCGATCGAACTGATAAGCCTGCCCTTCGTAGAAGACGACCACATGTTCGCCGTCGCGAAAACCCGAGGCTGCAGCCGTCGGCTCCTTATCGTCGAGTGCAACGTGCCGAAACTTGCCACCCCGGCCGAGCGCAGCGCCCGTCCGTGGAGCAGCGTTAAGCCGGAAGCCGGCAAGCGAGCCAAAGCCGCCCTCCTCATCTTCGGCAGTCGCGACCGCCGCGGCGGCGCGCCACAGCGGCTCATCAGGCTCGACCTCCGGAATGAGCGCGTCGCTTTCGCGAGCAATGAAGCCGGTATCGATATCAGCCGCTCCGAAGGCCGGATGAAGCAAAGCATTGAACAAGAAGCCGGCGTTGGTTCGGACCGGCCAGACCTCGACCTCGTCAATTATGTCGACCAATCCCGCAATTGCCTCGTCGCGGTCCTCGCCATGGGCAATTAGCTTGGCGATCATGGGGTCATAGAAAGGCGAAATCACATCCCCTTCCTCAACCCCGGTTTCGATGCGTCCCTGCCCGCCGAGATCGAAGTGATCGAGCGTGCCGACACTGGGCAGGAATTCGCGCGCCGGATCCTCGGCATATAAACGCGCCTCGACCGCGTGGCCATTGATGCTGAGTTCATCCTGCTTGAGCGGCACCGCCTCACCGCTAGCCACGCGCAATTGCCACTCGACCAGATCGACGCCGGTAATTTCCTCGGTCACAGGGTGCTCGACCTGCAGCCGGGTGTTCATTTCCATGAACCAGATGCGGTCGGCGCGGAGGCCCTCGCTGGCGTCGGCGATGAATTCAATCGTCCCCGCACCAACGTAATCGACCGCCTCCGCCGCCTTCACCGCCGCACCGCACACCGCTTCGCGCGTCACCTCATCCATGCCCGGCGCAGGCGCTTCCTCGATGACCTTC
The DNA here is from genome assembly GCA_030855555.1 of Pseudomonadota bacterium. Lineage (GTDB taxonomy): Bacteria > Pseudomonadota > Alphaproteobacteria > Sphingomonadales > Sphingomonadaceae > Sphingomicrobium. Next base: position 2,646 of record JALYRC010000172.1, read on the forward strand.
TGGTGGCGGCGCTGGAGCGAGCAGTCGCGCTCGAACAGATGGACGACATTGCCATGGCTGTCGCCGAACACCTGCACTTCGATATGGCGCGGCGAGAGGATATATTTTTCGAGCAATACGCGGTCGTCGCCGAACGAGGACGCCGCCTCACGCTTGCAGCTGTCGAGCGCATCGTCGAAATCGGCAGCCTCGTCGACCCGACGCATCCCCTTCCCCCCGCCGCCCGCGACCGCCTTGATCAAAATCGGAAAGCCGATCTTCTCCGCTTCGGTCTTGAGCGTCACTGGCGACTGGTCGGCGCCGAGATAGCCCGGGGTCACCGGCACCCCCGCAGCGATCATCCGCGCCTTGGCGGCATCCTTCAGCCCCATTGCGCGGATGCTGTCCGGATTGGGCCCGACCCATACCAGGCCGGCGTCGATCACCGCCTGCGCGAAATCGGCATTCTCGGACAGAAAGCCGTATCCCGGATGGATCGCCTCGGCCCCGCTTTGCTTGGCGGCGGCAATGATCTTTTCGCCCACCAGATAGCTCTCGCGCGCCGGAGACGCCCCGATATGCACCGCCTCGTCCGCCTGCCGGACATGCAGCGCCTTGGCATCCGCATCCGAATAAACCGCCACCGTGCGAACGCCCATTGCTCGCGCCGTGCGAATGATCCGGCAGGCAATCTCGCCGCGATTGGCGATGAGGAGTGAGGCGATCATGCCGCCACCATCGCACGCATGGGCTCCTGCGCCTCCATCGGCTTCATCCCCAATTTGGCCAGCAGCACCGCATCCGCCCCGCCGCCCGCGTTGGCCGTGGTCAGCAATTTATCGCCGGTGAAGATGGAATTGGCACCGGCAAGGAAGCACAAGGCCTGCGTCGCCTCCGACATGCTCTCGCGCCCGGCCGACAGCCGAACCATGCTGCGCGGCATGGTGATCCGGGCGACCGCCACGGTACGCACGAACTCGATGTCGTCGATCAGCCGCTCGCCCGCGAACATGTCGCCAAGCACGGTGCCCTTGACCGGCACCAGCGCATTGACCGGCACGCTTTCGGGATGCCGGGGGAGGGTCGCCAGCGCGTGAATGAAGCCGACGCGATCCTCCCGAGTCTCGCCCATGCCGACGATCCCGCCGCAGCACACCGCCATCCCCGCCTCGCGCACTTCCTCAAGCGTATCGAGCCGCTCCTGAAATGTGCGCGTGGTGATGATGTCGCCATAATGTTCGGGCGAAGTGTCGATATTATGGTTGTAATAATCGAGCCCCGCCGTCTTGAGCTGGCGCGCCTGCTCCCCGCTCAGCATGCCCAATGTCATGCACGTCTCGAGCCCCATCGCCTTCACGCCCGCGACCATCGCGCACACCGCGCCCATGTCGCGGTCCTTCGGCTCGCGCCACGCCGCCCCCATGCAGAACCGCTGCGACCCCGCCGCCTTGGCTTCGGCAGCAGCGGCAAGTACCGCGTCCACGTCCATCAATTTCTCGGCCTTCAGCCCTGATTTGGCGAACGCCGATTGCGAGCAGTATCCGCAATCCTCCGGGCACCCGCCGGTCTTGATCGAAAGAAGCGTGCACAACTGCACCTCGCGCGCCGCATGATGCGCGCGATGCACCTCCGCCGCGCGGAACAAGAGGTCGGTAAACGGAAGCTCGAACAGTGCGCTAAGCTCGTCACGGGTCCAGTCGGTGCGGGTCATGGTCGGTCCTGAATGATCCTCCCCGAGTTTGTCTCGGGGAGGTGGCAGTGCGAAGCACTGACGGAGGGGAATTGCGAATGCTCAAGAATATCGCGCCCAAGGCCGAAGGGCGCGCAGTGCCCCGCGCGCGCAACCTGCGCGCGAAGATGAGCTTGCCTGAAGTGTTGCTTTGGGGCGCCCTGCGTTCCCGCCCAGACGGCCTGAAGTTCCGTCGCCAGCATGCCAGTGGTGCCTACATTCTGGACTTTTTCTGCAGCGATGCTCGGCTTGCAATAGAGATCGATGGCGAGATGCATTCGCACGGTGACCGATCTCGGCGTGACGAGCGACGCGATGCTTATTTTCTCGACGCAGGGATTTGCACCCTGCGGATCGCGGCACGCGACGTCTTGTCCGACCTCGATGCAGTTATGAGGCTGATCTGCGCTGCATCGGCGGCGCGCCTCCCCTTCCACCACCCGGCTTTGCCGGGCGGTCCCCCTCCCCGAGACGAGCTCGGGGAGGATTAAAGAAAGCGCATGCATCATCATCACATCCTGAACACGCCGAAGTTGGCCCGCTCCGGGATTGGCGCGTTGAGGCACGCCGCGAAAGCCAGGCCCAATACATCCCGCGTCTGCGCCGGGTCGATGATCCCGTCGTCCCACAGCCGCGCCGTCGCGTGCCACGGGTTACCTTGCGCTTCATAATCGTCGCGGATCGGTTGCTTGAAGGCTTCGGCCTGTTCCGGAGTCCAGGTCGCGGCGTCCCGGTGGACGGTCGCCAGCACGGACGCGGCCTGCTCGCCGCCCATCACCGAGATGCGCGAATTGGGCCAGCTGAATAAAAACCTTGGCGAATAGGCCCGCCCGCACATCCCATAATTGCCCGCGCCGAAGCTGCCGCCAATTAACACCGTCACCTTGGGCACTTGGGCGGTGGCGACGGCGGTAACCAGCTTGGCGCCGTGCTTGGCAATCCCTTCTGCCTCATATTTCCCGCCGACCATGAAGCCCGAGATATTTTGCAGGAAGAGCAAAGGAATGCGGCGCTGGCAGGCTAGCTCGATGAAGTGCGCGCCCTTCACCGCGCTTTCGCTGAACAGCACGCCATTATTTGCCAGGATCGCCACCGGCATCCCCCAGATATGGGCAAAGCCGCACACCAATGTCGTTCCGTAAAGCGCCTTGAACTCGTGAAACTCGGATGCATCGACAATCCGCGCAATCACTTCGCGGACATCATAAGGCGCGCGCACATCGTCGGGAATGATGCCGTACAATTCCTCGGCGTCGTAATGCGGTGGCCTGGGTTCCCTGATTCCGTTCGTGTCGAGCGAAGTCGAGACACGTCCCTCGACTTCGCTCGGGACGAACGGAAATCCTAGATGGCTCACGATATCGCGCACGATGGTCAGTGCATGCTCGTCATTCTCGGCAAGGTGATCGACCACGCCCGACTTCCTCGCGTGCAAGTCGCCCCCACCCAATTCCTCCGCCGAAATCTCTTCGCCCGTGGCGGCCTTCACCAGCGGCGGGCCGGCAAGGAAGATCGTGCCTTGCTCGCGAACGATGATGCTTTCATCGCTCATCGCCGGAACGTAGGCGCCCCCCGCGGTGCAGCTGCCCATGACGCATGCAATCTGCGCAATGCCCTTGGCCGACATGTTCGCCTGATTGTAGAAAATGCGTCCGAAATGATCGCGGTCGGGAAAGACTTCGGCCTGGTGCGGCAGATTGGCGCCACCGCTGTCGACCAGATAGATGCACGGCAGATGATTGGCCTCGGCAATCTCCTGCGCGCGCAAATGCTTCTTGACGGTCATCGGATAATAAGTGCCGCCCTTCACCGTCGCGTCGTTGCACACGATCATGCACTGGCGCCCGCTGACCCGGCAGATCCCCGCGATCAGCCCCGCCCCCGGCACCTCGCCGTCATACAGGTCGCAAGCCGCAAGCTGGCCGATCTCAAGGAATGGCGATCCCGGATCGAGCAGCCGCTCGACGCGGTCGCGCGGCAGCAATTTCCCGCGCGCCACATGCCGCTCGCGGCTCTTCTCCGTGCCCCCAAGCGCTGCCTTGGCCACATCGGCACGAAGCTTCTCCGCAAGCGCGCGATTATGCTCCGCCCGGGCGCGAAATTCCTCCCCGTCGACGATGATCTTGCTGTCGATCCGCGGGCCGCTCATTGCGCCACCTTGTCGGCGGAGCCTACCAGTTCGCGCCCGATCAGCATTCGCCGCACTTCGTTGGTGCCCGCGCCAATGTCGAGCAGCTTCGCGTCGCGGTAGTAGCGTTCGACCGGCCAGTCCTTGGTGTAGCCCGCTCCGCCGAGCGCCTGGACCGCTTCGTTGGCGACCTTCACCGCGCTCTCGCTTGCCAGCAGGATCGCGCCGGCCGCATCGAAGCGAGTCGTCTTGCCGGCATCGCACGCCCGCGCCACCTGATAGACGTAGGCCCGCGCCGAATTGAGCGCGACATACATGTCGGCGATCTTGCCCTGCATGAGCTGGAAATGGCCGATCGGCTGGCCGAACTGCTTGCGCTCGCGGACATAGGGCAGGACCACGTCGAGGCACGCCTGCATGATCCCGAGCTGGATCCCGGCAAGCACGGTCCGCTCATAATCGAGGCCCGACATCAGCACCCCGACCCCGCCATTCTCGGGCCCCATGACCTGCTCCGCCGCAACGAAGCAATCGTCGAACACCAGCTCCGAAGTCGGGCTCCCGCGCATCCCCATCTTGTCGATCTTCTGCCCGATCGAGAAACCGGCCATGCCCTTTTCGATCAGGAAGGTCGTAATGCCGCGCGATCCCTCGCCGGTCTTCGCATAAACCACCAGCGTGTCGGCACAAGCCGCATTGGTGATCCAGAACTTTGTCCCATTGAGGCGGTATCCGCCGTCGACCTTGTCAGCCTTGAGCTTCATCGACACGACGTCGCTGCCGGCGCCGGCTTCGCTCATGGCAAGCGCCCCGACATGTTCGCCGCTGATCAGCTTGGGGAGATAGTGGCGCTTCTGCTCGTCGTTCGCCCAGCGGCGGATCTGGTTGATGCACAGGTTCGAATGCGCGCCATAGCTAAGGCCGACCGAGGCCGATGCCCGGGCAACTTCTTCCTGCGCCACGACATGTTCGACATAGCCAAGGCCGAGGCCGCCCCATTCCTCCTCGACCGTAATGCCATGAAGCCCAAGCTCGCCCATCTGCGGCCACAATTCGATCGGGAAG
>JALYRC010000197.1 GCA_030855555.1 Pseudomonadota bacterium
TGCGCATGCTGATCGACGCGCGCCACCCGGAGGAAACTCGGGTCGCCGTCGCCAAGGGAAACCGGATCGAGGAATTTGATTTCGAGTCCGAAGAGCATAAGCAGCTCAAAGGGAATATCTATCTAGCCAAGGTAACTCGGGTCGAACCGTCGCTCCAGGCGGCGTTCATCGATTATGGCGGCAATCGCCACGGCTTCCTGGCGTTCAGCGAAATCCATCCCGATTATTACCAGATTCCGAAATCGGACCGCGATGCTTTGCTTGCCGAGGAAGCCGAGCATGCCGCCGAGGAAGAACGTCTTCGCGCGGCCGAACATGGCGACGATCACGACATGCTCAGCGACGACGACGGTGACGATCTCGCTGAGGAGGGTGTTGACGACGACGCGGAACTGGTTGGCGGCGAGGAAGTCGGCACCGGTTCGTCGCGCTCACCAGTCGACGAAAGCGCTGCTGACGAACTGCGCATGAAGCGCCAAAATCTGCGTCGGCGCTACAAAATCCAGGACGTTATCCAGCGCCGCCAGGTTCTGCTCGTCCAGGTCGTAAAGGAGGAGCGCGGGAACAAGGGCGCTGCCCTGACGAGCTACCTCAGCCTTGCTGGCCGCTATTGCGTGTTGATGCCGAACACCAGCCATGGTGGTGGGATCAGCCGCAAGATTTCGAACGGCGCCGACCGCAAGCGGTTGAAGTCGATCATGTCGGACTTGAACCTGCCCACCACCATGGGGCTGATCGTGCGCACGGCGGGACTGTCGCGCACCAAGATCGAGATCAAGCGCGATTTCGACTATCTCGCACGGCTGTGGGATGAGATTCGCGAAAAGACGCTTTCGAGTTCCGCGCCCGCGCTCATCTATCGCGACAGCGACCTGATCAAGCGCGCCATTCGCGATCTTTATCATCGCGAAATCGACGAAGTCATCGTCGAGGGTGAGGAAGGCTATAAGGCCGCCCGCGGATTCATGCGGCTATTGATGCCGAGCCATGTGAAGCGCGTGATCCCCTACCGCGACCCGACGCCGGTATTCCAACGCTATGGCGTCGAAGACCAGTTGACCGCCATGTATCATCCGGTGGTGCAGCTGAAATCGGGCGGTTATCTGGTGATCAATCCGACCGAGGCCCTGGTCTCGATCGACATCAACTCGGGCCGTTCGACGCGTGAGCATAATATCGAGCAGACCGCCTTTGCGACCAACATCGAAGCCGCCCACGAGATCGCGCGCCAATTGCGCCTGCGGGACATGGCCGGGCTGGTGGTAATCGACTTCATCGACATGGAGCAGTCGAACCATAATCGCAAAGTCGAAAAGGCGATGAAGGACGCGCTCAAGAACGACCGCGCCCGCATCCAGGTTGGCCGGATCAGCTCCTTCGGCCTCATGGAAATGAGCCGCCAGCGGTTGCGCACCGGCGTTCTCGAAGCATCAACCAAGGCTTGCCCGCACTGCGAAGGCACCGGGCTGATGCGAACGGCATCGTCATCGGGCCTGAGCGCGCTCAGGATCATCGAGGATGAAGCCGCGCGGGCTCGTGGTGATCGGATCCTGCTTCGCGCCGGACGCGAGGCGGCGGTCTACGTACTTAACAAGAAGCGCGCTGAACTCGGCGAGATCGAACTGCGCTACGGCGTGACCGTCGAAGTCATGATCGACGAAGCGTTCGAAGGCGCCCGCATGAGCGTCGAAAGCTCGGGCGCTCGCCCAAATCCGCAGGACCGCCCGGTGTCCGCGCCGGTAATCGATGATGATGAAGATGATTTCATCGACGAGGTCGAAGCCGAGGACGAGGAGATCGAAGCCGAGACCGACCGTCCAGCCCGCCGCGAAGGCGGTCGCGAGGGACCGCGCGAAACGTCCGAAGCGACCGATGACGAAGGTGCCCGGCGCAAGCGTCGCCGCCGCCGTGGGGGCCGCGGCCGCAATCGCCGTGACGGTGAGCGCGAGGGTGGCGAAGGCCTCGATCGCGAAGTCGCCGACAGCGACGCTGGCGAGTTGGTCACGGACGGCCAGGATGACGCCATGCTTGACGAGCAGCCGCTCGCGGACACCGAAGAGCGCCACGCCGAACAGGGTGAAGACGGCGAGGAGCGGCAGCGCCCGCGCCGCGGCCGTCGCGGCGGCCGCGGTCGCCGTCCCCGCTCTGATGAAGCGATCGGTGCACAAACTGAGGTCAATGGCGACGATCCGCCCGTGCTCGAAGCTCCGCTGGAGCAAGCGCCCATCGCGACGGCCGAGCCTGCCGCCGAGAGCGAGGCGGAGAAAGACGACAAGCCCAAGACCCGTCGTCGTCCCCGCGCTCGCAAGCCCGGGGCCGAAGCCCCGGTCGAGGTTGGGGCGCAGCCCGATGTCGCGCCGCAACCCGAGGTCGCGTCGGAGGCCGAACCGGTTGCCGCCAACGTGTTGGCGGGGGAAAGCGTCGAAGCCGCTCCTGCAGCGCCAAAGCGGCGCTCGCGCGCCAAGAAGGCCGTGCTTCCCGTTCCGACTGACGCAGCGATTGAACAGGCCATCGCCGATGGGCCGCCGGTCCCTGCCGCCGCTCCCGAAAGCAGCCCTGTGGCTGGCAATGACGACAGCGGCGAAGAGGAACCAGGAGATGGCTCCGGTCCGCGCCGTGGCTGGTGGCAGCGCACTTTTGGCTAATGGGCAGTTCGGCTGAGCCGACTTCGCTGCGAGATGATCAGGCGGTCCGGGACAGTCGTTCGGGGCCGCCTTTCATCTGCTGTTCAGCCGATGAGTGAGACAGCAATGGCCATGTTCAACGGTTTCCGGCGGATGACCCGCATCTCCGTGCTTGCGCTCGCGATAAGCGTTGCCCTCGCGCCCGCCGCCGCAGCGCAATCGGTCCTTCGCGACAGCGAGACCGAGTTGCTGTTCCGGGACATGTCGAAGCCGCTGATCCAGGCCGCCAAGCTCGACCCGGGAAGCGTCAAGGTCGTGCTGATTAGCGATCCCGAGATCAATGCTTTCGTTGCCACCGGGCAAGTCGTCTATATTCACACCGGGCTGATTACCGCCTCGGACAATGCCAATCAGCTGCAGGCCGTGATCGCGCACGAATTGGGCCACGTCGCCGGTGGCCACGTTCTCCGAAGTTACGAAGGCCAGGCGGCGGCAACCAAGATAACCGTCCTGTCGCTGGTCCTTGCCGCCGCCGCCGCCGCCGCCGGAGCAGGCGACGCTGCAATGGGCGTGATAATGGCCGGTCAGCAGGCCGCTATGGGCAATCTGCTTGGTTTTACGCGTGCACAGGAATCGAGTGCCGATCTCGCCGGCGCTTCCTATCTGTCCGCTGCCGGCATCAATGGGCAGGGCAGCCTCGATTTCTTCAAGAAGCTCGCCAATCAGGAGTTTCGCCTCGCGATCCCGCAGAAGGACAGCTACGGTCGGACCCATCCGTTGTCGAGCGAACGCATTGCCAGCCTCGAGCAAAAGTATCGCGCCGATCCGGCGTGGCAGCGCAAGACCGACCCAGCGCTCGAAGCTCGCTTTCAGCGCGTCAAAGCTAAGCTTATCGGCTACGTCGATCCGCGCCGGGCAACGACGCTATATCCGGAAACCGACCGCAGCATCCCTGCGCATTACGCGCGGGCCTATGCCTATCATCGTGGCGCTTACCCGGACAAAGCTGCGACCGAGACCGAGGCCTTGCTCAAGGCGGATCCCAACGATCCCTTCTTCCTCGAGCTGCAGGGCCAGGTATTGCTCGAAGGCGGAAATCCCGCGGCAGCAATCGCACCGTTGCGCCGCGCGGTCAGTCGCGCTCCCGACCAGCCCATGATCGCCGTAATGCTTGGCCACGCGCTCATCGCGACTGACGATCAGACCAAGTTCCCTGAAGCCAAGCAAGTGCTCAAGAATGCCGTCAACCGCGACAACGACAATCCCTTTGCCTGGTATCAGCTTGGCGTCATTTATGACCGCGAGGGCGACCGTGCCCGCGCCAGCCTGGCGACCGCTGAGCGACAGAATCTGGAGGGCGAAACCAAGCTCGCCCTTGCCGCAGCGCGCGCGGCAATGATGGGGCTGAAACCAGGAACTTCCGACTATCTTCGCGCCCAGGATATTGCCATGGTGTCCGAGACGCAGCTCAAGAAGAATAAGAAGAACAAGCGCGATGACGGAAAATAAGCCTTCGCGCTGGGGCGCTGCGATTGGCGGAGGCGCCGTCGGGGCGGGACTGACCGCTTTATTGCTGGTTACCGCGGGGCCGGCCTTGTTCGGCGAACGCATGGTCCGCACGGCCATCGTCGAGAACCCGGACATATTGGTCGAGGCGTCCGATGCGCTTCGTGACCGTCAATATGCGCCGACGCTCGCCGCGCAGCGCGCGAACATCGAAACGCCGTTTCATTCCAGCTGGAAGGGCGCGGCCAAGCCCGACGTCACCCTTGCTTATTATTACGACTATGCTTGCGGATATTGCCGCAAATCTAACCCCGACATCGACCGGCTATTGGCCGAGGACAAGGGCTTGCGGGTCGTGTTTCATGAACTGCCGATCCTGGGGCCGAGCAGTCTTGCCTCCTCGCGCGTTGCGCTCGCTGCGTCGAAAGCCGGCCGGTTTGCCGCTTTTCACGATCTGTTGAACGCTTCGGGCAATCCGACGCCGAACTCGCTGGCCAAGGCCGCCGCTGCCGCGGGGGTCTCGCCCCAGCCGCAGGACAATGCCGAACAGGAAGCCGCACTGAAGCGCAACTTCCAGGTCGCGGGACAGCTGGGCGCGACCGGCACGCCATTATTCGTGGTCGGTGATCGGGTGATCAATTCGGCGGTTGGGTACGACGTGCTCAAGGACGCGATCGCCGACGCGCGCTCGTGACAGCGCATTGATCGAACAAGTCGGCGACTGCTCGACGCGCGTTTTCGGGCTACTGCCTATCAAACGGTTGGAACGTCAGTTGGTCGGCGCCGACTTGGCGGTGGTGGCCCAAGCAACGGCGCTGTTAGACGCAAGCGCAGTCCAGTGGCTGCTTGCTAATCCCGGGACCATCCTTGCCGACGATAGTGGCCGTCCGCTCGCTATCTCTGTCGACAAATCGGCGGTTGCTGAAGCCCGCGCAGCAATCGCTGGCGATAATGCAAACTTCGCAACCGTGCGCGTGTCGCAGCTTGGCGAGCATTATATCCGCAAGCTTCGCCGCCGCTCGACCATGCTCGCCTTCAGCCTCGACGAGGTGCCGGCGCGAAAGGCGGAGACGCTGCTGTTCGCCAATGTGTACAAGGGCGTCACCGATCTCGTGACGAAATATGCCTGGCCAGCCCCGGCCCTGGTGGTCACGCGATTCGCCGCGCGGCTGCACATTCCGCCGAATGCAATAACCATCGTCGGAATTGCACTAACGGTCCTTGCCGGATGGCTATTCTATAAAGGCGATCTCGCAGCGGCCCTGCTCGCCGCCTGGACCATGACCTTCCTCGATACGGTCGACGGGAAACTGGCTCGGGTCACGGTAACATCCTCGCGCCTCGGGAACTTGCTCGACCACGGGACCGACATCGTTCACCCGCCGTTGTGGTGGCTTTGCCTCGCTCAGGGCCTGGCACTAAGCGATCCAGCATCCGCTGATCCGATCTGGCTGGCCTGCTGGTTGATCCTCGGCGCCTATGTCGTCGGCCGGGCAGTGGAGATCTCGTTCCACGTGCAGTTCGGCTTCAACGCCTTCCTTTACGCGCGCTTCGATTCGTTGTTCCGACTGGTCGTCGCGCGGCGCAATATCATCCTGCTGATCATGAGCATCGGCCTGCTCCTTGGCGCGCCGACCGCCGCCTTCCTCGCTTGCGCCGGCTGGAGCGTGATTTCGACGGTGATTCAGCTTGTCCGTATCGGCCAGGCAGCACTTGCCGCGCGAACACGGCGTCTTCAGCCGTGGATTTCCTGACCCGGCCGCTGGTCAGCGCCAGGTAAAGCCTCGGCGCGTCCCTTGAATCCCTGGGCAATGACATACCATTCGGACGAGCCCTTGCGGCTGGCGGGAGGCTTGGCGTGCTTGACGGTGGTGAAGTGGCGTTTGAGCTCGGCGACGAGCCCGTGGTCGGCCCCGCCGGCGAGCACTTTGGCGACAAAGGCGCCGCCGGGACGAAGCACTTCGGTGGCGAACATCAGCGCCGCTTCGACCAATCCCATCGTTCTAAGATGGTCGGTCTGCGGGTGGCCGACAGTGTTTGCCGCCATGTCCGACAGGACGAGGTCGGGCTCGGCGCCCAAGGCTACGCGCAATGCCTCGGGCGCGGCGTCGTCCATGAAGTCCATCTGGAGGATTTCCACCCCGTCGATCGGTTCGGTTTCGAGCAGGTCGATCCCGGCGATCCTCGCACCGGGCACGACGCGGCGGACGACCTGACTCCAGCCCCCCGGTGCAATGCCAAGGTCGACCACCGCCTTGGCGCCCCTCAATAACGCAAAGCGCTCGTCGAGTTCGATCAACTTATAGGCGGCGCGGCTCCGATAGCCTTCGGCCTTGGCCTTGCGGACATAAGGATCGTTGAGCTGGCGCGCGAGCCAGCGGTTCGAGCTTGCGGTGCGCCCGCGCGAGGTCTTGACGCGGGTCCGCGCCCCGCCCCCACCCCGGCTCACAATATATATCCGTCGCGCGCCATGAGGGAACGCAATATCCCCTCGCGTATCCCGCGGTCGGCGATGCCGAGCCGTTCGGCCGGCCAGATGTCGAGGATCGCTTCCAATATTGCACAGCCCGCAACGACCATGTCCGCGCGCTCGGCCCCGATGCAGGGCAGTCCGGAACGCCCGGCAAGATCCATTTCCGCAATCATGGTCGAGATGCGGCGCATGTCGCCAACCGGCACATGCAAGCCATCCACCGCGCGGCGATCATAGCTGGGGAGCGCAAGGTGAACGCTGGCAAGGGTCGTCACCGTGCCGCTGGTGCCAAGCAAGCGGATGTTCTGGGCATCCTTTGGGAGCATATCGACGAAGCGGTGGAAGCTGCGCCGGACACGCTCGCGCATACGTTTGTAGGCGGCAACCCGATCGGGGCCCTCAAGCGCCTCGCGACCTTCGGTCTCGGTCAGCGAGACTACGCCCCACGGCGCCGACCACCAGGCGATGATCCGCGGTACGTCATTTGCGCCATGATCCACCAGCACCAGCTCGGTCGAACCCCCGCCGATGTCGAAGATCAGCGCGGGCCCTCCGCCGGGTTCGAGCAATTTGTGACACCCAAGAACCGCAAGCCGCGCTTCTTCCTTCGGCGGGATAATTTCGAGCACGACCCCGGTCTCGCGCCGGACGCGGTCGGCAAAGTCGCCGCCATTGCTTGCCCTCCGGCACGCCTCGGTCGCGACCGATCGCGCCAAGGTGACATTGCGGCGGCGCAACTTGTCGGCGCAGATCGCGAGCGCTGCGATCGCTCGATCCATCGAAGCATCACTAAGCACGCCGCTTGCTCCAAGCCCCTCGCCAAGTCGGACGATCCGCGAAAAAGCGTCCACCACGGTAAAGCCCTCGTCGCTGGGGCGCGCAATCAGCAAGCGGCAATTGTTCGTGCCCAAGTCAAGGGCGCCGTAAGTCCGGCGCCTCCGGCGGTCCGCCCCTGAGGCGGCGACCGGAGGGTAATTGGCCGGCCGGGGGCTGGAATCGGCCTCCGGCGGCGAAGTGGCGGCCTGATGCGCCATGTCTCGTTACGCCCATTCTATCCTGCATCGCCCGGACATACCCGTGCGACTGACTTGCCCGCAGTGTAGGCCCAAGCGAACGCCAAGCGCAACCAATCCGACTCCGTGGCCCCACACGCGGGCGCGGACGTTGACAGCAAGCCACCGCTTTCCTATTCGCCCGCCCGGCGCTGCCCGATCGTCTAATGGTAAGACTCCGGACTCTGACTCCGTTAATCGAGGTTCGAATCCTCGTCGGGCATCCAGCCATTGCTCTCCTCGCGCGCGACTGCGCAGGAATAAATCCTGCGCCTGCGGAACCCGTCGAGCGACAGGACGCTTCCT
>JALYRC010000198.1 GCA_030855555.1 Pseudomonadota bacterium
TGCTCATGTCATAGTCCAATCTGCTTGTTCAACAATTCCCGGACCGCGCCACCGACCAGTTGATCGGCAGGACCATCACTTCACCGGGGTGTGAGGTCGATTGCGAAGCGGAGCGCCTAGGCGAAGCCGGGTTGAAGGTCAAGCTTGGCAAGCTGCCATGCGTCGTCGCATAGGGTCGCCCATGAACGACATCACTGACCCCGCTGACTGCACTGTCATGACCCAAGTTCGCGCCGGGGTCGATGAGATCGACCGCCAGCTGGTCGCACTGCTGGCACGGCGTTTTAGCTATATGGACGCGGCCGCGCGGATCAAGCCAACGCGCAACGCGGTGCGCGACGAGTGGCGCAAGGCTGACGTCAAAGGCAAGGTCGATGCCGCAGCGGCCGCCAAAGGGGTCGATCGCGCGCTGGTGGAGCGACTGTACGAGGACCTTATCGAGACTTCGATCGCTCACGAATTGTCTCGCTGGGATGTCATTCGGGCAGAGTAAGCGATCCGCGCGGGCGCGGATGGCCGATGGTGCGAATCATGCCGCGCACGGCCTTTACCTCGCGGCTAGACCAGCGCGGTTTGGACATGATCGAGCGGATCATATGGCGCGTGACCTGGGTGCGCTCGGGAGGATGGAAATATCCCGCGGCGTGGAGGTCTGCGTCGAGTTGACCAATCAACCCTTCAAGCTCGCCCTGCGAAGCCGGGGGCTCGAGGTCCTTGACCGTGGGCTGCGCCAAGACGGAGCCACGCGACCATTCATAGGCCAGGAGGATTACGGCCTGCGCAAGGTTCAGGCTGCCGAATTCAGGGTTGATCGGCACGGTCACGATCCGCGTGGCAAGGGCGACATCGTCGCTCTCCAGCCCCGAGCGCTCGGGGCCGAACAGGATCGCCGAGCGGCCGGGCGAGCCATGCATGTCGCGCGCCATCTCCTCGGGGCCGACCGCGGGCTTGATCAGGTCGCGCCGCCGTACGGTCGACGCGTAGACCAGGTTGCAATCGGCGATCGCGTCCTCGACGGTGCGGAAGACTTGGGCCTGCGCCAGCACCATGTCAGCTCCCGCCGCAGCCGGTCCGGCGTCGGGATTGGGCCACCCATCGCGGGGGGCTACAAGGCGAAGGTCGGTAAGCCCGAAATTGAGCATCGCGCGCGCCGCCTTGCCGATATTCTGGCCGAGCTGTGGGCGGACGAGGATGATAGCGGGGGCAGCATTCACAGCAATTTGTCTCGAGGTTTTGCAGGACTTGGGGGCGGAGTATCTTCTCCGACCGCTTCTGCAATTTCAGCAAAGTCGCCGGCTTCCGAGAAGTCCTTGTAGACGCTGGCGAAGCGGATGTAGGCGACGGGGTCGAGGGCCTTGAGGCCATCCATCACTGCCTGGCCTATATCGTCGGTAGAAACTTCGTCGCCGCGGGTTTCGAGCTGGCGCTGGATCCCTGAGACGAGCTGGGCGACGCGGGCCGCGTCAATGTCGCGCTTGCGGCAGGCGTGGCCGATGGCGCGTTCCAGTTTGGCGCGGTCGAAGGGTTCGCGCTTATTGTCCTTCTTGAGCACGATGAGGTCGCGCAACTGGACCCGCTCGAAAGTGGTGAAGCGCGCCCCGCACCCTTCGCATTGTCGCCGCCGCCGGATCGCCGCCGCATCTTCCGAAGGGCGGCTATCCTTTACCTGGCTGTCTTCATGCGCGCAGAACGGACAGCGCATCTTAGCGCTTTATGCGCTGCCACAGCGCGATCCCGGCGCCGCCAATGATCCCGATCGGAAGGGTCAGGACGGGCAGCAGGATTGCCGCCACTGCGCCAATCGCCGCACCGGTCGCTACCGTCTTTGTAGAAGGATGGGCAAAACCCTGCTTGCCCATCGCCTTCATCTCGTCGGTGGCGCGGCCGAGATAGTCGGGCTTGTCTGAATTGGGGTCGGTCATGATCTAGCGGTCCTGATAGATTGGGAATCGCGCGCACAATGCGCGGACTCGTTGATTGACGTCGCGCTCAACCGCGGTGTCGCCCTTGGCGACGCCGGCCAGCACATCGGCAACCATGTCGCCAATGTCGGCGAACTCAGCGGTTCCGAAGCCGCGCGTCGTGCCGGCGGGGGAGCCGACCCGGATTCCGCTGGTCTGCATTGGCGGGAGCGGATCGAAGGGGACGCCATTCTTGTTGCAGGTGATCCCGGCGCGTTCGAGCGCTTCGTCCGCGTCTTTGCCGGTGATGCCGATCGGGCGCAGATCAACCAATGCAAGGTGTGTGTCCGTGCCGCCAGCCACGAGATCCGCGCCACGTTCCTTCAGTCGCCCGGCGAGCGTTTGGGCATTCTTGATTACCGCTCTGGCATAGGTCTTGAAGCCCGGCTCGAGCGCCTCCCCGAACGCAACGGCCTTCGCGGCAATGACATGCATCAGCGGGCCGCCCTGGAGCCCCGGAAAGACCGCCGAATTGATCTTCTTGGCGATGGCCTCGTCATTGGTCAGCACCATACCGCCGCGTGGCCCGCGGAGCGTCTTGTGGGTCGTCGTGGTGACCACATGGGCGTGGCCGAACGGTGTTGGATGTTCGCCGGCTGCGACGAGGCCGGCAAAATGGGCCATGTCGACCATGAAGGTCGCGCCGACTTCATCGGCGATGGTGCGGAACTTCGCGAAGTCGATGTGGCGCGGATAGGCCGAGCCACCGGCGATGATCAGGGTGGGGCGATGCTCCTTGGCAAGTGCCTCGACCTGGTCGAAGTCGATCAAATCATCGTCGCGGCGCACGCCATATTGGACCGCGTTGAACCATTTTCCCGACATTGCCGGCCGGGCGCCGTGAGTGAGGTGACCGCCGGCGTCGAGGCTCATGCCAAGAATAGTGTCGCCGGGCTTGGTCAGTGCAAGCATTACCGCGCCATTAGCCTGCGCGCCGCTATGCGGCTGGACGTTGGCGAAGCCGCAGTCGAAGAGCTTTTTGGCCCGCTCGATGGCGAGGGTCTCCACCGCGTCCGAGGGTTCGCAGCCCTGATAATAACGGCGTCCCGGATAACCCTCGGCATATTTGTCGGTCAGCACCGAACCTTGCGCTTCGAGCACGGCGCGCGAGACAATATTCTCCGAAGCGATGAGCTCGATCTGGGTCTGTTCGCGGTGGAGTTCTGAAGCGATGGCATTGGCGACCGCGGAGTCCGCGTCGGCAAGAGCGCGGGTGAAGAAGCCGCTTGGCTGGACGTCCGTAAGGTTGGTGGCAGTGGCCATTTAGAAGTCCTTGGCTTGGTTGAGCATGTCGACGCGGCGCTGGTGGCGGCCGCCTTCGAATTGGGTGTCGAGGAAAGCGGTAACGCAGGCCTTGGCCATCTCCGGCCCAATCAGCCGCGATCCAAGCGCAATGGCGTTGGCGTCGTTGTGGGTGCGCGCAAAGGTTGCCGAAAGCGGCTCGCTCACCAAAGCGCAGCGGCATCCCGGGTTGCGATTAGCGGCGATTGAAATGCCGATCCCGGATCCACATACTGCAATCCCGCGGTCCGCCTCGCCGCTTGCAACGGCGCCGGCGAGGCGGGCGCCAAAGTCGGGATAATCGACGCTGTCGGCACTGTTGGTGCCAAGGTCGATGATTTCGTGGCCGGTCTCGGCAAGCCAGGCGGCGAGCAGATCCTTCAATTCATAGCCGGCATGGTCGGCGGAAAGGGCGATGCGCATGGATCAAAGCCTCGCGAAATGGACCGAATGTTCCCAATGTTCGCACTGACGACGGTGTAATTCACTGCCCAAGATGCCCACAGCGGGCGAGACAGAGGCGAGGTGACAGCGAACCATGCCGTCCGATAGCGCATTGCCAAGGGTGTAGGACAGCCTGAAGGCAAAAAAAAGCGCGGAAGTGCCGCCTAGGCGGCCTTGGCGAGTGCCAGCCGGTCCCAGATTTCGACCAATGCGCCGGTCAACTCGTCCATCATCTCGGCGCTGTGGTTCGGTCCGGGCGTAAAGCGCAACCGCTCGGTGCCGCGCGGCACGGTGGGGAAGTTTATCGGCTGGACGTACAAGCCATATTCGGCGAGCAATATGTCACTGATTCTCTTCGCCTCAATCGGGCAGCCTACGAGCAAAGGAACGATGTGGGTGACGCTGTCCATCAGCGGCAAGCCGCCAGCGCGGAATTTGCTCTTTAGCAAGGCCGCACTGGCCTGCTGTGCGACGCGCTCCTCGTTCGATGCCTTGAGGTGCCGAACCGAAGCAAGGGCGCCCGCCACGAGAACCGGCGAGAGAGACGTCGTAAAGATGAATCCCGGGGCATAGCTGCGGATGCAGTCGATGATGTCGGTATCGGCGGTGATGTAGCCGCCCATGACGCCAAACGCCTTGCCCAGCGTGCCCTCGATAATGGTGACCCGGTCCGCAAGCCCATCGCGTTCGGAAATGCCGCCGCCGCGCGCGCCGTACATGCCGACGGCGTGAACTTCGTCGAGATAAGTGAGGGCGCCGTAGCGGTCGGCAAGATCGCAGATCGCAGCGATCGGCGCGATGTCGCCGTCCATGGAATAGACGCTTTCGAAGGCGATCAATTTCGGCGTGGCGGGATCTTCGTCGCGCAATAATGTTTCAAGGTGGTCGAGATCATTGTGGCGGAAGACGCGCTTCTCGCAGCCCGACGAGCGGATGCCGGCAATCATCGAAGCGTGGTTAAGTTCGTCCGAAAAGATCACGCAGCCAGGAAGCAATTTGCCAAGTGTCGATAGCGCCGCTTCATTCGAAACGTAGCCGCTGGTGAACAATAATGCGCCTTGCTTGCCATGCAGATCGGCGAGTTCCGCCTCCAGATCGACGTGATAATGCGTGTTGCCGCCGATGTTGCGTGTGCCGCCCGATCCGGCGCCGACGTCGTTGAGGGCTTCCTCCATTGCCGCGACTACGGCCGGGTGTTGCCCCATTGCGAGATAGTCGTTCGAGCACCAGACGGTGATCGGCTTGGGTCCGTTATGCCCGGCGAAACAGCGCGCGTTGGGGAAGCTGCCCTTGGTGCGCAGGATATCGACGAAGACGCGGTATCGCCCCTCGTCGTGGAGGCGATCGATTGCCGCCTTGAAGATGCCTTGATAGTCCACGCGAGCCCATTATCCCCGCAACGCGGCAAAGGCCATTGCGAACGACTCGCAATTAAAGCGTCACCACCTGGTCGAGACCGAAACGCCTCAGTGCGGCGGCAAGCGATGGCGGGGGCGGAGCGGTGAAGACGGCGATGCCTGGCGGCGGCTGGTCCGGCCATGGCTGGCCGGCGGTGAGGTGGGCGATGCGGCGCGCGATCCCGGCATTGCCATCGACCAGGGCCGCGGACGGCCAGGACGCGGCGATCTCCTCGGCCAGCAATGGGAAATGGGTGCAGGCGAGGACGATGACGTCGATCGCCTCACCATGATCCGCGTCGCGCATAGGGGCGAGCGCGGCGCGGATTGCCGCCGGGTCGATCGCGCCGCCGCCTAGCTTGGCCTCGGCGAGTTCGACCAGTTCCTTGGTGCCGTGGCGGATGACGATGCAGTCGCTGGCGAAGCTCGCCGCGAGGTCGTCGACATAAGGCTGGCGAACGGTCGCCTCGGTCCCGAGCACGCCGATCACCCGCGTCTTGCTTAGCGCCGCAGCGGGCTTGATCGCTGGAACGGTGCCAACGACCGGTATGTTCAGCGCGTGACGGACATGGTCGAGGGCGATGGTCGACGCGGTGTTGCAGGCAATGACCGCAAGGCGCGGGCGGTAGCGCTCGACGAGGCGGCCGAGGAGCGCCGGGACCCGGGAAGCAATCTCCGCCTCCGAGCGAATACCATAAGGAAAAGCGGCGCTGTCCGCGGCGTAGACAATGGCTGCGGTGGGAAGCAGCGCGCGCGTCGGGGCAAGGACGGACAGGCCACCAACGCCGGAATCGAAGAACAGGATTGGCGCGGCGGGGTTCATTGCGGCGTGATGACGCCGTGGTCCTTCGCCCGCAAGATGCAATGACGAACAGGCGTGTTGCGGGCGTGATTTGTTCTGCTACCCATCGCTCATGAACAGCGCGATGCTTCTTACCCTTGCCATCTCCTATCTGCTGGGCTCGATCCCGTTCGGGCTGGTGTTGTCGAAAGCGTTTGGAAAAGGCGACATTCGCGAGATCGGATCGGGGAATATCGGCGCGACCAACGTTTTGCGAACCGGGTCCAAGGGCCTTGCCGCGGCCACCTTGCTGCTCGATGCGGCCAAGGGCGCGCTTGCGGTGTGGCTGGCCCAGCGCTTCTGGCCCGGATTCGAAGTTCACGCAGCTGCCGGGGTGTTGATCGGGCATTTGTACCCCGTCTGGCTGCGCTTTCGCGGCGGCAAGGGCGTTGCGACGTTGCTCGGGATATTGACCGTGCTGCTGCCTGTGGGAGCGGCGGTCTATGCCGGCGTTTGGATCGGCTTGCTCGTGGTGCTGCGTATTTCCTCAATTGCGGGGATTGCCGCCGCGGCGAGCGCGCCGATCACCGCCGCCGTGGTCGGCGATACGATGCGCTTCCCCTTGCTTGCGGCGCTCGCTTTGATCGTCATCTGGAAGCATCGCGACAATATCCGCCGGCTCGCGTCAGGCGACGAGCCGCGCGTCGGCCGCTCGAGCGAGTGAGCGATCTGCTTGACCGGCTGCGGCTGATCCGCACGCCTGGCATCGGGCCGATCGCCTTTCGGCAATTGCTGCTGCGCTTTGGCAAGGCGAGCGCTGCGCTGGAAGCGATTCCCGATCTGGCGCGGCGTGGTGGGGGCAGCGCGCCGCGGATCTATGCGATTGCTTCGGCGGAGCGGGAGATTGCGGCGGTCGAAGCGCTTGGCGCGCGCTTCCTGTCGATCGGGCAAGGGCTTTATCCTCGCAGTCTCGCCGAGCTGGAAAATGCGCCGCCGTTGATGACGGTGAAGGGGCGCCTCGAATTGCTCGAGCAGCCGATGGTGGCGATCGTAGGGGCCCGCAATGCAAGTGCCGCGGCGTGCCGATTTGCCCGCGGCCTGGCGCATGAGCTTGGGCGGGAAGGCGTCAGCGTCGTTTC
Organism: Pseudomonadota bacterium; assembly: GCA_030855555.1. Lineage (GTDB taxonomy): Bacteria > Pseudomonadota > Alphaproteobacteria > Sphingomonadales > Sphingomonadaceae > Sphingomicrobium. The sequence continues at coordinate 7,004 of JALYRC010000198.1, forward strand.
GGGACTGGCGCGCGGGATCGATAGCGCGGCGCATGACGGGTCGATCGAAGCCGGGACGATTGCGGTCATCGCGGGCGGGATCGACATTGCTTATCCGCCCGAGAACGCGGCTCGCCAACAAGACATTGCGGCACGCGGCTTGCTGATCGCGGAGATGCCGCCGGGGACCGAGCCGCGGGCGCGCCATTTCCCCTATCGCAACCGTATCATCGCCGGGCTTAGCGCGGGGACGGTGGTGGTCGAGGCGGCGCCACGATCGGGGTCGCTGATCACGGCGCGGCTGGCCGGTGAGGCGGGTCGCGAAGTCATGGCGGTGCCTGGATCGCCGCTCGACCCGCGTGCGCAAGGGTGTAACCAGCTGATCCGCGACGGGGCGACCTTGATCCAGAATGCAGCCGACGTGATCGAAGCGGTGCGCCCAAGCCTTGGGCAGGTGGCAAGCCCCTTCGTGCCGTTCGAGCAGGCCGAGCCGGTCGATGCCGAACGCGACCTGCGCGGCCTGATCGAGTGCCTGCTTGGGCCGTCACCGGTAGCCGTCGACGAGATCGTCCGCCAATCCGGCGCGTCGACCGGTGCGGTGCAACTCATCCTGCTCGAACTCGACCTCGCAGGCCGCCTCGACCGGCATGCCGGCGGGAAGGTCAGCATGGCGGCTTGACGCTGCCGATCGAGGCTCGCCACCATACGCGTACGTGTGAGGGAGCGAATTTTGAAACTGGTAGTCGTAGAATCGCCGGCCAAGGCGAAGACCATTGAGAAGTATCT
>JALYRC010000203.1 GCA_030855555.1 Pseudomonadota bacterium
TGCTCGTGATCCTCGCCAAGCTCGTCGCCAAGGGCATCTTCGACGCCGACGACCTCCAGGCCTTTTCGGACTCTTATTCCAAGCCGCTCGACCATGAGCATATGCGCGCCAATGAACTGGTCAGCCAGATGCAGGACCAGATGGAGGAAACCCTCGCGCAATTGATGCATTTCCTCGCCGAAGGACCAAGCGCCTAGCCCTGCGTTAACGTCCTTAGAGTCGCAAGAGTCACGAACTCGGCGACCATTTCGGCGGCTTTCGCGCGGGTGGTCGTCATCAGCGCGGGAATATCGACCATCGCAAAGAGCCAGTGGTGCACGGAACGCGCAGCATGGCAGGTCGCGGGCGTGTAGGACAGGCTTTTATGGAGGGTGGGCTATCGCAAGCGGGGAGCCGGACTCGCGGCCCCCCACCGGCGGGTGAAAATTATAGATGTGCTCCAGGTGAGCGCGAGTCGGTGCAGAACGAGGCTCCGGGCGCGACGCCGTGCTCAAGGTGGAAGCTCGGCCCCGGTCCGCCGGGCAGGATCGCTCCGCCGTTGGCCGCGACGGTTTCGCCAACGATGCGGCCCCGAGGCGGCCAGTCCATTTCATCATGACCGATCCCGGTGACGTAATCACCGACGACATGCTGCCCGTGGACGTCGATGCCCAGGGTATCCGAACAGGTCGGGTTGCCCTGCAGCGCGGCCTGCCCGACTCCACTGGTAATCGCTCCAAGCAGCCCCAGGGCCGCCGCGAGGCCTATCCCACATTTCGAATTCATTGCATCCTCCTCGAGGCAGCAGTCCCGGAGTTTACAAGGAAGTCTCGTAAAGCCGCTCCGAAACGTCAGCACCTCGCTCCCGAATTTAGAATGTCGGCGCGCGCAGGAAATGACAAAGAACCCTTGATTTCTGCCAGATCGAAGCCAGCAAAGGATGTTCGAATGACCAGCCGGGCGCTTCCTTTTGTGCAGGCGCCGAAGATCGAGTAGGTTGCGGCGCTGGTCATTGCCACGGGGGGCTCGAGTGGAGCCAAGGCTCAGACGCATCGGTATGCTGCTGTACGACGAATGCGACTTGCTCGATTTTTCGGGACCGGCCGCAGTTTTTCACTCGGCCGCGCGACATTTGATCCGTGCCGGGCAGACGAGCGACCTGCTCTACTCGGTCGAGCCGCTTTCGATGGACGGCGGACTTGTCCGCACGATGCAGGGAATCGAAATTAATTGTCGGCAAGTTCGCGCGCTCGAGCCTGGCCTCGACACCCTCATCGTTACCGGGGGCGCGGTCGACCATCGCTCCTGCGATCCCCGCCTGCTCGGCTGGATAAGGGTCAATCAGCAGAGCATTCGCCGCGTGACCTCGGTCTGCTGTGGTGCCTTCCTGCTGGCGGGAGCGGGATTGCTCGACGGCCGCCGTGCGACAACGCACTGGGAAGATTGCGCCGAACTCCAGAATTGCTTCCCCGCGACCGACGTCCAGCCCGATTCGATCTACGTTCAGGACGGCAAGATCTGGACGGCGGCGGGGATATCGGCCGGAATCGACATGGCGCTTGCGCTTGTCGAGGAGGACTATGGCCACTCTTTGGCGTTGCTGGTGGCACGGAACCTGGTGGTTTTCCTGAAGCGTCCGGGGGGCCAGTCGCAATTCAGCACGCCGCTGCAGTCGCAATCGATCGAGGGACCGCTTGGCTCATTGCTGGCGTGGATCATCGCAAATCCGGCCGAGGATCTCAGGACCGAATCGCTCGCCGAGCGCGCCAATATGAGCCTGCGCAATTTCTACCGGGCATTCGAGGCGGGAACGGGCAACTCGCCCGCCGAATGGATCGCGAACGTTCGAATGGAAATTGCCAAGCGAAGTCTCGAGGAAGGGTCCGAAAAGATCGAAGAGATTTCATGGAAGGCGGGTTTCAAAAGCTACGAACAGATGCGCAAAGCCTTCGCTCGCCACATGGGTGTGAGCCCCACTCAATATCGCGCCCGATTTGCGCGGCAGGCCGGGAAAAGCGAACCAGCCACATCCACGTCGTTCTTCGATAGCTATATCCACTCGGCCTGAAACAAATCGATCCCGCCTCAATGGGAACCAGGCTTGTCGTCCGGCGATCGCTCGGTCGCATATTGAGGCGCTGCGAGGGCACGGCGTCCAGCGCCGCAGGCTCGATCGCCGAACGGACCAGCGTCCTCCACCTTTGATTTGTCGCCGGCCGCGACCGCCCTATATGAAGCCCATGTCGCTCGCCGCCGGTCTTTCCCTGCTCCTCGCCACGATCGCGTTCATGGAGGGGTTTGCCTATGTCGTTCACCGCTGGGTGATGCATGGGCGGTTGGGGTGGGTGCTTCATGCCAGCCATCATCGCGCGCGTAACGGCCGGTTCGAGCTCAACGACCTTTACGGAGTGATGTTCGCGCTGCCTTCGATCGCACTGCTGTACGGCGGCGTCCATGGCGGCTGG
>JALYRC010000006.1 GCA_030855555.1 Pseudomonadota bacterium
GCGGGAAGACCTTGCGGTCGAGGCTTCCGATCGGGCCTTCGGGCATGTCGCGCAGGCACTGGCGCATTATGCGGGCCGACTGGCGCACTTCCTCGACGCGGAGCATGAAGCGGTCGTAGCAATCGCCCTTGGTGCCGACCGGAACGTCGAACTCCATCCGGTCATAGACTTCGTAAGGCTGCGACTTGCGCAGATCCCACGGGATGCCCGCGGCGCGGATCATCGGGCCCGAGAAGCCCCAGGCGATGGCGTCGTCGCGGCTGACGGTGCCGATGTCGACGTTACGCTGCTTGAAGATGCGATTGTCGGCGACGAGGCTGATCGCATCCTCGAAGATGATCGGAAATTTGTCGAGGAAGGTCGCAATCTGGTCGAGAACCTTGGGCGGAATGTCCTGGTGGACGCCGCCGACGCGGAAGTAATTGGCGTGCATCCGAGCCCCCGACACCGCCTCATAAAGCTGCATCGTGTCCTCGCGGACCTCGAACAACCACAGGTTGGGCGTCATCGCGCCGACGTCCATGACGTGGCTACCCAAATTGAGCATGTGGTTCATGATGCGGGTCAGCTCGGCCATCAGCACGCGGATATATTGCGCGCGCAGCGGCACCTCGAGCCCCATCAACTTCTCGACCGCGAGCACGTAGCTATGCTCCATGCACATCGGCGAGCAATAATCGAGCCGGTCGAAGTAAGGCAGCGCCTGCGCGTAGGTCTTATATTCGATCAGCTTTTCGGTGCCGCGGTGGAGCAGCCCGATGTGCGGATCGACCCGCTCGACGATCTCGCCGTCCAATTCCATGATCAGGCGGAGCACGCCATGGGCCGCGGGATGCTGCGGACCAAAGTTGATCGTGTAATTCTGGATCGCCTCGTCGCCGCGCGAGACGTCGCCGGCTTCGGGCGAGCCGACCATTACATCAAGCTGGGTGGTCATGCGCCGCACTCCTTGTTCCGGATAATGCAAACGCTCACTTCTTCTTCCCAGGCTTGGGCTCGGCAGCATCGGCCGCCTTACCGCCGGCGCTTGCAGCCTTGGCTGCGGCAGGCTTGAGCGCTTCGGCCTGGGCGGCCTTGTCGGCGGGCTTGCCGGCCCCGGTGTCACTTTGTGTCTCGGTTACTTTGGGATCGCCCGGGCCGGCCTTGGCGACAACCTTCGTCGGGCCGGTCGCGGCAGGCGCGGGCGAAGGCGCGGCGGGGGTTTGCCCTTCGGCTTTTTCATCACCGGGCAAGCGATATTCGGGCCCTTCCCAGGGCATCAGGAAGTCGAAGCTTCGAAAATCCTGCGGCAGGCTGACGGGCTCGTAGACGACCCTCTTCTCGGCTTCCGAATAACGCAATTCGACATAGCCGGTCTGCGGAAAGTCCTTACGCAGCGGGTGGCCTTCGAAGCCATAATCGGTGAGGATGCGGCGCAAGTCGACATGGCCGGCGAAGATCACGCCATACATGTCGAACACTTCGCGTTCGAGCCAGCTTGCAACCGGCCACAGACCCGTCAGGGTCGGCACCGGGCTGTCTTCGTCGGTCGTGACCTTCAAGCGGACGCGGTGGTTCTCGGTCAGCGAGAGGAAATGATAATTGACCTCGAACCGCTCGGGCCGCGAGGGATAGTCCGCACCGGCGATCTCCATCAATTGCTGATAGCCGAAGGTGTCGCGCAAGGTGCGCGCGGCCTCGACGATTGCGCCACGCGCAACCGTGACGGTGATCTCGCCGACGTGCACCTTATGCGTGACATAGGCCGGGCCGATCGCGGCCTGAAAGGCCTCGGCAAAGCCAGGACGCTCCTTGAGGCGGGGAAGGTGCGCGCTCATCGGTTGATCGTTCCGATGCGGCGGATTTTGCGCTGCAGCTGCATGATCCCGTAGAGCAGGGCTTCCGCGGTCGGCGGGCAGCCCGGGACGTAAATGTCGACCGGCACGATGCGGTCGCATCCGCGCACGACCGAATAGCTGTAGTGATAATAGCCGCCGCCATTGGCGCAGCTGCCCATCGAGATGACGTATTTGGGCTCCGACATCTGGTCGTAAACCTTGCGCAATGCCGGCGCCATCTTGTTGCACAAGGTGCCCGCCACGATCATCACGTCCGACTGGCGCGGCGAAGCGCGCGGTGCGACGCCGAAGCGCTCGAGGTCATAGCGCGGCATGTTGACATGGATCATCTCGACCGCGCAGCAGGCAAGTCCGAAAGTCATCCACCACAAGGAGCCCGTGCGCGCCCAGGTGGCAAGATCGTCGAGGCTGGCGACGATGAAGCCCTTCTCGTCGAGCTCTTCGCGCATCGCGAGAAACTTGGCTTCTTCGGGGCTGCCCGGGACGAGCCCGGCGGCACGCGCAATTTCTTCTTCGGTCGGATGGGGATTGACCGCCGGGTCGAGCATCACTCCCATTCGAGTGCGCCTTTCTTCCACGCGTAAGCAAGACCCAAGCCAAGCTCGGCAAGGAAGATCATCATCGCGCCCCATCCGGCCCAGCCAGTGCCCATCAGGCTGACCGCCCAGGGGAAGAGGAAGGCCGCTTCGAGGTCGAAGACGATGAACAGGATTGCGACGAGGTAAAAGCGGACGTCAAACTGTGCGCGGCTGTCTTCGAAGGCCGGAAAGCCGCATTCATATTCGGACAGTTTCTCGGCATTGGGCTGATGCGTGCCGGTCAGGCGGCTGACCAGCATCGGCAGCAAGACGAACGCCCCCGACAGTGCGAGGGCAACGCCGATGAACAACAGGATCGGCAGATATCCGGCGGCAACGCTGGCCAAGATCAGTTACTCCGAAGACGGTTGCGGCTCTCTAGGCCGCCGCCCCTGTCGGGGCAAGCATGGCAACGCGCCGAATGTCCAAAAATTCCCGTTCCGCGCGGATAGATAGGTTAGCGAAGCGCGGTCGCAAGCAGCTTGTGGAGGCGCGAGTGAAGTTCGCCCGATGCGGCGAGATATTCGCGCCGTTCCGCCATCCGGTCCTGGCCGCGATAATCACTGACGAATCCGCCCGCCTCGCGCACCAGGATCATCCCGGCGGCCGTGTCCCAAATATCGAGATCATCTTCCCAGAAGCCGTCGAAGCGCCCCGCGGCGACCCATGCCAGGTCGAGGCTTGCAGCGCCCATGCGGCGGATGCCAGCGACTTCGGGTGCAATCGCTCCATAGATGCGCGACCAATTGCTGACATTACCGCGACCGAAGTGCGGCAGGCCTGTGCCGATCAGTGCCTCGTCGAGGTGACGCCGGGCCGACACGCGCAGGCGGCGGTCATTGTGCCAGGCGCCGCGACCTTTCTCGGCCCAAAAGCTTTCGTCGGTCAGCGGCTGGTATACGAGGCCGTGCGTAATCTCGCCGCGACCGTCATATTTCTGTTCCTCGACCGCGATCGAGATTGCGAAGTGCGGCACGCCGTGGAGGAAGTTGGTGGTTCCATCGAGCGGATCGATAATCCACCGCGGCTTGTCGGGATTTGGGTAGAGTTCGCCCGATTCCTCGGTCAGGATTCCCCAGTCGGGACGCGCGTTGCGCAATTCCTCGATCAGCGTCTGTTCGGACTGCTTGTCGGCCATGGAGACGAAGTCGGCCGGGCCCTTCTTCGAGACCTGGAGCTGCTCGACCTCATTATAGTCGCGGCGCAACCGCGGCGCAGCCTTGCGCGCGGCGCGCTGCATGACGGTGATTAGGCCTGAATGGGATACCATATCAGTCAGCGCGCTTGACGTAGGTCTGTTCGTAGACGTCGACGACGATCCGCGTACCCGCGCCAATGTGCGGCGGGACCATGACGCGGACGCCATTTTCAAGCAGTGCCGGCTTGAACGACGAGGAAGCAGTCTGCCCCTTCACGACCGCGTCGGCCTCGACGATCAAGGCCTCGATCGTGTCGGGCAATTGCACCGAAATGGCGCGCTCGTCGTACAATTCCATCACCACGTCCATGCCATCCTGAAGGAAGGCCGCGGCATCGCCGAGGAGGTCGCGGGGCAGATTGATCTGCTCGTAATTTTCCTTGTCCATGAAGGTCAGCATGTCGCCGTCGGCGAACAGGAACTGGAAATCCTTGGTGTCGAGCCGGACGCGCTCAACCGTCTCCGCAGAGCGGAAGCGGACATTGTTCTTGCGCCCGTCGATGAGGTTCTTCAGTTCGACCTGCATATAGGCCCCGCCCTTGCCGGGCTGGGTGTGCTGGATCTTCACCGCGCGCCAGATACCGCCTTCATATTCGATGATGTTGCCCGGACGGATCGAGACGCCGCTGATCTTCATGGATGATCTGCCTATATGCTTGAACAGTGAAAAAGAGCCGTGAAGAGCCGTGCTTATCGCAAGCCCTCCGAACCAGGCGCGCCTAGCGCTTCACGGGCTTTCCGGCAAGCAGCGGATAAGGATTGACCGCCGTGCCATCATACCATTTGTCGCCCGGCGCCATGCGATTGATGGCAAAATGAAGATGTGGACCGGCGGGGTTGGCGTTGCCGCTGAATCCGACGTAGCCGATGTGGGTGCCGCGACGGACCTTCTGGCCCTCACGCAGACCGGGGGCGTAGGAGCTCAGATGGGCATAATAATAGTTCCAGTGTCTGTCTTCCGAACGAATGTAGACGCTGATTCCGCCGCCGCCTTGGGAGAAGTACAATTTCTCGACCGTCCCCGGGGCGACCGAGATCACAGGATTACCGGTCGGCGCCATGATGTCGATCGCATCGTGGACCCGCGCGCCGCCCGCGCGGGCCTGGGTAAAGGTGTCGGCCAATTGGCTCGGCTTGATCCCGGCGACGGGAACCGCGAGTCCCGCGGGACCAACAGTGACGCTGTCGATCACGATCGGCCCGGCTGGACCCGCCGGATTGACGACGGCCTTGTCGGCGACGATCACGGTCTTACCCGGAGGCACGATATTGGCCGTGCCCTGGGTGATCCCGCGATAGAATAAGGCCGCGAGCCCGACCAGGACCGCAACGACGATGAAATAACCAATACGACTGACCATAAGCGCCCCCGCCTTGGTCTATGCCTTGAATACGGCCTTGATGCCACCCTTGACCATCTGGGCGAGGCGCGCCGCGTCCCAATTCGTCAGGCGGATGCAGCCATTGGATTCGGCGCGGCCAATGCGGTCGGGGGAATCGGTGCCGTGGATCCCGTAATGCTCCTTCGACAGGTCAATCCACACTATGCCGATCGGATTGTTCGGACCGGCCGGAATGGTCAGCTTGGGATCGTCCTTGGGCGCATTGGCGAGCAGCTTGGGATCGTAACCCCACTCTGGATTATAGCCCGTACCTTGGATTTTCCAGGTGCCGATCGGCAGCGGGAATTTCGACGAGCCCATGGTCGCGGTATATTGCGCGATCAGCTTTCCATTCGCATCGAGCACCCGCAGGACTTGGTCCGACTTGTCGACTTCGATGCTTGCAGCTTGGGGTTGTTCGGTCCCAACGCCAAGCATTTGCAACGTCGATGCCCAATTCTTGTCCTTAACCGCGGCAGGATCGAAGCGGTCGGCGCCGACGTTCGGAACGCGTAATTGCATTCCCGCGCGGTAAGCTATTGCCGGTGCGCCGGCCTTGCCTCCGGGCGCTGCGCTGCTGGTATTGCTCACCTCTGTACTCGCATTACCCTCAGGACTTGACATGTTCTGGGTCATGCTTCCGTCGTCCGCCCCTGCGGACGGGGCTGCGCCACTGGTCAGTTGCGGGTTGAGTTCAGCCAAAACTGCTTCGGTGGTGTGGAAACGCTCGGCCAACTTCTCGCCAAGCGAAGTGTAGCCAAGCCGCTCCATCTTGGCCTGCAGCTTGCGGTCGTCGGGAATCTGGACGTAGCTGTCGTTGGCGAACTCCGCTGGAATAGTCACCACGCGGGTGCCCGGAATTTGCTTCCACTGCGCAAGCGCTTGAAGGGTCGGCTCGTCCAGTTCGCCGGTCACGGTCATTCCGCGCGCTTCCTGGAAACCCTTGATCGCATTGACCGTGGACAATCCCATCTTGCCGTCGACCACGCCCGGCGTGAAACCAAGTCGGTCGAGCACGACCTGCGCCTGCATTAGTGGCCGCGGCTTGTCCTCTGCCGGGCCGACCTGCGCGTCGTTGGAGGTCATCCCATTCGGCGCAGACGGCCCCGTCGCGACTTCGGCTGGTGCTGCCTGATTCTCGTCGCTGGCTTCGGTGAAGCTGCAGGCCCCGAGTGGCAGTACGATAATGGCAGCGGCAGCGAGAAGGTGATTACGACGCATGGACAATCCTCCGGATCATTATGCCCCTGCAGAGGGGCTTTCCGGTCGAACGTTCGTAATCCCGTAATGATCCAATCGCTCAGGCCGCGAACAGCGCCTCGAACTTGGCGACTTCGCTTGCCGGATCGCCACTCCCCCAGACGGCATTGCACACGGCAACGAAATCGGCCCCTGCGGCGATTAGCGGTGCAGCGTTCAGCGGCGTTATGCCGCCAATTGCGACGCACGGCACTTCGAACAGGCTTGACCACCAGCTCAACAGGCGCGGGTCGGGGCGATATTCGCTCGGCTTGGTGGTGGTCGGGTAAAAAGCGCCGAACGCGACATAATCGGCGCCCTTTTCGCCGGCATCCATGGCAAGGTGGCGGCTGTCGTGACAGGTCACGCCGATCTGGACCGACGGCCCCAGTATATCGCGCGCCTCGCGCGCGTCGCCATCACTTTGGCCGAGATGGACGCCGTCTGCGCCAAGGCGCTTGGCCAATGCGACGCTGTCATTAACGATGAAAGCGGTGTCGGCGTCGGCGCAGATGCGCTGCAACGGCTCGGCGAGCCGCGCCAATTGATGCTCTTCCATGCCTTTGACGCGCAGTTGAAACGCGGCGACGGGGCCCGCCGACAGTGCTGCCTTAAGCAAATCGGGGAAACCGCCGCCGACATCCTGCGGGCTGATCAGATAGAGTTCGCACGGGTCGCGCCGCGCTGGCGGAGTGAAAGTCGAAAGGTCGACCTCATCGAGATAATCGCTGGCGTCATTCATGACCCGCTCATTAGCGAAGCCGCAGCGTTCGTCCAATGAGAAGCATCATTCTTCCACTCGCGGCGCTTGCGCTTGGCGCCTGCGCCACAGTCCCACTGGTAGCAGTCCCCGCTACGGCAGTCCGCGGCGATGGTCTTGCGGGACTGGGCGAGACGACGCGCGTCGGAAAGCTGGTCGTCACGCCGCGCATTTTGGTCGAGGACAGCCGCTGCCCGATCAACGCGCGGTGCGTCTGGGCCGGCCGAGCGATCGTGCGTGCCGATGTCACGGGTCCGGGCTGGCGCGAAACGCTCGACCTGACCCTTGGCCATCGCCTTGGCACGCATGGCACGACGCTGACCCTGACGTCGGTCGAGCCGGGCAAGATGGCGGGTGTACAGACCAGCCCGCAGCGGCCGATGCTGTTCGGCTTTGAAGGCGGGGGCTAGACCTTGACTCCGCGCGCAGCGAGCGCGGCATCGAACCCGTTTGGGTCATCGACCCGGATTGCCACCGACGATATCGGACCGCGCCGCCCGGCAAGGGGTGGATGGAGCCCGATCAGCCGATTCGGAAAGGCTATCGGCACGAGGTTTGCTGTTTCCGGAGACTTCTCGGCACCGCTTGGCCAGTCCGAGTGGACCCCCACGACATCCGCAAGTCGAACGTCAAGAGTTCGTAGCGATCCCATGCGCAGACGAAGCTTGTCTGCGTCGAGCACATGCGGGCAACGCTTGAACGAGGTGATGAACCGAATCAGCCAGGCGATTGATAGCAGCGTCAACACGCTGAGGACCCAAGCGAGCGCGGGCCACTTGAGCGACACGAGCAAGTGAACGACCAACAATTCGATCGTCGCAAGAGCTGCGAACGCCCACAGCATGGGGGTGATCCCCCGGTGACCCGAAAAGGCCTCCGGGGTCACTGTCATCAGACCACCGAGGCTTTGTGAATGTCATCGACTGCGGTGCGGAGCGCGCCGTCGAATTCATCGTCGCTCATCTGGTGTCGCAAGTCGGACAGCAAGGCGCGGCTGAAGCTGGCGATCATGCCGCGATTCTCGGCCAATTGCCGGCACGCCTCTTCGCGGCTGAATCCGCCCGACAAGGCAACAACGCGAAGCACGCGCGGATGGTCGACCAAGGGTGCGAACAGATTGGCCTCGGCGGGGAGCGTGAGCTTGAGCATTACCTGCCCGTCGCTCATCGCATCGAGCTCCTTGAGGATCTCGTCGCGCAAAATGACGTCGCATTGGGCGCGCTCGGGCGACTTGATCGAAACTTCGGGCTCGATGATCGGCATCAGGCCATGCGCGGAAATCTGCGCCGCGACTTCGAACTGCTGGCGGACAATCGCGGATATCCCGCTTCGCGAAGCGCGCTCGATCACGGAGCGCATCTTGGTCCCGAACACGCCCTTTTGCACCGCGCGTTGGCACAAGGCGTCGAGATCTGGCATCGGCTTCATCAGCTTGACGCTGTCGGCTTCGTCTTCAAGCCCCTTGTCGACCTTCAGGAACGGGACGACCCCGCGCGCCCACAGCGCCGCAGGCACCGGCGCGCCATCGGTTTCGCCGTCCATGGTCTTTTCGAACAGGATCGCGCCAATCACCTTGTCGCCGTTGAAGCAGGGCGAGGTAATGATGCGGGTCCGCATGGCGTGGATCGCGGCGAACATCTCGTCGTCGCCGGCATAGGCATCCTCATCGATGCCATAGCCCTTGAGCGCGCCCGGGGTCGAACCGCCGCTCTGGTCAAGCGCGGCAATGAAGCCCTGGCCGTTCTTGATCTGCTCCATCATCTTGGGGTCGGTCATCAAATTACTCCTGAGTCATCAAGGCTGCGACGCCGGGACCCCCGCGCGTCAGCGCGGCAACTCCAGGCAACTCGCGGCCTTCCATCCATTCGAGAAAGGCTCCGCCTGCGGTCGAGACGAAGCTGAAATCGGCGGCAACGCCGGCGTGATTGAGCGCCGCGACGGTGTCCCCGCCCCCCGCGACCGAAACCAGGCTCCCATCCTCGGTCAGCGCCGCAGCTATCTTCGCCAGTGCCACGGTTGCAGCGTCGAACGGCGGGGTTTCGAACGCGCCGAGCGGGCCGTTCCACACCAAGGTCCGGCAATTCTTGATTGCGTCGCCAAGCGCCTCGACTGCGGCGGGGCCAACGTCGAGGATCATTTCGTCGGGCGCGACTTCATGGACGTTGCAGGTGCGCAGGCTCGGCGGATTGGCGGCAAACTCCTTCGCCACCACGACATCGTAAGGCAGGTGGATCGTGCATCCGGCAGCGTCGGCGCGGGTGAAGATAGCCTCGGCCTCGGCGACAAGGTCATGCTCGCACAGCGACTTGCCGACCGCGACCCCGCGGGCAGCGAGAAAGGTGTTCGCCATGCCACCGCCAATGATCAGGTGATCGACCTGGCCGACGAGGTGGCCAAGCACGGCGAGCTTGGACGACACTTTGGCCCCGCCAACCACCGCCGCGACCGGTCGTTCGGGATTGCCGAGCGCTTTCTCAAGCGCTTTCAATTCGGCTTCCATCGCCCGCCCGGCAAAGCTCGGCAGCAAGTGGGCGACCCCCTCGGTCGAGGCGTGAGCGCGGTGGGCGGCCGAGAAGGCATCGTTGACGTAATAATCGCCTAGTTTCGCTATTGCCCTCGCAAGCGCCGGGTCGTTGGCTTCTTCGCCATCGTGAAAGCGCGTATTTTCGAGGATGCCGATATTGCCCGGAAGCATCGTCGTCAACGCGCGCTCCGCCTCCGGCCCCTGGCAATCTTCGACGAAGCGCACGGACCGCCCGGTCAGTTCGGTCAGGGGGCGAACCAGCTGCGCGGTCGACATGTCGGGGCGGTTCTCCCCCTTTGGGCGGCCGAAATGCGACAGCAGCAGCACCAGTGCGCCAGCATCGCTTAGCTCCAATACCGTCGGCAGCAGCGCGCGCAGCCGCGTGTCATCGGCTACCGAGGCACCATTCATCGGCACGTTCAGATCGACCCGAACCAGAACGCGCTTGCCGGTGAGGTCTTCCGGCAAATCATCAAGGGTCTTAAACTGGGACACGGTCAAACTTCCGTTTTGCAATCACTGTTCTAGATCAGCTTCGCGATCGCGCCGGCAGTGTCGACCATGCGGTTGGAGAAGCCCCATTCATTATCGTACCAGCTGACCACTCGCACGAGCTTGCCTTCGATGACCGCGGTCTCGAGGCTGTCGACGGTCGAGCTTGCCGCGTCATGGTTGAGGTCGATCGAAACCAAAGGCTCATCGGTGAAGGCGAGGATGCCCTTGAGCGGCCCGCTTTCGCTTGCCGCCTTCAGCGCCCCATTGATTTCCTCGATGCTGGTGTCGCGGCCCGGCGTGAAGGTCAGGTCGATCAGGCTGACGTTGGGCGTCGGCACGCGAATGGCGGATCCGTCGAGCTTGCCTTTGAGCTCGGGAAGGACTTCACCCACGGCCCGGGCAGCGCCGGTGGTGGTCGGGATGATCGACATTCCGGCCGCACGCGCGCGGCGCATGTCCGGGTGGATCTGGTCGAGGATCTTCTGATCGTTGGTGTAGGCGTGGATGGTGGTCATCAGGCCACGCTCGATGCCGACGAAATCGTTAAGCACCTTGGCGACCGGGGCAAGGCAGTTGGTCGTGCAGCTCGCGTTCGAGACGATGGTGTGCTCGGCGGTCAATTTGTCGTGATTGACACCATAGACGACGGTCAGATGCGCGCCCTTGGCCGGGGCGGAGATAAGGACGCGCTTGGCGCCGGCATCGAGATGTTTCTGGCCGCCAGCCGCATCGGCAAAGAACCCGGTGCATTCAAGCGCGATATCGACGCCAAGATCGGCGTGGGGAAGCTTGGCGGGGTCGCGCTCGGCGGTGACGCGGATGCGCTTGCCGTTGACGATCATATAATCGCCTTCAGCGCTGACTTCGCCGGGGAACTTGCCGTGGATGCTGTCGCGCGTGAACAGCATCGCGTTCGACTTGGCGTCAGCCAGATCGTTGATCGCGACGAGCTCAAGGTCATGGTCGTCGCGCTCGAGGATTGCGCGGGCGACCAGGCGGCCGATGCGGCCGAAGCCATTGATGGCGACTTTGGTCATTGTCCCAATTTCTCCAATATTTGCGGGGTGATAGCATCAGCTGTGAGGCCGAAATGAGCGTAAAGGTCGGGCGCCGGGGCCGAGGCGCCGAAGCGGTCGATTCCGAAGCGCAGGCCATGGAGTCCGGTATAGCGCTCCCAGCCGATCGTCGTCCCGGCCTCGATCGACACGCGCAGGATCTGCTTGTTCGACACGTCGGGCAGAATATCCTCGCGATAGGCCGCGTCCTGCCGGTCGAAGCGATCGGTCGACGGCATGGACACAAGGTCGGTGCCAATCCCTTCGGCTTCGAGGCGCTGAGCGATTTCGGCGGCGATTTCGACCTCGGAACCGGTCGCGAGGAGGATGACCTTGCGAGCCGCGCTTGCTTCCTTGAGGCGATATGCGCCGCGCGCACTGAGGTTGGTGCTTGCCGCTTCGGTCCGCATCGGGGCAAGGTTCTGGCGCGACAGGGCAAGCACGCTTGGCCCCTCATACGCCAGCGCCGCAGCCCAGCATTCAGCGGTTTCGACAGCATCTGCCGGGCGATAGACCGCAAGGTTGGGGATCAGCCGCAGGGACTGGAGATGCTCGATCGGCTGATGGGTCGGCCCATCCTCGCCGAGCCCGATCGAATCGTGGGTCATGACGTAGACAACGCGCGCATTCTGAAGCGCACTCAGTCGGATCGCATTGCGGCAATAATCGGAGAACACCAGGAAGGTTCCGCCGTACGGCACGATCCCGCCATGCAGCGCCATGCCGTTCATCGCCGCCGCCATCCCAAATTCGCGGATGCCGTAATAGATGTAGCGCCCACCATAATTGGTCGAATCGAGCGGCTGCATCGCCTTGGTCTTGGTATTGTTTGAACCGGTAAGGTCGGCCGAACCGCCAATCGTCGCTGCGACTGCAGTGGTGATCACTTCCAGAGCCATTTCCGACGCCTTGCGGGTCGCGACCTTGGGCGGGTCGGCAAGCAATGCGTCGATGTAGGGCTTAAGCCATTCGTCGCCGAGCTTGCCCTCCATGCGGGCAAGAAAGTCGGCCTTGCTGGCACTGGCGTCGAGGCGGCGATGCCACTCGGCGCGCGTCTTGGCACTTCGCGCGCCAGCGTCGCGCCATCCCTTGGCGACATCGTCGGGAATGACGAAGGCCTCGTCGGACCAGCCCAATTCCTTGCGGGCGAGCGCAATTTCCTCGGCCCCGAGCGCCGCGCCATGAGTTGCGGAAGTGCCCTGCTTGGTCGGTGCGCCATAACCGATGATGGTCTTGCAGCGGACCAATGACGGACGCGTATCGGCGGTTGCCTCGTCGAGCGCCTTCGAGACTTTGGCGCTGTCCATCCCGTCGCATTCGACGGTGTGCCAGCCCATCGCCGCGTGGCGCGCCATGACATCCTCGTTGCGGCTGAGATCGGTCGATCCGTCGATCGTGATGCGATTATCGTCCCACAGCACGATCAGGCGGCCAAGCTTCAAATGACCGGCGAGGCCCGCAGCCTCATGGTTGATGCCTTCCATCAGGCAGCCATCGCCGGCGATCACCCAAGTGCGGTGGTCGACCAGATCGTCGCCATAGACGCTGTTCAGATGGCGCTCGGCAATAGCCATTCCGACGGCCGTGGCGAGCCCCTGCCCCAGCGGCCCGGTGGTGGTCTCGACCCCTTCGAGCATGAAATTTTCGGGATGCCCGGCGCACGGGCTGTCGAGCTTCCGGAATTTGCGCAGATCGTCGATGGTAGGACGCGCGTAGCCGGTAAGGTGAAGCAGAGCATAGATCAGCATCGAGCCGTGGCCCGCCGACAGCACGAAGCGGTCGCGGTCCGGCCAGTTGGGAGCGCTAGGATCGTGCTTCAGATGGCGCGTGAACAAAGCCGTTGCGGCGTCGGCCATACCCATCGGCATTCCGGGATGCCCGGAATTGGCGGCCTCGACCGCGTCCATCGCCAGGGCTCGAATGGCGTTCGCGAGTCGGCGTTGCGTCGGCATGAATTCTCCACTGGAGCGGCCACGTCCGGATCAAAGGGCCGATCGATTGGTGCCTATTGTCGCTAGGCCTTCGAGCGTCAACCTTGGCGCGGGGCAGATCTGCGTGCGACCGGAGAAGTGTGGCGGCTTGGCAAGCGGTTTCAATATGCCTAGTTCCATCCGCGATGAGCCGGACCCCCTTAGATGAAGCATTCGAACGCGCTGAGCGCGCCTTGCTGCGGATCGAGCGATCGGTCGAGCGCGGGGCAATGCACCGCAGCCGCGACGATGCCTTGCGCGGCAAGGTCGCCAGCGTTGTTGCCGAGCTCGACGAGCTGATTCGCGCGGCCGCAAAGTCGAATGAGGCGTCGCGCTGATGGCCGAAGTCGAACTCACCATCGCCGGACGCCATTATCGAGTCGCATGCCGTGCCGGTGAAGAGAGCAATCTGAGCGCCGCAGCAGCACTGGTCGATGCGAAGAGCCGGGAAGCGCTTGCCGGGCTGGGCGCCTTGTCCGAGGCGCGGCAATTGCTGTTCGCCTCCCTCCTCCTTGCCGACCAGATCGTCGAGGGACGGGAAGTGGAATTGCCAAGCGGGCTCGATCCTGCGCTGGCCGAACGCGCGACCAAAATTGCCGAGCGTCTCGAATCGCTTGCCGACACTCTTGAGGCGAGCGATCTGAGTGCCTAGATAGGGATTGACGGGTACTGCCTCGTACGAGCTTTCGGATATCCCTGAGGCGATTCATTATCCTAGGGGACTGTCCCTGCCCGAGCCACTCTGTTTCCATTGGGGTTCGGTGCATATGGTCCCCACCTGATGCTTT
>JALYRC010000031.1 GCA_030855555.1 Pseudomonadota bacterium
GCCAGAAGCTGAGCCTGCGCGCGTCGATCACCGGCGAGATCGTTATGGACGAGGTCGAAGTCGGCGAGGACTCCCTGCTTCCCAACGTATCCGGGCTGAAGGGCCCGTTCGGATGCCTCAACCGCGCTCGTTACAGGATTGCGTGGGGAACGATGGGCGCGGCCGAGGCCTGCCTTGCCGCTGCACGCAGCTATACGCTCGACCGCAAGCAGTTCGGACGCCCCCTCGCCGCGACCCAGCTTGTCCAACTCAAGCTTGCCAATATGGTCACCGAAATCACGCTTGGGCTACAGGCGGCGCTCAGGGTCGGCCGGCGGATGGAGGCTGGCGAACTCGTCCCCGAGGCGATCAGCCTGATCAAGCGCAACAATACAGGCAAGGCACTCGATATCGCCCGGGTCGCGAGAGACATGCACGGCGGCAACGGCATTTCGGCGGAATATCAAGTCATGCGCCATGCCGCCAACCTCGAGACGGTCAACACCTATGAGGGCACGCACGATGTCCACGCGCTGATCCTCGGCCGGGCGATCACCGGGATTGCCGCCTTCTAGGACTTGACCGCCGGGCGCTTCAGCACTGCAATTGGCTCGTCGTTATAGACGCTGTCGCGGACCCGCTCGAATCCGAGCCGCTCCGCGAGCCGGAACGAGGGGTCGTTGCCGGGCGATATGATTGCCCACACCGGCGTGGGCTGCAAATTTCGGTCGGCCCAGTCGAGCACTGCGCGGCAGGCTTCGCCGGCAATCCCCTGTCCGTGAACTTCGGTAGCGAAGATCCAGCCCATTTCGGGTTGTTCGCCAAAGCTCGGCTCAAACGCTCGCCACGCGTTGAACAGGCTGACCGTCCCGACCAGCTTGTCGTCGGCCTTGCGAATGACCGCCCACCCGCCGAAACCCATCAGGTCCCAGGTCCCGACCGATGCAGCGAGACGGCGCCAGCATTCCTCGGCGTTCATCGCACTCGCGCCAAGCTGCTTCATCACCGCCTCGTCGCCCACGATCGCGAGTTGAGCCGGAAAGTCCGTCTTTCGGTAATGGCGCAAACGAAGACGCTCGGTCTCCAATACTGGAGCCGAGCGTGCTTTCGTGTCGCAGTTGAGGGACGTCATCGCCGGAGCGAGACTATTCCGCTTTCTTGCCGAGCGTCAGCCCGCCGAAACGCTTGTTGAAGCGCGCGACCTGGCCGCCCGAATCGAGCATGCGGCCGGTGCCGCCATTCCACGCCGGATGGGCGCTGGGGTCGATTTCGAGCGTCATCGTGTCGCCTTCCTTGCCCCACGTCGAACGCGTCTGGTACGTCGTTCCGTCGGTCATCTGAATGGTGATCGTGTGATAGTCCGGGTGAATCCCGCTCTTCATGGCATATTCCTTGGGTGTGGCTGGTTCCGACCAGCCTGTCGAAAGATGGCGCGCCACTAGCCCAGCGCGGCGCGCTTGACAAGGTTGATGCCTTGTCCCACTCGCCGCGACAGGATCAGGGTCCGGCGGCGTAATGCCACCGGCCAAGGGGGAAGCCGGCGAACATCCGGCACTGTGCCCGCAACTGTGAGCCGCCAAAAGCGGCTGAGTCAGATACCCGCCCCGATCCGTCGTCCGTTTCCCGGCCGGGACCAGCCGAGCAACGTGGGCGAGACGCGTGCGGCGAACAGCTGCCGCGCCCTTCCCTCCGTGACGACATGTCATGGATCGGAAGGATATTCACGTGCTCGATTTACCACCTGAACAAGCTGTCATTGTCGTCACTGCATCGCGGACACCCGAGGCGGCGGCCGAAACCCCTGCCAGCGTCACCCTGCTCGATGCCAAGCGCATCGAAAGCGTGGGTGCGCCGCTGGTCACCGACCTGCTGCGCCTGTCTCCGTCGGTTGCAGTGTCCGTCAGCGGCCCTGCCGGGTCACTCACCGACGTGCGCATCCGCGGCGCCGAAGCCAATCATACCTTGCTGTTCGTCGAGGGGATCCGCGTCAACGATCCCGCCGCCGGCAATGCGCCGCGCTTCGAACTGCTGAATGCCGACCTCGCGAGCCGCATCGAAATTGTCCGCGGGCCGCAATCTGCGCTGTGGGGATCTGAGGCGATTGGCGGCGTCATCGCTGTCGACGGGGCTGCTCCGGGCGCGGGCGGAAGCTTGGCCCATGTCGAGGCGGGAAGCTTC
>JALYRC010000047.1 GCA_030855555.1 Pseudomonadota bacterium
GATGATGGACCTGCTCCACTCCCTCCTGCTTCAAGAAGGCGGTCGACTTCTCGCAGCGGATGCCTCCCGTGCAGAACATGGCTACGCGCGGCTGTTTTCCGTTCCCGAGCAACTCGTCACGCGCGCCACGAAACCAGGCGGGGAAGTCGCGAAAGCTGCTGGTTTTTGGATTGATTGCGCCGACAAAGGATCCGACCGCGACTTCATACTCGTTGCGGGTGTCGATGACGATCGTATCCTGGTCCAAGATCAAGGCGTTCCAGTCCTCGGGCTCGACGTAGGTTCCGGCATTTGCTGCGGGATCCACGTCAGGCTCACCCATGGTAACGATCTCGCGTTTGATGCGGACCTTCATGCGGTGGAATGGCATCGCACCCGCGTTCGAGAACTTCACCTCGAGGTCGCAACAGCCGGGCAGCCCGCGTATGTGATCCAACACGACGGCGAGCTGCTCGAAAGGTCCCGCAATCGTGCCGTTGATTCCTTCATTGGCAAGCAGCAGGGTGCCGCGAATACCTTGCTCGCGGCAGAGGTTATCAAGCGGCGTGCGCAGCGCCGCACAATCCGCAAAACGCGCGAAGCAATACAAGGCCGCGACCGTTAGGATCTGAGGATGCTGGGTGAGGCAATCATTCATGGCAACGCCATAGCTCCGTCGGGGAATTGCGCCAGCCTATCAGCAGCGCGAACTTCAATAGGGACCAGGCCGGACCCGGCAAGCATCGACCGATGTGCATTCTTTTTCGCGACCAGGACGGTGAGGCCGATGGCGGGCTGTGGGGCGTCACCGCTTACGACTGGCTGATTGTCGAACTTCTGTTCGTTCCCGAAACCCTGCGGGGCTGCGGCACGGGCGCGGCCCTTATCCAGCGAGCCGAGGAAGAAGCGGGAGCGCGTGGCTGCATTGGTGCATGGCTTGATACGTTCAGCTTCCAAACGCGCGGCTTTTATGAAAGGTTGGGTTATCAGCTTGTCGGAAGCGTCCCGGACCATCCGATCGGTGGCGCCCGGCACTTCATGATGAAGCGCTGGTCTCCGTGATCATCCGGGCCTGAAGAGGCTGGGACGACTGGCTTTAAAGCGGGCCTTGACGCCTCGAGCAGCAGGTTCGACAGTCGTCTTTCAAGAAAAATCCGGGAAGGCGGGCAATGCCATCCTGGGAAATCCAAGCACCCCAATTCCGTCAGTCCAGCTCGACAGGTCAGTATATGCTTCCCAAGCTTTCCCTCGCGACTCTTTTGTTTGCCAGCAGCGCTCTCGTCCATGCGCAGGAACAGGCGCCGCCCGAGCCCTCGCCGAGCGAGGCCGCGAGCCAGCATGCGGTGCCGCGAGGCGTCGCCAATGCTCCGGCCGCTGCGGCACTTCCGGGAACCCCGCCCAAGTGGAATGTGGAAACGCCGCGTGGGCTGACCCTTCGGCGGGTCCGCGTCGACACCGACGAGGGCACATGGATGAACGTCGATGTTTCGCCCGACGGAAGCCGGGTCGCGTTCGACATGCTTGGCGACATTTATGTGATGCCGATCGGTGGCGGCAACCCCGTCCGCATTGCTGCCGGCATGGCCTATGAGCAGCAGCCGCGCTGGTCGCCCGATGGCTCGCGGATCGCCTTCGTGTCCGACCGCGCCGGAGGCGACAATATCTGGATCATGAATGCCGACGGTTCGAACCGCAAGCAGCTGACCAAGGAAGAATTCCGGCTTCTCAACCAGCCAAGCTGGAGCCCGGACGGACGCTATATCGTCGCCAAAAAGCATTTCACGACGGCGCGGTCACTCGGGACCGGCGAGGTCTGGCTTTACCATGTCGAGGGCGGGGCTGGAGTCGAGTTGGTCAAGCGGCCGGACGAAAAATTCCAGAAGGAGTTGGGCGAACCTACTTTCTCCGCGGATGGAAAGAGTGTCTATTTTTCGCGCAACGTCACGCCAGGTGGCACCTTCCAATATGCACAGGATTCGAACCGCGAGACCTTCGCGATCGAACGTTATGAGTTGGAAAGCGGCGAGACTCATCGGGTGACGGGCGGCAATGGCGGCGCGGTTCGCCCGGCACCTTCGCCAGACGGCAAATATCTTGCCTTCGTGCGCCGCGAGCGTGCCCGATCGAAGCTTTACGTGCGCGATCTCGCCACCGGCAACGAGCGAAAAATCTACGACAGTCTCGACCAGGATATGCAAGAAACCTGGGCGGTCACCGGAGTCTATCCGAACATGGATTGGACTGCTGACAGCCGCCAGGTTGTGTTCTGGGCGGGCGGGAAGATCCGTCGAGTAGGCGTCAGTGGGGGCGCCGACCAGGTAATCCCCTTCCGCGTCAACGATGACCGTATCGTCGCGAATTCGGTCCATCCAACGATCGACGTGGCTCCGACATCATTTCAAGCAAAGATGGTACGTTGGGCGACGACCTCACCCGACGGGCAGCAGATTGTGTTCGAGTCCCTCGGCAAATTGTGGCGCGCTCCCGCCGCCGGTGGCGCTCCACGCCGCCTGACGCGGGGCAATGAGGACAGTTTCGAGGCGTGGCCAAGCTGGTCGCGGGACGGCCGGTCGATTGTCTTCGTCAGCTGGAACGACAAGCGCCTGGGACGTGTGCAGACTGTCTCTGCCGGCGGGGGCGCGCCGCGCAATCTCACCAGCGAGCCCGGCCATTTTGCCCGGCCGCGCTTCTCTCCGGATACTCATTCCGTCGTGTTCGAAGCTGGCTCGGGCGGTCATCTCACTTCCAACCAGTGGGGCAGAGACCGGGGCGTCTACATGGTCTCGGCGAAAGGCGGAGCGCCCCGCCTGATCGAGCGTGGAGCATCCAACCCGCAGTTCGGAGCGAGCGGCAACAGGCTGTTCATGACGATGTCCGCCGACGACAAGCTTCAGTTGGTCAGCACTGACTTGAATGGCGAAGCGCGGCGAGTCCATGCGTCCGGCGACCTTACCAGCGACTTCGTGGTTGCTCCCGACGGGCATTCCGTTGCCTTCCGGCAGAACTATGAGGCCTATCTCATGCCGCTTCTGCCAGGCGCGCAGGACGTCAGTGTCGCGACCGAGAAAAGCGCGCTGCCAACGGTGAAGCTGAGCCTTGGCGGCGGCGACTTCATGCACTTTTCGGCTGGCGGCGCGCGCGTGCACTGGAGCATCGGCCCGAACCTCTACACAGCGGATACGAGAGTTGCGTACCGCGAGGGCTACCTGCCACCGAAGACTGGCGTCACCCTCGCGCGCACTGTCGCTGCCGCCAAGGCCACCGGTTCCGTCGCTTTGACCGGCGCACGCGTCGTCACCATGGCCGGAACCAATGGCGGCATCATCGAGGATGGCACCATCCTCGTGCAAGGCGACCGGATCGTCGCGGTTGGGCCGCGCGCAGCAGTCAGAATACCGGCGGGCACGCCGATCGTCGATGCCACCGGCAAGACCATCGTTCCTGGCTATATCGATGCTCACGCCCATGGTTCGCAGGGCGTGGACGGGCTGGTCCCGCAGCAGAATTGGTCGACCCAGGCCAATCTGGCGCTTGGGACCACGACGATTCACGATCCGTCGAACCGAGCCTCGGAGATTTTCGCGGCTGCGGAAATGCAGCGCGCCGGGCTGATCCTTGCCCCGCGGATATTCTCCACCGGCGAGATCATCTACGGCGCCAAGTCGGCAGGCGTATTCGCCGAGGTGGGCAACTTCGAAGATGCGCTCGCCCATGTCCGCCGGCTCAAGGCGCAGGGCGCGTTTAGCGTGAAGAACTACAATCAGCCGCGCCGAGAACAGCGGCAGATGGTGGTCGCTGCCGCGCAGGCGGAGAATATGCTGGTCGTCCCGGAGGGCGGCTCGCTGTTCAACATGGACATGTCGCTGATCCAGGATGGCAATGCGACGGTGGAGCATAATGTGCCGGGCAGCACGTTCTATTCCGACGTGCTCCAATTCTGGTCGCAGACCAAGACCAATTACACGCCGACCCTGGTGGTCGCTTATGGCGGTCCGGGCGGGGACCCGTACTGGCGCGCCCGCACCAACGTGTGGGAGCATCCGCTGCTCAAGGCGCATATTCCGCCTGCGATCCTTGCGGCCGACAATGCCCGCCGGGTGATCGCGCCCGAGGAAGACTATGCCGACACGTGGGCGGCGCGCGAGGCGAGAAAGCTTGCCGACCGCGGTGTGCAGGTCAACATCGGGGCGCACGGCCAACAGGAAGGCATTGCTGCTCACTGGGAGATGTGGAGTTTCGTCAAGGGCGGCTGGACCCCGCTTCAGGCTCTTCAGGCGGCAACCATCATGCCAGCGCGAACCCTTGGCATGGACCGGGACCTGGGCACCCTCGAAGCGGGCAAGCTAGCCGACCTGCTGATTCTCGACGCAAACCCGCTCGAAAACATACGCAACAGCGACAAGGTGAACCAGGTCATGCTGGGTGGGCGGCTTTATGATGCGGCTACGCTTAACGAGCGGGTCACGGGAAATCGCGCGCGGCCAGCCTATTGGTGGGAAGCCGCGCAGAATCCGTGAGGATCAGGGCCGCTTCGAAGCGATGTAGCGGCCTACTTCCTCCTCCAGCACCTGCAGCGGGACCGGGCCATTGCCGAGGACGACCTCGTGAAAATCGCGGATGTCGAACTCGCTGCCGAGCGCGGCCTCCGACTTCTTTCGTAGTTCGGCGATCTTGAGTTGGCCGATCATGTAGCTCGTCGCCTGGCCGGGATTGTTGATGTAGCGATTGACTTCCCGGTCAATGTCACCGTGCGACAAAGACGAATTGTTGCGGAAGTAGTCGACCGCGCGTTCGCGCGACCAGCGTTTCGAATGAAGGCCAGTGTCCGTGACGAGACGGATGGCGCGCCACATCTGCAGCGAGAGCATGCCGAATTCGGAATAAGGGTCGGCGTACCCGCCCATCTCCTTGGCGAGCCGTTCGGTGTAGAGGCCCCATCCTTCGCTGTAGGCACTATATCCCCCGAAGCGGCGGAACTTGGGCAGGTTGGGAAGTTCTTGCGCGCGCGCAATCTGGAAGTGGTGGCCCGGTGCGCCTTCGTGGACCGCGATTCCTTCAAGCTGGATTTTCTGGACCTGGTTCATGTCGGCGAGATTGACGTAGTAGATGCCCGGCCGTGACCCATCGGGGGCGGGTCGATTGTAGAAGGCGACCGATGCGGTCCCCTCGCGCCATTTTTCCACCGCCCGCACTTCCAGTGGCGCCTTCGGAAGCGTGTGAAACCAGCGTGGAGCGGCCGTCATCATCCGGGCAACGACGGCGCGG
This sequence comes from Pseudomonadota bacterium, assembly GCA_030855555.1. Classification (GTDB taxonomy): domain Bacteria; phylum Pseudomonadota; class Alphaproteobacteria; order Sphingomonadales; family Sphingomonadaceae; genus Sphingomicrobium. The sequence continues at coordinate 5,245 of JALYRC010000047.1, forward strand.
GCCTGAGCGAGATATTGTTCGCGGCCCTCGGCGGTGTTGGGGAATTTGAACTCCGGGTTGGTACGCACATTGTCGAAGAAGGACTCCAGCGAGCCCTTATATCCGATGCGTGCCTTGACGCGCTCCATCTCGCCGCGGATCGCCGCGACCTGCTGCAGACCGATGCGATGGATCTGGTCGGCGGTAAGGTTGGTGGTCGTGTTCTGGGCGAGCCTGGCCTCATAGAAAGCGGCACCGTTGGGCAGGCTCCAGGCGCCATTGTTACCGGTTGCCTTGGGCTCGATCTCGTCAAGCGCCGCGAACAGCGTCGCGAAGCCGCGGCGGAACGGACCCGACAGCGCTGCCTCGGCTTGCGCGATCAGCGCCGCCTTTTCCGGGCCCCCGGCATCAAGCGCCATGACTTTCTTGCGGAAGTCGGCGAGCAAGGTGCTGTCACTGCCGGCCGAAAAGGGAGCGCCGGTAATGACCTTCGCGGCGTCCTCGCGCGCCGGCTTGAACACCATCTTGGGCGGGACGATGCCGCGCGCTGCTTGCTGGCTCATCGTTGCCGCGACTTCGCGCATCACCCGCTCAGTCTCGACGATCCGCGCAATGTAGGCGCGCGCATCGGGCACGGAGTCCACCCGGTGCTGGTTGATCAGGAAGACAGGAATGCTGCCCGCCGGGCTTCCGTTGGTCGATACCGGGAAGCTGTGGCGGCGGAAGGGAAATTGGCGACGCGCGCGCTCAACCTGGATCTCGGCCAGGCGGTAGCTGAGCCGCGCCTGCGGGCCAAGGCGATTGACGTTGAACGACTTGCGCATCCGAGCAAGCTGGCGCTCGGCAAGCGCCATGCGGCGAGCGTCGGCGGTGTCCGTATAGTCATCGAGCTTGTCGTAATTCGTCTTGCGACCAAGCGCGGTCTGGCTTTCGGGACTGAGCGCAGTCGTCTCATCGAAAGCCGCGTCAAGGAAGGCGTTGAGGCGCGCGTCTTCGGCCTGGGTGCCGACGACGGCATTCTGGCGACCTGAAGCCGGTTGCCCGCTGACGGCAAGGGCCGAGGTAGCGCAACCGGCAACCAGCAATAGGGAAAGCGAAAAGCGCATGGTCAAGGTGTTGATCCTTCAAAGCATTTTACCCAGCGTATCGGCCGCATCGCGTTACAGCAATGGGCTTGTTCCGCTCTGAGCCTTCGTCACCCCAAGCGGGCGCCATTCCACTCGCGTGCCAGCCCGGCCAGCACCTCGAGTGGCATGTCACCGCTCAGCAGTACGAGATCATGATATGATTTGAGATCGAAGCGGGGACCAAGGCGGGTCCGGGTTTCGTCGCGGATTCGGAGCATTTCATTGTGGCCGATCTTGTAGGCCGCGGCTTGCCCGGGGCGAACGATATAGCGGTCGATCTCGCGCTCCGTTGCAGCGCGATTGCGGCCGACCGTGTCCATGAAATAGCGGATTGCTCGCTCGCGGCTCCAGCCCATGGCGTGGATGCCGGTATCGACCACCAGTCGCGCCGAGCGGAAGATGAAGCTTTGCAGCATGCCGATCCGGGCGAGCGGGTCGTCGCGGTACAGGTCAAGCTCATCCGCAAGCGATTCGGCGTACAGCCCCCAGCCTTCGGCGAAGGCCGAAATGCCCGTGCTGCGGAAAAGGAGTGGGATGTCAGCCGCCCGGTTGACGACCGCATCCTGCCACAAGTGCCCGGGAATCGCCTCGTGCGCGGTAAGGGTCGGTAAGCCGAAGCGAGGGCGGCTGCTGACGTCCTGAAGATTGATATAGAAGATGCCGGGTCGTGTTCCCTCGAGATTGCCGCCCTGCGCATAAGCTCCGGCCGAGCCGACTTCGATTTCTACCGGTACGCGGCGCACCTCCATCGGGCTGGTCGGCAGCGAATGAAACAGCTCTGGGGTGCGGGCACGCAGGCGGTCCATCCAACCGCGAATATAGGTCAGAAGCTCGGCGCGGCCGGCGTCGTCGTTGGCAAATAATTGTCCCGGCAATTTCTCCAGAGCGGCAATGCGCTGGCCGATCGGACCGGCGCTGATGCCCTGCTGCCGTAGCAACGGGTCGGCCTGGGCAGTCAGTTCCGTAACCTGGTCGAGGCCAAGGCGATGAACCGCCTCGGGGGACATGTTGGTACTGGTGTAGTAGCGCAGGGTCTGCGCGTAATATTGGCGCCCTTGCGGGAGGCGGCTGACTCCGGCCTCGGGCGTAGCGCGGCGGCGCATGTCACCAAGCAATGCTTCCTGCCGGCGTACCGCAGCCGCAATCGGCCCATCTACAATGCGCATCGCGCGCGCCTGCCAGTCGCCGGGGATATTTGCCTTTTTCGTACGTTCGACGAGCGACCGGACAAGGTCTGAGTCCGCGCCGCGCTCGCCGGCCAGCGCGCGAGTCTGGGCAATCGCCTTGTCGATGACAAAGTTCGGCGGGATTACTCCCATTGCCGCGTCGGAACGGGCAGCTTCGACCTCGGCGTCGATATTGCGGTGGAATGCTTCCAGCCTGGAGAGATAGGCTTCCGCGTCGGCTGAGGTGACGATCGTGTGCTGCGTGTCGAGAAAGTTCGGCACGGCGGTGTAGGAGCCATAGAGCTGGGTAAGCACATAGGGCGTCTGGCCGGAGCCGTAGGGGATGGAGCGGCTCTCCGCCGCGCGCTCGCCATACCAGATCGCCGTCTTGCGCCACGCCCGGTCACGCATCGACATCCGTGTTGCATCGAGCGCGCGTAGTTCAGGCAAGGCCGTGACAAGCGGCGTCCAACTGCCGCTGCGGCCCCACCGGCTGCGGTCGAACAGCTGACCTTTAAGCGCTGAACGCGCGCCAATATCCAGTCCAAGACTAGTGGCGGTTTCGGGCGAGATGGCCAGCATCTGCTCGAAGACCGCATCGTAAATCCTCCGCGCTCTCGCGGCCTCGGAATCGGCGACAAGGCCTTGCCTGACAGCTACCGGCGCGCATGCACCAAGCGAGGCAGAGGCCAACAGGAACGAACGACGAGACAGCGGCACGACAGTGACTCCCGGCTTGATCAGCAGCGACGAAAAATACTTGCTGCTTCAATACGCTATCGTCTTGCCCGTGCAAGGACGCGAAGGCCGTCAAGCCCGACGAAGCGGTGTTGGCGGCGCCCCGCGAAGCACTATTCCCAGCGCTGGCCGGAACGCTACACACCCTTATCTATTCTAAGGACGACGGAGTGCGGATGACCGAAGACGAAGCGCGATATGTCGAACTTGTACGGGCGGTCGAACTGGAAGATCGTGAAGCCTCCTTGCTCACGGTGGAGGATCGCGCCCAGTCGGAATCCCGTGCGCGCGCAGCAACTGCGGCCGTAAAGGGGCGCCGCTCTGACGATGCGTTTATTGCGGCCCGCGCCGGATTTGCATCCACTCGCCTGACGACACGCCACCCTGGAATTGCCGGACTGCTTCGGCGCAGTCACTGGCCACGCTGGCTTGGCATTGCGTTGCCGCTATTGGCGCTGGTTGCGGGCTTTGTCGCCAATGAATTTGGCACGGGGAAGCGCCTCGATTTGTTGGCAGTGCCGTTGCTGGGCACGATCGCGTGGAACTTGCTGATCTATATCTGGCTATTGCTTGCGCTGTTCCGCCGTAGCGCTGGTGACGGACGCGATCCGCTTTATCGCGCATTGCTCCGCGTTCGAGGGTTCGGCCGCGGTCGTGCAGAACATGGCACTGCTATCCAAAGGGCTGGATCGAATTTTGAAAGCCGCTGGGCTTCGGCATCAGCTCCACTGACCGGTGCGCGGATTGAACGGACTCTTCACCTCAGCGCGGCGCTATTCGCGGTCGGGCTGATTGGTGGGATCTATCTTCGCGCATTGGTGATCGAGTATCGCGCCGGTTGGGAAAGCACCTTCCTTGGTCCAGCAGCAGTACAGGCCCTGCTGTCTGCCGTGCTTGGCCCCGCGAGCGCCGTCACCGGCGTAGGGCTCCCCGGGACAGCGGGCATCGAAGCCATGCGCTGGACGGGTCCGGATACAGGCGGAGTCAATGCTGCGCCGTGGATATATCTATATACCGCGACGGTATTCGGACTGGTGATCCTGCCGAGGTTGCTACTTGGCCTGGGGCAGGGCGCGAGGGCGCTGCGCCTGTCACGCCGTTTCCCGGTGCCCGGCCGCGAGGATTTCTATATCCGCCGATTGCTTCGCGATGCCCATGGTGCGCCGGGCAAGGTGCGGATTACGCCTTATGCATATCGGCCCGGCGAAGAGACAAGGCGGCGCCTGTCAAAGGCGTTGCGCGACGGACTTGGTGACGGCGCCGAGGTTCGGTTCGACGAGCCAATCGATTATGGCGAGGAGGACATCTGGCTTGGCCAGCATGTTGGTGATCCGGAAGAGGATTATCACATCCTGCTGTTCACTTTGTCGGCAACGCCCGAAGAGGAAAATCATGGTGCGCTCGCCAAGGCGCTGGCTGATCGCTTGAAGGCCAATCGGCTCGGGACCATCCTTGCCGCGGTCATCGACGAGACGCCGTTCAGGGCGCATTTTGCGGGTCAGTCGGGGCTCGATGAGAGAATTGCGAGCCGGCTCGACGGCTGGCGCAAGGCGCTCGCCGGGGCACGGATTATGCCGTTCGGTCTCGATCTATCAAGCGAAGCGAATGAAGGCCTTGCGCATCGCATCGAGAGCGCCCTGATGCCCGACGCGGCGATGCACGGATGAGCGATGTCGAGCCCATGCCCGGTTCCGGCACGACCGTGAACCTCAGCCTTATTTCGCACACCAATGCCGGCAAGACGACGCTTGCACGCACGCTGCTAGGCCGCGACATTGGCGAAGTGCGCGATGCCGCGCATGTGACCGACCTGTCATCGGGCCACGTGCTGGTGCAGAGCGGCGAGGACACGCTGATGCTGTGGGACACGCCCGGCTTCGGCGACACCGCTCGCCTGCTCGGGCGGCTGCGACTGTCCGGCAACCCGATCGGCTGGTTCCTGACGCAGGTGTGGGATCGCTGGCGGGAACGGCCATTGTGGTCGAGCCAGCAGGCGATCAAGAACGCCCGCGAGCAGGCTGATGTCATCCTTTACCTGGTCAATGCGGCGGAGGAACCCGCGTCGGCATCCTATGTCGCGCTCGAGATGGAAGTGCTCGCCTGGATCGGGAAGCCCGTGGTGCTGTTGCTCAACCAGATGGGTCCGCCGCGCGAAGACGTGTCGAACGAAATTGCGCGGTGGAGCGGGGTCGGCGCGCCCGGACAGGTGCGTGGGACGCTGCCGCTTGACGCCTTCGCCCGCTGCTGGGTGCAGGAAATGGCGCTGCTTGAGACCGTGATGCCCTTGCTGACGCATCGCAAGGCGCAGGCGATGGCGGGCCTTACTGCGAGGTGGGAGGAGTTGAACCTCGCCCGGTTCGATTCTTCCATGATGGTGCTTGCCGCTTATTTGCAACGGGCGGCTCGCGACCGCGAAACGGTCGAAGACGCGAATTGGCAGGACAAGGCCGCGGCAGCAATTGCCGGGCGATCGAAGGCCGATCAGGCAGCGCAAAAAGCGATGGGGCTGCTTGCCACCCGGTTGGCGGAATCAACCGCCAGATCGACCGACGAATTGATCCATTTGCATGGCCTGTCGGGCAAGGCAGCGCGCAAGGTGCTCGAGCGAGTGAGTGACGATTATGCGCATCAGGCGAAAACCCCGGAAGGCGCGACTGCGGCGCTTGGCGGGATATTCTCCGGCGCGATTGGCGGGCTTGCCGCGGACCTTGCAGCCGGCGGGCTGACCTTGGGCGGCGGCATGATTGTTGGCGCGATCCTCGGAGCCTTGAGCGGGACCGGAATTGCCAAGGGTTTCAACCTGGCGCGGGGCGAAGATAGTTCGAGCGTTCGCTGGTCGAGCGAGTTGCTCGAGCGCCTGACCGTCACCGCGCTGCTGCGCTACCTCGCCGTCGCCCATTTCGGTCGCGGCCGGGGCGAATGGTCGGAGGGGGAGCATCCGATATTCTGGCAAGCCATCGTGGGGGAAGCCGTGGCGGAACAGAAGAATATACTTGCGCGGCTGCTGAAGACCTCGGCCACCGGGAATGGCGAGAATTTGGACCCCGATAAAGCATTGGCCGGCCTGTTGCGGCAGCTCGGGCTGACGATTTTGGCTCGTCTCTATGCGGGGTCGAAGGTGCCGGCTGTCTCGCGCGAACCTTCAAGCTGATTTCGTAATCTACCTTTTGAGTATCCGCTGGATGAATTCCTCACCACGGCGCATGCCGACGGGATCGACCGTGTGCCCAAGTCCGGCCGAGACATGCGTCGTGACATCGATCCCCAGCCGCCGAAGGGCGTGCTCCGCGGCGTGTAGCGCCGACACCGGGACGACCGGGTCAGCCGACCCGTGGACAAGCAGGACCGGTGGCTTGGTGATCTTGTGGTGCGCAAGATCGGCAGCACCGGTGAGCATGCCGGAATAGCCCAATATGCCTGCGACCTGCGTCGGGCGCCGAAGCCCGACATGGAGCGCCATCATCGTGCCCTGGCTGAAGCCGACAAGGGCGAGGTCAGCGTCGCCTAACCCGTATTGATCAAGCTTCCGGTCGATGAAGGCGTCGAGAGCCGGGGCGGCGGTGGTTGCGCCAGACGCGAGTGCCTGCGGGGTGAATGCCAGAAGGGGCCACCACTGGTAGCCCGAATACAGGCGTTGAGGGGCGTTGGGTGCAATGAAGAGTGCGTCGGGCAATGCCCCCTGCCAATGCGGCGCAAGCGAAATGAGATCCGCGCCATTCGACCCGTAGCCGTGGAGGAGGAGCACAATCTGCTTTGGAGAGCCACCGGACAGAGGCTGAAGGCTGGAACCGTTCACGATCTTGGACAAGGCGCGCTTCTTGATAAGGTCGAGGCTGCTGAGAACGTCATCGCGGTCGGCATCAGGTTCCGCAAAACGTGGCTGTAACCCGCTCATGGGCCAGAGGCGGCTGGGCTAAGGCATCAGAGCCCGGCTGGTCGTCGTAGGGCCGGCTAGTCACCGCAAGAAGCTGTTCGAAGGGCGCGAAACTGCCATCTTTCACGGCGGCCTTGATCATTGCTTCAACCTGGTGATTGCGCGGGATGAAAGCAGGGTTGACCTTGTCCATGGCCGCGCGGCGTTCCGCGGGGGCCATGACCTCCCGCGACAATCTGAGGCGCCAGGTCGCGGCCCATTGGTCAAAGACCGAAGGATCGGCAAACAGGCTTCGCGCAGATTCGTCCTGTCCCTCGGCGGCGCGGCCCAGTGAGCGGAAGAATAAGGTGAAGTCCACCTGGTGCTCATGCATGGCCCCAAGGATTGTTGAAGAAAGCTCGATGTCGCCGTCCTCGGCTGCGAACAAGCCAAGCTTTCGTCTCAGCCCGGCGTGATAGGCCTCGGTGAAGCGGGGCTCAAATCCTGCCAGCACGTCTTGCGCCTTCTCGATCGCTGTTTCCTGATCCTCCGCGATCAGGGGCAGCAAGGCCTCCGCTAAACGGGAGAGATTCCATTGCGCAATGCGGGGCTGATTGCCGTAGGCGTAGCGTCCGGCCCGGTCGATCGAACTGAACACTTTGGCCGGATCATATTCGTCGAGGAAGGCGCATGGGCCGTAGTCGATCGTCTCGCCGGAAACAGAAGAATTGTCGGTGTTCATGACGCCGTGAATGAAGCCGACGTGAAGCCAGCTTGCGACAAGATCGGCCTGCGCTCCAATGACGGCGGCGAGGAGGCCAAGGATCGGCTCGTCGGCGCGGGCCGCCTCCGGGTAGTGACGGGCTAGGGCGTGGTCCGCAAGGTGCCGCAGCCCCTCGACATCGCCTTGAGCGGCGAAATATTGAAACGTGCCGACACGGATATGGCTTGAAGCGACGCGAACCAGCAGCGCGCCGGGCAGAACTGCTTCGCGGTAGACTTCTTCGCCGGTCGTAAGTGCCGCCAGTGCGCGCGTCGTTCGAATGCCAAGTGCGGCCATGGCTTCGCTCAGGACATATTCGCGAAGCACGGGACCCAAGGCCGCACGGCCATCGCCGCCGCGTGAAAAACGGGTTCGGCCTGCACCTTTAAGTTGAATGTCGCGCCGCTGCCCTGCGCGGTCGATCACTTCACCCAACAATATTGCCCGACCGTCCCCAAGTTGCGGAACGAAGTGACCGAACTGATGCCCGGCATAAGCCTGGGCAATGGGGTCCGAGCCTTCGGCGATCCTCCTACCCGACAGAACTTCGAGCCCCTCAGGCCCAGTCAACCAGTCGGGATCGAGCCCAAGCTCACTGGCGAGGTCCCGATTGACCTGGATCAGCGCCGGATCGGGCGAGCGGGCAGGCACGCTTCGGGCGAACATCCGATCGGGAAGCTGGGTGTAGCTATTGTCGAATTGAATATGCATATTCCGATTTAACTCACTGGCATGCTTGAAGTTTCCGCGAGAGTTCCCATCCTGCGCAAACTGTTCAACAGCTGAAAGGAGGTGGTCGAATGTCTCATTGTCTCAAGCCCCAAGTGGTTAACCGGATGAGCGTGGCCGTCCTCGCGAAGAAAGTTCGCGCTTAATCCCAAGCCATTTATGGCTGGCAATGGAAGGCCGCCCCCTTGGGGGCGGCCTTTTTGCGTGGGGGTGAAGCCGAGCGTTCTGTCGGCAGAAAAGCCGGCTCCGGGTGGGAGGGATAAAAGCGACGCAGTGCAACCATGATGGCGGTGCCGCGTATGCACTGGTCATGAAACCCTCCTTCATCCTTACGATTTGTGCCGCTCTGATCATCGGCGGGTGCGGCTCAAGCGGCCCTGCGGTTACGCGCGGCGAACAGCAATTGGGAGCCGACCAGCATCCGCAGTTGCTGGCGCAATTCGGTGGTGCTTATGAGGGCGACGAGGCCGCTTATATGAAACGCCTGGGCGAGCAGGTCGCCGCTGCCGCCGATCTTGACAGGCAGTGCACGTTCACATTGGTCAACACGGACGTCGTCAACGCATTTGCAGTGCCAGGTTGCTACATTTACGTCACTCGCGGGCTGATGAGCATCATCAACAGCGAAGCCGAACTGATCTCCGTCCTGGCGCACGAAGTCGGGCACATCACCAGCAATCATAATGAGCGCCAGCAAAGGCGGTCGCTCATACGGGGCCTTGGAGTGGCAGCGATCAGCGTTCTGACCGGGTCGGAACGGCTGAGCAGGATGGCCGGGGCGGCCGCGGGTTATTTCACCCTGCGCTATTCGCGCAAACACGAGCATGAAGCCGACGACCGCGGTCTCGCTTACCTTCGCAAGCTTGGCTATGATCCCTATGCCGCCGCCGGAATGCTGTCGGCACTTGCGCGCCACCAGCTATATCTCACCAGCACGAGGGGCAGGGACGAGGCGAGCCGAATTCCGGAATGGGCGCTGACCCACCCGCTCACCGAGAATCGCATCGCTCGCATGAAGGCGGCCGCGCAATCGACGGGGATGCGCCCGAACCAACTCCCCGAGAATGAGGTCGCTTATTTGCGCACGGTCGACGGCCTGCTTTACGGCGATGATCCCTTACAAGGCTTCGTTACCGGCCGCAGCTTCGCGCATCCAGTGATGAGGATCGGCTTCGAAGCGCCGTTGGGTTTCACCCTTACCAACAGCCCGCAGGCAATCATGATCGAAGGTCCCGATGGTCTCCAGGGTGAGTTTTCAGGCGGCTCAATGCCCGTGGGCGGCCTTCATGCCTATGCCGAGAATGTGATGGCCGAACTTCTGCGAGGCGCGAGCGTGGAAGTGGCACCTTATACGGCCGCAATCGTCAACGGCATTCCTTCGCTGCTATTGCCCGCCGTGGTCGGGACGCGGGAAGGGCCGGTCAGCGTGTCCGTAATGGCGTATCAGGGCCCGGGTTCGAGCGCCTACTACTTCATCATCATATCGAAGCCCGGGCCAACTCCCGCGAGCAGCATCGGCGAACTGTTCGGGTCTTTCAGGCTTCTCGGCCCGGAAGAAGTGGCCAGCCTGCGCGCACGGCGAATCCGAACCGTCAGGACCGCGCCTGGCGATACCGTCGCCCGCCTCGCGGCTCGCATGGCCAGCGACACCCCGCTGGCCCATTTCCGAATGCTCAACGGCCTGTCGCCCGCGGACAGGCTAAAGCCCGGCGACCTGGTAAAGCTGGTGACCACCGTGCCGGTGGAATGAAGCTGCTTTAGCCCGAACGGACGTCACCTTCGGGCTTCACTGCTCTTGGCGAGGAGGAGCCTTGCCAAGCCCTTTCGGGTAGACGACGACAACTGCTTCGCCGGAAACCAGTTCGCAGCGCGACGTGTTTCCAGCGGCGCGATTGAACCGGGTGCCGGGCACTCCGTCGGGGCCAAACAACACCTTCTCGCATTCCGCGAGGTTGCTGAAACCCGAATCTCGTTCAGCACTTGTCGCCACGAACAACGGTAGCCGAGACACGTCCGGCGATGGTGGGAGTTGTGATAGGAGGATAGCGATTGCCAAAGTGGGCATGAGCTTGATTCTCTTTGGATTAAATGATTTATGCGGAAACGCAGCGAAGCGCTGACGGTTCAGAACCGTTTCGGATATTTTTTCAGGCCAGCCCGGCTGCGCGGCGGCGTAGAGGATTTGTTCCCTCAATTCCCTGGCTAAACGCCGGAACGGCGCTCCTGATGGGACTTTTACGCTCCATTGGGCAGTCCCTGTCACGCGAAGTGACGCAACATCCAAAGAGAATCGGAGTTCGAATTGGCTCAGAAAGGCGGCGGCGGAAATCCCGGCGCAGTGACCAAGAAAGGCGGCGATGGCGCCTCGGGCAGCACGGGCACCGGCCGCGGCGGCGGCAAGACCGGCAATAGCGGCAAGAAGGGTTGAACCGCGGCGGCAAGCCGGGGTTAGGAGAGACGTATGACTGAAGGAGCTCGGCAAAAAGGGCTCCGACCAAGGCTGAACCAAAAGCTTGCAGCGGTGATTGGCGGCGCCATTTTGGCGCTGGCAAGTTCCCAGGGCCGCAAAAAAGGATTGACCTCCCGTGATATTTGAGGCCGCTCGGGGGAGGTCGACAGCGTGAGGTGGAATTGAAGAAGCATGTTTTGGCGTGGTGCGCCTTGTCTCTGTCCGCGCCATGCGCGGCTGTGGATCGAAACTCGCCCGAGGGGCGCGAAGCGCTCGAGATCTACCGGGAAATTGTTGGCATTCCGACGGTTAAGGGGCGCGGGGAGGTGCCGAGAATGGCGCGCTTGCTTGCTGCCAAGTTCAGGAAGGCAGGATTTTCGGCGCGTGATTTGGAAATCGTCACGATCGGCGAGACCGCGGGCCTGACCGTGACGTATCGCGGCACTGGCGCTAAGCGCCCGTTGCTTTTCCTTGCCCACATGGACGTCGTCGAAGCCAAGGCCGCCGACTGGCAACGCGATCCGTTCAAGCTTCACGAGGAGCAGGGCTATTTCTACGGGCGCGGGGCCGGCGACAATAAGGCCGGCGTGGCCCAATTGACTGCGGCTTTCCTCCAACTCAAGCGCCAGGGATTTCGGCCGTCTCGCGACCTGATCATCGCTTTCACTGGCGATGAGGAGACCGACATGGTCACCAGCCAGGCATTGGCCAGGAAACTCGCCGCCGTTCGCCCCGAATTGGCGCTGAACTCGGATTCGGGGGGCGGCCGGGCGGACGCGCAGGGCAAGGGCGTGGAATTCGCCGTCCAGGTGGCGGAAAAAACATTTGCGACTTTCGAAGTAACGATCCGCAATCCGGGCGGGCATAGCGCGCGGCCGCGAGCCGACAACGCCATCTTCGAGCTTGCCGAGCTGCTCAGGAACCTGCGCGGCCACAGCTTTCCCATCATGGGCAATGAATTCACGCGAGCGACGCTGACGGCGGCAACTCAGAAGCCCAATGTCAGTCCTGAGCTCAAGGTCGCGATCCTCGCCTTCCTTGCCAATCCCGGCGACGCGGAGAGCCGGGCTCTTCTGACGCGCGCGCCCGGTCTATCGCTCACCCTGCGCACGACCTGCGTGCCCACCCAGATCGTTGGCGGTCACGCCGAAAATGCGCTGCCGCAGAGCGCGACGGTCACGATCAACTGCCGCATATTTCCGGGCGTGCCAGTGGCCGCGGTGCAGCAGCAGCTGGCAACTGTCGCCGCTAACCCCGTCGCCGAATGGAAGCTTGTCGGCAATCCCACCCAGAGTGACCCGTCGCCCGTGAACGAACCGCTGTTCGCAGCCCTTTCCGCCGCCGTCGCCGATCGGTACCCCGCGCTTCCCGTCTTTCCTTACATGACGCCGGGCGCAACCGACGGGAAGCACTTCCGGGCCGTTGGAATCCCAACCTACGGCGTGAGCGGCGGATTCTCCCGGCCCGGCGACAATAGCAATATCCATGGGCTGAACGAACGTCACAGCGTAGCGGAGTTCTTTGAGTCGCTCGACTTTTGGCCCAAGCTCATGAAGCTGCTCGGGTCCTAGTTTAGCGAAGCTTGGCTGCCAGATATTCCTCGATGGCGCGATAAGCCGATCGTCCTTCTGGCGGCTCGGTGCCGCTGTTCGCGGCGAAAAAAGCAATGCCGACGCCGCGCTTCTGGTCCACCCACAGACCCGAGCGCACGCGATAGGCTTCGCCGGCGTGGCCGATCATGACCCGGCCCTTGCTGAACAGATCGTCGCGGCAGCCTTTCGCCGCTATCGGAATTGTTTGGGTCGCCAAGCCATATGCACAGTAAAACCCTTTTTCGGTTTCGCCATTGGATCCGTCGAAGCGCCACTGAGACTGGGTGATCGCCGCCATGCTTGACGCAGTCAGAAATGGCTGGCCCCGGTGGCGTCCCTCATTAAGCAATAATTGCCCCACGACCGCGAGGTCACGCGCCGAAATGCGAAGCCCGCCCTGGGGCGAGAAAATGGCGCCGTTCTCGCCGAGCTTGTAGCGGGCAAGATCGCAGCTTCCATCAGCCGCAGGAACAACCGGGCATTCGGGTTGCTTGCCGCCGAGGTCGTCACGAAGCACCGAGCCGTCATCGTCGTACAGGGTCACTGCCCGCGCGAGCGCAGCATCGCTGCACATCGTCCAGTTAAAGCAGGCATCGAGCGATAGGGGCGCTAGCACCAGCCGGTGGATCAGCCGGTCGAACCGCTCGCCGGTGGCCTTTTCCATCACCGAGGCGACGATCGGAAAATTGAGGTTTGCGTAGCGGAAATAACTCCCCGGCCTGTGCTCGGCATCATAGGCCTTGGGATTGGCGAGCTCGGCGCTCAGCGATTTCCCCAAAGGTACCACATATTCGATGTCATCCCGAAGGCTCGAACGGTGGGACAATAACAGCCGCAGAGTAATCGGCGTCTCGGGGAATGCAGGATTGCGGAGCGACCAGCCGAGCTTGGCGGAGACGTCTTCGTCGAGGTCGAGGCGGCCCTGCTCCGCAAGCCGCATGACACCAAGCGCGACCGCCATCTTCGATACCGAGGCGATCCGCACCGGATCGTCGATCGTCAGCGCGCGACCGCTTGCGCGATTGGCAGTGCCGACGGCGCCACTTTCGCGGATGCCGGCCGCATCAAAGGTCACCCAGGCATAGCTGACCCCCGGGAGCCGGTCGGGCGCGGGCGCGGGCGTCACCGTGGCGCAGGAGGAGAGACCAAGCAGGACAAGGGAGAATAAGCGCTTCATGGGTCCTCCAGCTTTAAGTTCGCCCGAGCTTCGCCGAGATCGCGGCAATCGGCAACCGGGCGATAGGCTCGAGGCATGGACGCACAAAGAAATGCTCTGATCGCGGCCTTGAGCGGAGGAGGCCGCTTGCCTACCGTCCCACGATGAACGATTTCGAAGTTTGTGCCGGCATTGTCCACGGCGAGACGGTCCCGCTGCCGCATATCGCGAGCGCGGTTGGAACCCCTGTCTTCGTCTATTCGACTGCGGCGATGAAGCGGCAAACCTGCCTTTTCAAGGCCGCACTCGCGTGGCTCGACGACCCGCTGATCGCCTTCGCGGTCAAGGCCAATCCCAATGCAGCGGTGCTGGCGACCTTGGCGGCCGAGGGGCTCGGCGCCGACGTTGTCTCGGGCGGGGAGTATCGGCGCGCCCGCGCGGCCGGCATGCCCGGCGACAAGATCGTCTTTTCCGGGGTTGGCAAGACTGCAGCTGAGATGGCGCTCGCGCTGGAGGGCGGCATTTACCAGTTCAATCTGGAATCGCTCCCTGAAGCCGAGATGCTGTCCGAAGTGGCAACAAGCATGGGCGTGACTGCGCCAGTCGCCTTGCGCATCAACCCCGACGTCGCCGCCGGCTCGCACGCCAAGATATCGACGGGTTCGGCGCAAACCAAATTCGGAATCCCGATGGCGAGCGCGAGGTCGGCTTGCGCGCAGGCGAGCCGGATGCCGGGCCTCAGCCTGCAGGGCGTGGCAGTCCATATCGGCAGCCAGCTCACCAGCCTCGACCCATTTCGGAAAACCTTCGAACGGCTTGGCCATCTGATTGGCGAATTGCGTTCCGACGGCCATGAAATTTTGACCGCCGACTTGGGCGGGGGCCTCGGCATTCCCTACGATCCCGCTTTGCCCGCGCCTCCCAGGCCGGACGAATATGGCGTGCTTGTCCGCGAGGTCACGCAAGGTTGGGGCGTTCGCCTGATCTTCGAGCCTGGACGCCTGATTGTCGGCAATGCCGGTGTGCTGCTGACCGAGGTAATCCGCATCAAGGAAGGCACGACGCACCCATTCGTCATCCTCGACGCCGGGATGAACGATTTGATGCGGCCCACCTTATACGATGCCTGGCATCAGATCGACGCGGTCGCTCCCAATGGAACATCGATGGTCGCCGACATCGTCGGCCCGGTGTGCGAGACCGGCGATATCTTTGCCTGCGCGCGTACCATCGATGCGGTCAAGGCCGGGGACCTGATGATCATCCGCACTGCTGGTGCTTATGCCGCGACGATGGCAAGCACCTATAATTCGCGGCCGCTTGCGGCTGAAGTGCTGGTCAACGGTAGCGACTGGGCGGTCGTGCGCGAGCGGCAGGATATCCAGGCACTGATTAGCGGCGACACCCTCCCGGATTGGCTGCGAAGCACCGCCGGCTGAGGTTGCCGTTGTCGGGAGGCGCGCTGCGCCATATGGTTCGTCGCCCATGAAACTTCGCCACATCGAAATCTTCCACGCGGTCTATGTCAACGGTTCGGTCAGCGCCGCCGCGCGCGTGCTAAACATATCGCAGCCGTCCGTGTCGAAGACGCTTCGTCACGCCGAATCTCTGCTTGGCTTCCCACTGTTCCAGCGGACCAAGGGCAGGCTTATTCCCACCGAAGACGCCCATTCGTTGTTCAGCGAAGTCAGCGAAATCCAGGACCGCGTGTTTGCGCTTCGGGAGGCCGGACGTAATCTGAAGCGGGGGGCGGGCTCGATCTTGCGGCTGTCAGCGCTCCCTTCGCTTGCCTTGAGCGCGCTACCGGTGGCGGTGTCGCGCTTCTTGAGGGCCAATGCCCACGTCAAATTCGACCTTCAGACGGTCCACCATGACGATCTTGTCCGCAAGCTCTACGAACGGGAGGCGGACGTGGCCATCGCCTATGAAGTTCCGCTTGGCGCGCCGGTCGGCCATCGCTTGCTCGGCAAGGGAGAACTTGTCCTGCTCTACCGCGAGCAGGATTTGCCCGACGCTCCACCACGCGTCGAACTGGAAAGCCTGCGCGGCCAACGCTTCATCAGCGTGGGCACGAGCGGCCCGATCGGTCACTTATTCACGCAGGAATTGGCACGCATCGACCTCGAACTTGACGAGGTCGTTTCCGCGCGCACCTTCTACATTGCAGCCGCACTGGTTCGCGAGGGCGTCGGCATGACCGTTGTCGACAGTTTCACCGCGCAGGCGTCGATCGGAAGCGGCCTTTCGGCGCGGCCGCTAGATCCGCCGATCCTGTTCGACGTACATGCGATGTTCCTGCTGAACCGACCCCCTAGCGCGCTGGCGACGAATTTCCTCAAGACGCTCGGCCAGGTCATCAACACGCCATAACGCGCAGCTATGGCGCGCGGTAGAATCGCTATGCGCGAAGCGGCGCAAGTGGCGATAGCGTGATGCCATGATCCCTGGCCCCTTCCTCCTGTATATCGGCCACAGCGACAATGCCGTGGACATCAAGACCTCGCGTGGCCTCGCAACTTTCCGGCGGGAAGATTGCGTTGGCGAATTTCGTCACGACGGGTGCCCGCTCACTCTGGGTCTGCGGCGCCTGACGATCACAGATGCAGCGGCTGCAGGTGCGAAAACATTGGTGCTTGGCATTGCCAATAGCGGCGGGACGTTCGGCCCGGACGTAGTCGATGACGCGGCTGCCGCGCTTGTCGCAGGAATGAATGTCGCTGCCGGCCTCCATCAGCGATTGCGTGACGAGCCCCGGCTTGTAGCGATTGCGGCCGAGCGCGGCCTTGGCCTGTTCGACGTTCGCGATCCGCCCGCCGGCCTTCACGTCGGGACTGGCGAGCCCCGCGCGGGACATCGTCTGTTGACCGTCGGCACCGACTGTTCGGTGGGCAAGATGTATAGTTCGCTTGCGCTGGTCGGCGCGCTTCGGGATCGCGGGCTCAAAGCGGATTTCCGTGCGACCGGCCAGACCGGGATCATGATCGCAGGCTCGGGCGTGCCACTCGATGCGATTATCGCCGACTTTATCTCGGGGGCGATCGAACAGCTCGCGCCCGAGCGGCACGACGGCGGGTGGGACGTGATCGAGGGGCAGGGGTCGCTCTCGCACCCCTCGTTCGCTGGTGTATCGACCGGGCTCCTCCACGGCGCCCAGCCCGAGGCAATCGTGTTATGCCATGATCCGAGCAGGGAGCATATGCGCGGCTTGCCGGGCCGAGTGCTTCCCGGCCTCGCCGAAACCCTCGAAATGAATCTGGCGGTGGCGCGGCTGACGAGTCCGGCAGTTCGCGCTGTCGGCATTTGTCTCAACACCGCTGCCCTTGGGCCGGACGAAACGCAAAGCTTGTGCAGTCGCACCGAAGATCTCATCGGCCTGCCCTGCACCGACCCCGTCAAACACGGCGTCGACGCGATCATCGAGGAGCTGACATGCAACGCTGCCTCCAAGCCCGTCACGACTGCTACGCGCTAAGCCGCCCGTTCCGGATTTCGCGCGGTATCAAGACTAGTGCCGACGTCATCCGCGTGACCTTGCAGCAAGGCGATGTCGTCGGGCGCGGCGAAGGGGTGCCTTATCCCCGTTACGGCGAGAGCATTGGCACTGCGCTTGCTGCCATCGAGTCCGTCAGACCTGCGATCGAAGGCGGCTTGAGCCGCGAGGCGCTCCAGAACCTGCTTCCGCCCGGCGCCGCGCGCAATGCGATCGACTGCGCGATGTGGGATCTTGAAGCACGCCTCGCCGGCGTCGACGTCGCAGCGATGCTTGGAGCGGAGATGCCTGGCCGCATCGCAAGTGCACTTACGATCTCGCTCGATGCACCCGCCGCAATGGGCGAGACCGCGGAACGCGTATGCGGGGCTCCGCTGATCAAGATCAAGGTCGATGCGATCGACCCCATTGGGCAAATTCGTGCCGTCCGCGCCGCCGCGCCCCGCGCTGCCCTGATCGTCGATCCCAACGAAAGCTGGAACGAGGCGTTGCTCAGAGCGATCGAGCCAGTGCTGGTCGAGGCGCGAGTTGCATTGCTCGAACAGCCCGTGCCCGCCGGCGCCGACGAATGGCTGGAAGATTATTCAACCCGCGTGCCGATTTGCGCGGACGAATCCTTTCACGTGGCCGCCGACCTTGCTGTCGTTGCGCGGCGCTATGGGGTGGTGAACATCAAGCTCGACAAGACCGGTGGCCTCACCGGGGCGCTCCATGCCGCGCGCGAGGCTCGCGCCGCGGGGCTTGGGCTGATGACCGGCTGCATGGTGTCCTCTTCACTGTCGATCGCGCCGGCCTTTCACATCGCCGCACAGTCTGACTTCGTCGACCTTGACGGTCCGCTGTGGCTAGTCGACGATTGGACTGGCGGGGTCACGGATGAGCATGGCATGCTGGTTCCGCCCGATCCGGGTTTCTGGGGGCAAGCAGTATGACGATCCTTCGAGCTTGGTTCGCGATCCCGCTTTGGAAACGCGTGCTTGGGGCACTTGTGCTTGGCCTCCTGTTTGCCTTGGTCTGGCCCTCGGCAACGCCGGCAGTCGCCTTCATTGGTGATTTGTTCGTGCGCGCAATTCGAATGCTGGTCGCGCCGATTGTCCTCATCACCATTGCGGCGGGGATCACTTCGCTGGCCGACCCCAAGCGGCTGGGCAGCCTGGGCGGACGGACGATTGGCCTGTTCGCTCTCACTACGGCAATTGCCGTTTCGGTCGGCATGGCGGTGGCGACGCTCGTCCGTCCCGGGGTCGGCGCCAGGCTCGGCACTGCGGCGCCGCATCCGCTTGGCGATCCGGTTACGCCTTATGATCAACTCGTGGGGATCATTCCGCTCAACATCGTCGAAGCGCTCGCCAAGGGCGACATGCTTGCCCTGATCTTCGTCGCCATCATGTTCGGCGTCGGCACCGTTGTTGCCGGCGATGCAGGCAGGCCGTTTGCAAGTCTGCTCCAGTCAGCCTCGGCGGTTATGCTCAAGGTCGTCGCCATCGTTATGGAGGCGACGCCGTTTGGCGTGTTCGCGCTTATCGCCAATGCCGTCGCGACCAATGGCGCTGCGGTTTTCGTCAATGTAGGCTGGCTCGCACTGGCAGTGGCGCTCGGCTCGCTGATCCAGATCCTGTTCGTCCATACCGCCTTGCTGAGGCTTGGCGCCAGGCTCCCGATCCTGCCCTTCTTCCGCGGGATCATCGACGCCCTGGCTGTTGCATTTTCGACCGCATCGAGCTCGGCGACCTTGCCGGTAGCCATGCGCGTTGCGGAAAAGAACCTTGGCATTGCGCGTCCTATATACTCGACCGTCCTCCCGCTTGGTGCAAGCATCGGCAAGGACGGCACCGCAATGTACGTCGGGCTGCTCAGCATGTTCGCTTTGCAGGCGTTCGGCACGCCCCTGACCCCGGCGGTTTATGCCATGGTTTTGCTCACTGGCGCGCTTGCCGCGTTCGGGACCGCGCCGGTCCCTTCGGCGTCCCTGTTCATGCTTGCCGCGGTCCTCTCCGCGGTCGGGATTGCGCCGGAGCAGACCGCGCTGGTGGTCGGCTTTGTGTTGCCGTTTGATCGCTTGCTCGACATGATGCGCACGGTGCCGAGCGCCAGCGCAAACCTGACCGTCGCCACCACTGTCGCACGGTGGGAAGGGGAGCTCGACGAAGCGATCTACCGCGCTCCAGCGGATACTGCACC
Organism: Pseudomonadota bacterium; assembly: GCA_030855555.1. Lineage (GTDB taxonomy): Bacteria > Pseudomonadota > Alphaproteobacteria > Sphingomonadales > Sphingomonadaceae > Sphingomicrobium. Next base: position 24,468 of record JALYRC010000047.1, read on the forward strand.
GGCCGTGAATATTGGATCCGAGAAACCGGCATGATTGGGCGCTCAGCAATCACATCCCTGGCGTTGATGTTGACGCTTGCCGCCGCATCGCCAGCTGCGGCCAGAACGCTGGCGGCGGCCCCGCAACAATCACTGCAACAGCGCGTCGAAGCCCGACTATCCGAGGCCGGCGCCGGTGTCCGCTTCGGCCTCGTGGTGGTAACAGAAGACGGCCGCGAGCTGGTCGCGATCGCACCCGACGCCCGCTTCATTCCCGCTTCGAATACCAAGATATTCACGACGGCAGCTGCGTTCGCCACCCTGCCCGGGCTTGATCGTCCGGACGTGGCCGGGGGCGCGACCGTTCGCCTTGAAGCGCGGGGCAGGAAGTCGCCCGATGTAATCCTCAAGGGGTATGGGGACTCGCGCATGTCTAGCGCCCCGGACTGTATAATCGACTGCCTTGCGGTACTGGCCGACGCCGTCATGGCGGCGAAGGTGCGCGCGGTCCATGACATCGTCGGCGACGCGAGCTTCTATCCGGACGAGCGATGGAGTCCGGGGATGAGCTGGAACAATCTCCACTCGCGCTATGGCACTGCGGCTTCGGCGCTCACTCTTGACGACAATGAGTTGACGCTGCGGGTGAGTCCGGGCGTTGCGGGAGCGCCGCCGGTGATTGAAGCGCAGTCTTATTATGAAGTGGATAATCGCGCGGTTACAACGGCGGCAGGGGAGACCAAGCTCGACTTCGCGCGCGCCCCGGGGGGCCGCGTCATTCGGGTCACGGGCAATATTCCGGTTGGCGCCAAGCCTGAACAGTTGGTCGCCTCGATCGATGATCCGGCCCATTATGCCGCATGGCGACTGAAGGCCTTGCTCGAAACGCGTGGGGTGCGCGTAACCGGCGCCGTGGCAACGCGTTACCGTTTCCTCGCGCCGAGCGACGACCCACTGACGCGTATCGGCATGCCCAAGGCAACCCCGCCGGAGCCGCCGGTGATTGCTCGGCTTGCTCCGTCGCCGTTGCTTGGCGACTTGTCGATCATCAACAAGGACAGCCAGAATCTGCACGCCGAGCTAATGCTTCGCCGCGTCGGGCGTCAGAGCGGCAGCGGGACGATTGCCGACGGGGTCGCCATGATCCAAGCGATGCTGGCGCGCGCCGGGGTCCCGCGCGCGGCATTCGACTTTGCCGACGGCTCGGGCATGTCGACCTATAATCGCCTCTCTCCGCGCGGGACCGTGACCTTCCTCCGCTGGATCGCCGCCCAGCCATGGGGGGCAGCATGGAAGAACACTCTCCCGATCGGCGGCGTCGATGGCACGCTCGCAAGGCGGTTTCTGGGAACCTCGCTCGAGGGACGCGTCTTCGCCAAAAGCGGCACGCTCAACGCCACCAACGCGCTTTCCGGCACCATGATCGCGAGGAGCGGGCGATCTTTGTTCTTTTCCGCCTTCGCCAATGACGTGCCGGAGGACGTACGTGCAACCAAGGCGATCGACGACGCGCTGGTCATGATTGCCGAAGCGAACTGAACTTTTTGGCAGGAGGGGAGGGCCGCTCGAGGTTGGCCGATGCGATCATATCCTGCGGTTATGGATAATGACGCAGAAATTATGACGTAGCCAGCGATTTCTCGTCTCTACCTTGTCATCAAATCGCAAAGAAAAAGAGAACTCGGGGGAGGGCTTCATGCTTGTTTTTAAATCGTTAAAATCGGTTTTTGCTTCGGGGACCGCGGTCGCCGCGCTTAGCATCACAATGGCTGGCACTGCGACGGCGCAAACCGCTCAGGAAAAACAGGCGACGCAATCGGCGATTACGCCGCCTGGCGCGGAGACGCCCGCAAGCGCGATAGCCAAGGAACCGGCCGACATCATCGTCACCGGCTCGCGGATCAAGCGCGATCCGAACGACAGTTCGCTCCCGCTTCAGATCGTCACGACGCAGGATTTCAAGCGCGAGGGCATCAACAGCCCGGAGCAACTCATTTCCTATTTGAGCACCAACGGTAATGGCGCCGACAATCTCGCGTCAAATTCGGACATTGTGACCGGTGCGCAGCGTGGCACCAACGGCCTGTCCGCAGCCAATTTGCGCGGGCAGGGGTCGGCCTCGACCCTCGTCCTGCTGAACGGTCGGCGCGTCGCGGCGCACGGACTGCAAGGCTCTGCGGTAGATGTGAACCAAATTCCGTTCGCTGCGATCGACCGTGTCGAAGTGCTCAAGGACGGTGCATCGGCAATCTATGGCACCGATGCGATTGGCGGCGTGATCAACTTCATTACCAAAACCAATTTCAAGGGCATCCACCTAAGCGGCTTCACCGATATCACACAGCATGGCGGCGCTGCGATCAATCGCCTCTCGGCGACAGTCGGCTATGGCGACCTTGCCACGCAAAATTTCAATGTAATGTTTGCAGCCAGCCATAGCTGGAACGGAATCTTGAACGGATCCGACCGCGATTTCGTCAATGGCAATCAACCCAATCGCGGCTTGTCGATCGATACGCGCGGTACGCCGATTGCGACTGCATTTCCGATCGGACCCAATGCCATTTTCGCGCCGACCGGATCGCTGCTTAGCGGCATCCCATTGCTGGAAGCGGGAGCAACGACCCAGGCTAACGGCGGCATTAATATTCTCGATCTGCCCGGCGGGGCAGGCTGTGAATCGGTTGATGGCGGCATGGCCTATGATTCTGAATTATGGGCCAATCCATCGGCGCGTTTTGCCTGCGCCTGGGACACGGGACGCGCAGCAACGATTCAGCAGCCCCTGAAAACCTTCACCTTTTATGGTCGCGGCACCATGGCGCTTGGCGAACATCAGCTATTCGCCGAAGTCACCGGCTCCGACGCGGACTCGTCCAAACGTTTTTCAAACAATCAATATTCCGGCAACAATGGAAGCTTGCCGCTCTATTACCCGCGCAACAGTATCACTGCTGCCACTTACGACGACATATACAATCGCATTCGCGCCGTTTTCCCAAGCGTAGCGGCAAACTTCGGCAAGCCGATCGCCTATCGTTGGCGCAACATTCCCGGCGGCAAGCGCGAGTATGAAACGAATACCAGGACGTTCCGAGCCGGCGTTGGCATTGACGGACCATTGTTCGAGGGCTGGGACTATCGCGCGGGTGGATCCTATGCGCGCAGCCAAGCCAATTCGGTGCTCGGCACGGGATATCACTACCGGGGCGTCTTTCCGAACGCTGCCAACGCGGCGGCTTCGGGAGTGCCTGGCGCCGCCTCCGGGCGGCTCGACCCCCGCGCACCAACTGCACCGGGCGCGAGTGCCCCGGGTATTGTCGGGCTCCTCAACAGCGGGATCCTCAATCCTTTCTCGATCACGCAATCGCCAGAAGCGCTGGCGGGGCTGGATGCTGTCTCGGCCAAGGGCGTCAGGCTCTATGGCGGTAAATATGAGGTCAAGCAGTTTGATGCGTCGGTGTCGGGCAAGCTGTTCGAGCTTCCCGGCGGCACGGTGCAGATTGCCATTGGCGGCGACTATCGCCGCGAGACTTATGGCTTCGAGGGTTCGCAGGCGGCAGTGACTGGCCAGCCCGACATCTTCAACGTCGCCTTCGACAATATCAATGCGCTCGACTCGGTCAGCCGTACGGTAAAGGCGGCTTATGCCGAGTTGCTGGTCCCGCTGTTCAAGCCACTTGAAATATCGCTCGCGGGTCGGTTCGACAATTACACTGGGTTCGGGACCACCTTTAATCCCAAGGTCACGGCCAAGTTTCAGCCGATCGACTGGCTGATGTTCCGCGGCTCGTACAATACCGGTTTCCGCGTGCCCTCGTTCAACCAGATCTTCAACGGCACGACCCAGTCGACTAACCCCGGCAATACGCTGGTCGATTACACGACCTGTCCGGGCCGGGTCGTCAGTACGACCATTCCCGGCTGCGCCGCGATCACGCCGGACTCGCTGAGCGGCGGTAATCTGGAAGTGGGACCCGAAACGTCGAAGCAATATAGCGCGGGCGTCGTGTTCCAGCCCTCGCGCCACTTCAGCGCGTCGGTCGACTTCTGGTCGATTGCCGTCGACGATGTCATCGGCTCGCTCAATATCCGCCAATTGCTGGACAATGCGGCGTTCTTTCCGGACCGGATTGTCCGCACCAATGGCATCATCACGCTGCTCGACCTGCGGACCGACAATATCGGCTCGCGCCGCACGCAAGGCCTGGAACTGACCCTGCGCGGCGGGATGGATGTCCTTGGTGGCTTTGTGAGCAGCGGCGTTGAAGGCACCTATCTCCTTCGCAAGAAGGAAAAGCTGTTCCCGACCGCCTCCTACACCGACCAAATCGGTATCTATACGCCGTCAGGCGACCTTGGCCTGCGATGGAAACATAACGCCTTCATCAGCTACGCGACGGACAAATTGACTGTCTCGCTGTCGCAAATCTATCGCCACGGATATAAGAATCAGGCGCTCCCGGGTTCGCTGGCACGCCCCGATTACAATCGCCGGGTCAAAAGCTATCTTCTCCATAATGTCTCGGCGAGCTATGATCTGACCGACAATTTCAAGGTCACCGGAGGCGTTCGGAATATCCTCGACAAGGACCCGCCATTCGCGATCACTTATGACAGCAACACCGGATCGGGCAGCAGCTGGGAGCCCCGTGTCGCGGATCCGCGCGGCCGCTCGTTCACCTTGCTGGCCGAGGTGAAATTCTAACGTGATGCGATATGGAGAGTAGCCTGGGGCCAATGCAAGACCGGCGGTCCGTTCTGCGGGGCGTCGGGGCCGCAGCGGCAGCTCTTACGCTTCCGCACGCTGCCGTCGTGGCGCAATCCGCGATCCGCAAGCCGCCTCGTTTGCGGCGCGGCGACACGGTCGGACTGGTCAAACCAGCCGGCTTCCTGGCTGACGATCTCGAGTTTCAGCTCGTGATGGAAGCGGTCAGGGCAATGGGGCTGGTCCCCAAACCCTCGCGCCACCTGCGCTCGCGCTTTGGCTATCTTGCGGGGCAGGACAAGGAGCGCGCGGCCGATCTAAACGCGATGTACGCGGATGACAGCATTCGTGCGGTGTTTGCGGTTCGGGGTGGGTGGGGCTCGGCGCGCCTCCTGCCTTATCTCGACTTTGATCTCATCCGCGCCAATCCCAAACTGCTGGTCGGGTTCAGCGATGTTACCACTTTGCACCTCGCCTTCGCAGCGCGTGCCGGGTTCGCGACCATCCACGGCCCCAATGCCGGAAGCTCGTGGAGCAAATTTTCGTGGGATTCTTTCCGGCGCCTAGCGTTCGAAGGACAGAGGCCGCTTTATCGCAATCCGCCTGCGACAGAGGACCGGCTCGTTCAGCGCCAATGGCGGACTCAGACTATTTCGCCAGGTAAGGCGACGGGACGACTTCTCGGCGGCAATCTGACCGTGCTCACGTCCTTGCTGGGCACACCTTATCTACCGAATTTTGACGGTTCGATCCTGTTCCTCGAGGATGTCGACGAAGCCGAATATCGGATCGACCGAATGCTGACCCAATTGTCGCTGGCTGGTGTTCTTGCCCGCGTCGCTGGGGTGGTTTTCGGACAATGCACGAATTGTCGAGCAACCGGCCCGGCGATCGGCGGATTTACGCTGGCCGAGCTGCTTCGCCACCACCTTCAGCCCCTTGGAGTGCCCTCCTATCAGGGCGCGTTGTTCGGCCATGTCGAAAACCAATTCAGTATTCCGGTGGGCGTCCGCGCCGAAATCGACGCATCGAGCGGCACGCTGCGCATTCTGGATTCGACTGTTTCTTAGGTCCGAAGTGGGCCAGTCACGGTAGGTCACTTGAAGCGCCGCGTTATAAAATCCTTGTGTATTATCCTCATAAGACAGTATGAAGGTTGAGTCGCGATACTTCAGCGTCGTCATTGGGGGACTATCCATGCGTAACCGCGTTCTGCTTGCTGCCACCGCTCTCACGACTGCCTTGCTTGCAAGCGCAGCCATTTCCGCCAGCGGGCAAAGTGGCGCTTCCACGGCTTCAGCCAAGGCGCCTGACCAGTCAGCGATCCCCCTAATCCCCCGCGCCACTTTGTTCGGCAATCCGGTCCGCGCCGGCGGCCAGATTTCGCCGGACGGAAAGCAGTTCGCCTTCATCGCCCCGCGGGACGGCGTGATGAACCTGTGGGTCGCGCCGATTAATAATATGGCGGCTGCAAAGCCACTGACGGCGGAAACCAAGCGTCCGATCCGCCAATATTTCTGGTCGCCGGACAGCAAGCAATTGCTGTTCGTCAACGACGCCGGCGGAGACGAGAATTTCCTGCTGTACGGCGTTAATACCGCGAATGGCAGAATGCGGTCGCTCACGCCATTCACCAAGACCCGTGTACAGATTGTGCAGGTATCCAAGCTGGTACCGGACCGCATCCTGGTCGGCGTCAACAATCGGGACGCCAAATGGCACGATGTTCACAGCCTCGATCTTGCCAGCGGCAAGCTGACGCCTGTTATGATGAACACAGGCAATTATTCCGGTTTCCTGGCTGACCAGAAGCTGGTCTTGCGCGGCGCCTCCAAGTCGCGAGCAGACGGCGGCAGCGATTATTTCCGGATTGTCGACGATAAGGTCGAGGCGACTCCGTTCGAGCAAGTGGGGCTCGAGGACTCGCTATCGACCTCGCCGATTGGTTATACTTCGGACGGCAAGACGCTTTACTGGACTGATAGCCGCGACCGGAAGACCGCGGCGCTCATTGCGCAGGACGTCGTCACCGGCAAGCGCACCGTCGTCGGCCAGGATGCCCGCGCTGACATTGGCGGAGCCATTACCGATCCGCGCACCGGGAAGGTGCTCGCCTATAGCATCAACTATCTCCGCAATGAGTGGAAGCCGCTTGATGCAGCGGTCGGCCGTGACATCGCCTTTCTCCAGCGCAGGCTGAAGGGCGAGATCAATGTCACCTCGGCGACCACCGACAATGGCAAGTGGACCGTTGCAGTCGACCCGGTAACAGCGCCGAGCTCATTGTGGCTGTTCGACCGCAAAACCCGGTCGCTGGCCAAACTCTATACGCCACGCCCGGCGCTCGAGGGGATGCCGCTGGCGGCAATGTATCCGGTCGAGATCAAGTCGCGCGATGGTCTGACATTGCCCTCCTATCTGACCCTGCCGGCAGGCGCCGACATCAACCGTGACGGCAAGGCGGACCGTCCCGTGCCGATGATTTTGCTGGTCCACGGGGGCCCGTGGGCACGCGACGGATATGGCTTCAACAGTGGCCACCAATTGCTTGCCAATCGGGGCTATGCCGTCCTGTCGGTGAATTTCCGTGGCTCGACCGGTTTCGGCAAGGACTTCGTCACTGCTTCGAACCTGGAGTGGGGGCGGAAAATGCATGACGATCTGCTCGACGCGACCGACTGGGCCGTGCGTCAGGGTGTGACGACGCCGGACAAGGTTGCCATCATGGGTGGCAGCTATGGCGGTTACGCAACGCTCGCCGGGGTCACCATGACACCTGACAAGTTCGCTTGCGGTGTCGATATCGTCGGCCCGTCCAACCTTGAAACATTGCTCAAGACCATCCCTCCTTATTGGGAGGCGGGGAAGGTCCAGTTCTACAAGCGCATGGGCGATCCCAACACCGCAGAAGGCCTGGCCCTGTTGAAGGAGCGCTCGCCTTTGTACCTCGCCGACAAGATCAAGGTGCCGTTGCTGATCGGCCAGGGCGCCAATGACCCGCGGGTCAATGTGGCCGAATCCGAGCAGATCGTGAATGCCATGAAGGCGCGCAATATCCCCGTCACTTACGTCGTCTTCCCCGACGAGGGCCATGGCTTTGCGCGGCCGGTCAATAACCTCGCATTCTTTGGAATTACCGAACAGTTCCTTGGCAAGTGCCTGGGTGGTCGGGCCGAGGCGCTTGGCGATGACATTCGCAAGTCGACCGCAAAGATCGAAGAAGGGGCTTCATTGGTCCCGGGCCTTGCGGTCGCGACTTCGCGCTGACGACGTTCAAACATCCGGCCGGTTGATGGTGCTCACCATCGGCCGTCCGGATGTTGTAGCGATATTATTCGATGCGGAAGCTCGTCACGATCAGGCGCGCGCGGCCGGTCGCGAAGACGCCGTGGCCTAGTCCATCACCGCCGCCAAGCACGAATCCGACCTCGTCGGCATTGGCAAGCGCAGCGCGAAAGCCGGCGGGATTGGTGCTCACGGTCGACGACTGGACTGCCGACCAATTGCCCGTGAGGGGTGCGATCAGCACATGGTCGCCGGGGGTCACGGGCGACTGGGTGGCAAAGTTCGCGAACCAGCGATAGGCTTCATAAGGGCCGCGTGCGCTCCAGTCGTCACCGCGCTGCTGGATATAAAGCGTGATCATCGACGGGGACGCAGGCGAGGTGCGGGGGACGATCCTCACACCCGGGTCCGCCTCGATCCGATAGCGCATCACGATCCTTCGTTTCCCGATCAGCGGGCCATGACGAAAGGTCACGTAGTGGATCGAGTTCGGTGCCTGGGGTAGTTCCACCTGCCATCCGCCACTCCGCCGGGGAGTCGGTCGAAGCGGCATTCCGCGCGAATAATTGCGCCCGCGAATGATCGGACCGATCGTCCAGTCGCTTGCCACTGCGTGGTTGCGTCCGGGGGGTGCTGACGGTGTGGCTGGGGCACTCGCGATTCCAAGAACAAGCGCCGCAGCCAGGATTTTTGCGGCAGTTAACATTGACCATTCCTTCGCCAAATTGGCTGCAACGTGTAGTGGAACACGTACTTCCCCAAGCTGAACCACCAGCTGTTCGTTTCGTTTTCCAACGCCCGACTTGACGCCTTCAGGTTGAACGGGGACATAAGTCCATTGCCACAGCGAGGTGTCTCATGAAGCTCCGACAAGTAACGATCGCGGCGTTCCTGGCGTGCACGAGCATGCCAAGCTTCGCGCAGAATTTCGGCAGCATCGAGGAAATGGCCCGCACTCCGGTCATCACCCTGCGAATTTCGGAATCGCTTCGAACGCCGCCTGACCAAGCGTCGTTGAGCATATCCACCGTATCAAAAGCGCCGACTGCCGCCGCCGCTTTAGAAATCAACAAGACGAAAACCGAGCGACTGATCGCGGCAATTCGGGCCGCTGGGGTGGCTGAAAAGGACATCCAGACCCAGGGCGTCAACATCAGTCCGGACTATCGCTACGATCAGGTCAATGGCCGCGGCAGCCAACGCATGGCCGGCTATTCGGCAAGCAATACGGTGCGGATCAAGACTCGTCGCATCGATCGGCTGTCCAACTTGCTCGATGCCCTTGCAGCAGCGGGTGCCGATCGGATCTATGGACCTAATTTCGAGATTGCAGACCGAGCCCCGCTGCGTTTCGAAGCCCGCAAGCGGGCAATGGCGAGGGGCGCGGCCGAAGCGTCCGAATATGCAGCGAATGCCGGATTTGCCCGGGTTCGCTTATTGTCGGTTCAAGAAGGCGTGTCGGACCGTGCCTTGGACATTGTGGTGACGGGTTCGCGCAGTTTCGCTTCGGCACCTCCTCCGCCGCCACCGCCAATGGCGGAGCGCGGTGGTGACGGTATCGAGTTAGGGCAGCTCGAGACCGGAGTTATGCTCACCCTGCAATATCGAATGGAACGTTAGAGGCAGGCCTCTAGATACGGCTGATCGAAGCCGTACTGCTTGGCTTTCTCGAGCGTGTAGGGACGCAGGCCCATCGAGCGATATTCGCCGATGATCTTGCCGTCCGCGCTTTCGTCGAGATATTCGAACTTGAACAATTCCTGCGTGACGATCACGTCGCCTTCCATGCCGATCACTTCGGTGATGTTGGTGGTGCGGCGCGAGCCATCGCGGAGGCGCTTGACCTGGACGATGAGATCAACCGAGTCGGCAATCTGACGCGAGATCGCTTCCTTCGGAACCTTAATGTCCGACATCATCACCATGTTTTCCATACGCGCGAGGCATTCGCGAGGGCTGTTGCTGTGAAGCGTGGCCATGGAGCCGTCGTGCCCGGTGTTCATCGCGGCCAGAAGATCGAAACATTCCGGTCCGCGAATTTCGCCCAGGATGATACGGTCAGGACGCATACGCAGGGCGTTGATGACAAGGTCGCGAATGGTGATCGCGCCATTGCACTCAAGGTTCGGCGGGCGCGTTTCGAGCGGAAGCCAATGCGGCTGCTGGAGGCGAAGCTCGGCGGCATCCTCAATCGTGAGGACGCGCTCGCCGGGGTCGATCATCTTCGACAGCGCATTAAGCATCGTCGTCTTGCCCGAGCCCGTACCGCCCGAAATGACGATGTTCATCCGCGCCGCGCCGGCGATCTTGAGCAGGGTCGCCATCTTTTCCGACATCGAACCGAAGCCCCGCATCATGTCGAGCGTGATTGGCTTTTCGGAGAATTTACGAATTGAGATGGCCGTGCCGCGTAGGGACAGCGGCGGCACGATGACGTTGACGCGGCTTCCGTCCGGAAGGCGGGCGTCGGCCAGCGGGGTGGTCTGGTCGACCCGGCGGCCGACCTTGTTGACGATCCGTTGCGCGATCTGGAACAGATGCTCCTCGTCGCGAAACTGGATCTGGGCCAGCTCGAGCTTGCCCTTGCGTTCGACGTAGGTCTGGTCCGGACCATTGACCATGATGTCGCTGATCGACGGGTCGGAAAGCAATTCCTCAAGCGGTCCAAGGCCAAGCAATTCATCGACCAACACCTTTTCAAGCGCAAATTGCTCGCGCCTGTTGAGGTTGATCTTGAGTTCACCAAGGACCTCGGAAATGATCGGGCGAAATTCTTCGGCCAGCTCATCCTTGCCAAGCGTTGCCGCAGCTTCGGGATCCACCCGTTCGAGCAAACGCGGAAGAACCTGCTCCTTGATGCGGTGGACCGAGGCTTCGAAGCCTTCGACCTTGCTGCTGCCTGCTTCACCGCTGGCGTTCTGGCGCTGGTTGAGGCGATCCATTGCGCCGCCGGGAGGGCCGGCTGGCATTGCGGTTTCCACGAGGGCCGGAGTTTTGTCGCCATTATCCTCGACCGGCGGGAATTGTTCACCGCCGCCTGAGCTCCCCTTCATCGGGCGCGCAACGCCAAAGCTCCCGCGCTGCGCGGCGCCGCTGCCTAGACCATTGCGTTTACCGAAAGCGTTCATTGCTGCCCAACCACCATTTTCAGGACCTTCTGAAACTGGTGAATAAAGCCCAAACCTTTTAGATTTCGCTAATTGCGTGGACTGTTCTGTCGGGTCATCAAAAGTTTAAACGCGTAGGCCAGGGCGCACTGCTCGCTGCCGGCCGCCGCAGGGGGAGGCGGTCATTGAACGAGCCCGCCTAGCCGCGTACGGGGCCGGTGATTAGCCCTCGACGCTCTCGGCAAGCACGGTAAGGCCCCGATCGCCGACTTCGGCCACGCCCCCGCTAACCCGGATCGTATCGAAACTTGTACCGGCGGTACGATAGACTTTCAGATCGCCGTCCTTGAGCGTCGTCATGAACGGGGCATGCCCGGCCATGACGCCGAACTCGCCCTCGACCCCCGGGACGACGACCATATGGACGTCTTCTGAGCGGACGAGCTTTTCCGGCGTCACGATTTCGAAGTGAAGTTCGGCCATTACGCCTCCTGCGCCATCTTTTCGGCCTTGGCGACGGCTTCGTCGATCCCGCCGACCATGTAGAAGGCGCTTTCGGGAAGATGGTCATATTCGCCTTCGACGACGGCCTTAAACGACTTCACCGTATCTTCGACCTGGACGAACTTGCCCTTGATGCCCGTGAACACCTCGGCGACGTGGAACGGCTGGCTAAGGAAGCGCTGGATCTTGCGCGCTCGGCTGACGGTGAGCTTATCCTCTTCCGACAGTTCATCCATGCCGAGAATGGCGATGATGTCCTGAAGCGACTTATACTTCTGAAGCGTTTCCTGGACCGCACGGGCGGTGTCGTAATGCTCCTGACCGACGACCGACGGGGTCAGCACACGACTGGTCGAATCCAGCGGATCGACCGCCGGATAAATGCCGAGCTCCGAGATGGCGCGGTTGAGGGTCGTGGTCGCGTCCAAATGGGCGAAGGACGCCGCCGGAGCCGGATCGGTGAGATCGTCGGCGGGGACGTAAATTGCCTGGACCGACGTGATGGAGCCCTTGTTGGTCGAAGTGATCCGCTCCTGGAGCGCGCCCATGTCGGTCGCAAGCGTTGGCTGATAGCCGACCGCCGACGGGATGCGGCCCAGCAGCGCGGACACTTCCGAGCCGGCCTGGGTGAAGCGGAAGATGTTGTCGACGAAGAACAGGACGTCCTGGCCCTCGACGTCACGGAAATATTCCGCCTGGGTCAGGCCCGAAAGAGCGACGCGAGCGCGCGCGCCCGGCGGCTCGTTCATCTGGCCGAACACCAAAGCGACCTTCGATCCTTCGGGCGTCGGATTGCCGTCGGCATCCTTGGCGATGACGCCGGCATCGAGGAACTCGTGGTAGAGGTCGTTGCCCTCGCGCGTCCGCTCGCCGACGCCGGCGAATACCGAGACGCCGCCGTGGCCCTTGGC
>JALYRC010000050.1 GCA_030855555.1 Pseudomonadota bacterium
CGCATTGGCCCAGCGGCTTGGGCCCCCGGGCGCATTGCCTGAGAAACCAGCTGGGCCGGTAAAGCCGGGCGGGCCGATGAGCGCTTCGAGCCGAGCGGTCCATTCCGCGCGGTCCTTGGCGGCGATCGACGAGGTGTAGCCGACATGGTCGAGCAGACCGGCGTCATTATACAGCCCGAGCAAGAGCGACCCGACTGCCTTGTGCTTCGATCCGTAGCGGAACCCGCCGACCACGCAGTCGGCGGTGCGGCGCTGCTTGACCTTGATCATTGCTCTTTTGCCCGGCGCATAGGCGTCGCCGAGCCGCTTTGCGATCACGCCGTCGAGAGCGCCACCGCCGCGATCGAGCCAGCCAAGCGCGTCGCGCCGGTCGTCGCTTGCCGGGGACAGTAAGAGCATCGGCTCGTCCTCCGCGCCAAGCATTTTTTCAAGCGCGGCGCGGCGCGCGCCAAGCGGCTGGGCGGCGAGCAAGTCGTCACCGATGGCGAGGCAGTCGAAGGCGACCATCATCGCCGGGGTCGCGACGGAGAGTTTGCGGATTCGGCTTTCGGCGGGGTGAAGGCGCAACTGCAGCGCATCGAAGGATACGACATTGCCGCTGCTGATCAGCAATTCGCCGTCGAGCACGAAGCGCCTGGCGCTAAGCCGCTCGAGCATGGCCACGACCTCGGGGAAATAGCGGCCCAGCGGCTTGCCCGACTTGGACCATAAGTTGACCGACGAGCCCTCGCGCACGGCGATGCAGCGGAACCCATCCCACTTGGGTTCAAATTGCCAACCGGGCTCGTCGGGCAAAGCTTCGGAGAGCAGCGCTTCCATGGGGGCAATCTGGTCCATGGAAGCGCAACGTTCGTCTGCCCCGCCCGCTCCCCCGGCGAGCGAGTGCGTTGCGCCTCAATTGCGAATGTCGGCTACGGGCCGGAGCGGTATCAGTCCTCTTTCACCACGCGGTAGCGAGGCGGGCCAGGAAGATATCTTCAATTGCGCTTAGGTTTCTGGTCACCGCCGCGGAATATGCTGCGGTTTCGGGCGTAAGGTTGAAATTGTATCGCTGGTTTACCGCTCCACTTCCACCCGCGATTGCCGCACCGACAAACAATGCCCTGTTTGCGACGTTGGCGACATTCTGCCCGGTGCTGTTGTCCGCCACCAGCTTGCCGGCGAAGATGTCTTCTTGAAAGACCAGGTCGGCAGGAACCCCCAGCGTCGCGCGGGTGCCCTTGCGGTTCGCGACGGGCGGGGTGACGGTCACTTGGGTGCTCTCGTCGATGACGAGCTTGGGCTTGCCCTTGTAGGATCCGGCAGTCCGGAACAAGCCGAGGCCCCGGCTTGCCATGTCGGTTTCACGAACATCAACAACCAGGCGCACAGTCATCACCGCCGCGTTCATCTCCGTGGCCAGGGCTGGTTCGGCTGCAGCGTAGTTCCATGTGCCCCCGAAATTGCCGAGCGAAGAGCCCATCTTGCCCAGAGACCGCGCCATTCCGAACATCCCGCCTACTCGGCCCAGAGCCCGCCCGCCTACCTTGGATGCGACGGCCGCACCCGTGTCCGCCGCGCCGAGCGCGGTACCCGTTGCGCCTCCTGCCGGAGCAGCAGCTGCGCCAGCAGGCATGAGGAAAGGTGAGCCCTCTACACTGTAGATGCGGCTCAGCGTTTCACCGCGAGCGATCAATTCAGGCGCCGGTCTGCTATTTTTCGCCAGCTTCGCCCAACTTGCCTTAGCCATCGCGTCACGAGGTCCAAAGACCTGGAGCCCCTGCGCCTTGAGCCCAGCGACCCAGCGCGAGTATAGCTGATTGGTAATCGACTGACGTTCTGCATCACCAAGGGCAACGACCTTGTAGTTCACCTCAATCGAGTCCTGACGCCTGACTTGCTTTGCGCTAAGACCACTGCTCCGCTCAACAAACTCGACAGTGAACTGAGGGATCACAACGGACCTAGCGCCCCGAAGTGCCTCAAGCCCGGTTACCGCTACCGCGGTTGCGCTTTCGCTTGCCGGATTTCCGCGGAAGTCGATGCGCCTGGACTCCTGCGCCCAAGCGGGCTGGGCCGCACTGAGCGCCACAGCCGAAAGTAATGCGATGCCTATCGTTTTCATGTTTGCTTCCCCCAATTCGATGATCGTGCCCGCGACTGATACCGGCCTAGAGCAGCGCGTGGCCCCTGCCTAATTCCAAAAGACTTGCACCGCCAGAGGTGCGCTCAGCCTGGCAGAATATCATTAGTCGCAGCGGCCGTTGCTGCAATGTCATGCCTCTCTGTGGCCCGATTTCCGCCCATTGCGGACATTTGCCTCGTCTACCTCTGCACCCGCGCATAGGCCCGCACCGGGAAGGTCCCCATATTCTTCACCTTGGGTGGGACGGCGGAGAAGCGGAAGTCGCTGTCGGGAACGGCGCCGAGGTTGGTGAGGTGCTCGCCGATCGGGATTCCGGCGCCAAGCAACTTGCTGTGCACCGGGCGCGAGCGGGTGCGGGTGTCATCGATATTGTGGCTGTCGATGCCGACGAAGGCCGCGCCCTGCTCGACCAGCCATTCGGCGGCGGCGGCGGTGAGGAATGGGTGATTGTCGAAATAAAAGTCGGTGCGCCAATGGCGGTCCCAGCCGGTGTGGATCAGCACTGCCTTGCCGCGGACGGCACGGCCTTCGAAATCGGCGGCATCGGTGGCGAGGCCCTGTTCATACGGTTTGCGGATAACAAGCGCATCGAGGTCGGCGAGCGATTCGAGCCGCAGTGCGGACAGGTCGGCGCCGTCGGCATAGCGGTGGAACGGACTGTCGACGTAGGTGCCGGTATTGGCGATCATGTCGATGCGCCCGATCTGGAAGCTCGACCCGTCGTCATAATGCGCCGCGGATGCCTCGCGCTCCCAATAATCGCACAGGATCGGGCCGGGGAAGCCCTTGAAGGTCGTCATCCCCTCTTCGATCACGTGGCTGAGATCGATCAGGCGTGGATTGCCGGCGTCCATGCTCAGCTGGGACGTCCCCAGGCAGTGACCTCGTAACCGCGCTCCTTGAGGCAGCCGGCCATTGCGGTCTGGATCGCTTTTTCCTTTTTGGCCCGCTTCCTTTTGGCCATGCCGATCGCGCCACCGACGATGGCGAAGGGGATCAAGACGACCGTCGCCGATGCGATCGCCACTCCGCCAGCCAGCCCTGCGGCGCTTGCGGCACCCGCGCCGACCGCCATCGTGGCCGCGCCCGTCGCCACGCCAACGCCAGCCGAGGCTACTCGACCGTTCTGATCAAGTTTTCCGGCAATCAGCAAATTATTGCATTCAGCCCGAGCGCTTTCGAACGCCGCCGGGGTGGCCGAAGCCACCGCGAGCATCGGCGTGAATTCACGCGGCCGCGACGAGCAGCCCTGGACGAGCAAGCCCGCGCACGCTGCGGCGGCCAATAAATTACGCTTCATGAAATCACTCCCCCAAATCCCCGACGCCATGCTCCGCGAGTCGAGGTACTAAGTCAAGCAACTGAAGGGGATATGCCTGCTCCGGCGGAGGCCGGCGCGGTGGATAAGCACAGTCTCGCAACGCTCCTGCCTGCGCAGGAGCACGGACCTATCCCGCCACCTTTTCGCGTCGCGAGAAAATCTTGACCAGCGCTACCACGCCAATGCCGACCCAGATGACGTTAAGCGCGGCCGATGGCCAGGCCCCGTTCCAGCTCGAATTGGCGATGAAACCGATCGCGCCGACCACGTTGAGCCACTGGTAGGTAGGGCTTTTGGCGTCGAGCTTGCCGTTGGTGAGCAGGAAATAGCCGGCCAGGATCAGCGTTCCGCCGATCCATCCGACGACTTCCATCAATATATCGAGCGTCATGCCGCGAGGTTCCTGAGCACATAGTGGAGGATCCCGCCCGAGCGATAATATTCGAGCTCGTTGAAGGTATCGATGCGGCACCGCGCGACAAGATCGAGGGTCGAGCCGTCGGCGCGGGTGACGTGGACAGTGACGTCCTGGCGCGGCTCGATACCCGCGACACCGGCGATGGCATAAGTCTCGCTCCCGTCGAGGCCGTGGCTACCGGCGGTCTCGCCATCGTGGAACTGGAGCGGAAGCACGCCCATGCCGACCAGGTTCGAACGGTGGATGCGCTCGAAGCTTTCGGCGATCACCGCACGAACGCCGAGCAGGATCGTGCCCTTGGCGGCCCAGTCGCGCGACGAGCCGGTGCCATATTCCTTGCCGGCAAGAACGACCAGCGGGACGCCTTGCGCCTGATAGGCCATCGCCGCATCGTAGATCGCTTGGGTATCGCCGTCGGGGCCGCGGGTCATTCCGCCTTCGATGCCGGCGAGCATCTTGTTGCGGATGCGGATATTGGCGAAGGTCCCGCGCATCATCACCTGATGATTGCCGCGGCGCGCGCCATAGCTGTTATATTCGGCGCGCGGGACCTGGTGCTCGCTCAAATAGGATCCGGCGGGACTTTCGGCCTTGATCGCGCCGGCAGGCGAAATGTGATCGGTGGTGATCGAATCGCCGAACACGGCAAGCGCGCGTGCCCCCTCGATATCGGTCAGCGGTTTGGGCGTCATCGTCATGCCTTCGAAGTAAGGCGGGTTCTGGATATAGGTCGATGCGGCGGGCCAATTATAGGTTTCGCCGCCGCTGATCTCGATTGCGCGCCAGCGTTCGTCGCCATGGAATACGTCGGCGTAGCGATTGCGGAACATGTCCGAATGGACGTGCGCGTCGATCAGCGCGCGCACTTCGTCATTGGTCGGCCATACGTCGCGAAGGAACACGTCCTGCCCGTCCTTGCCCTGGCCGAGGGGCGTACTGTTCATGTCGTTGCGGACATTGCCCATCAGCGCATAAGCGACGACGAGCGGTGGCGAGGCGAGATAGTTGGCGCGGCAGTCGGGCGAAACCCGGCCTTCGAAATTGCGATTGCCCGACAGGACCGACGACACCACCAGATCATGCTCGGCGATCGCCGCCGAGAGCGCGGGAGCGAGCGGGCCGCTATTGCCGATGCAGGTCGTGCAGCCATAGCCGACGAGGTTGAAGCCGATTGCGTTCAAATCCTCGCTGAGGCCCGCGCTGTCGAGATAATCGGTGACTACCTGGCTGCCCGGGGCAAGGCTGGTCTTGACCCATGGCTTGCGGTCGAGCCCGAGCGCGCGAGCCTTGCGCGCGACGAGGCCGGCAGCGACGAGCACCGACGGGTTCGAGGTGTTGGTGCAGCTGGTGATCGCGGCGATCATCACATCGCCGTGGCCGATGTCATAATCCGTGCCCTCGATCGCGACGCGCGGCTCGCCAATTTTCTTGTAGGTCGCTTCCAGCTCGGAATTAAACTGTTCGTCGACGTCGGACAGGCGAACGCGGTCCTGCGGGCGCTTGGGACCGGCGAGGCTTGGTTCGACCGAGGACATGTCGAGCGACAACGTGTCGGTGAACAAGGGATCGGGCGACGAGGCGTCACGCCACATGCCTTGCGCCTTGGCATAGGCGCGGACGAGCTCGATGCGCTCGGCGTCGCGACCGGTAAGTTTCAGATAGTCGATCGTGCGCTCGTCGATCGGGAAGAAGCCGCAGGTCGCGCCATATTCGGGCGCCATGTTGGCAATGGTCGCGCGGTCGGCGAGGCTCAAGGCATCAAGGCCGGGGCCGTAAAATTCGACGAAGCTGCCGACGACGCCCTTGGCGCGGAGCATTTGCGTGACGGTCAGCACGAGGTCGGTCGCGGTGATGCCTTCCTTGAGCGTGCCTTCGAGGCGGAAGCCGACGACTTCGGGGATCAGCATGCTGACCGGCTGGCCGAGCATCGCAGCCTCGGCCTCGATCCCGCCGACCCCCCAGCCGAGCACGCCAAGCCCGTTGACCATCGTCGTGTGGCTGTCGGTCCCAACCAGCGTGTCGGGATAAGCGACCATGTCGCCATTCTGGTCCTCGCTCGCCCAGACGGTCTGTGCGAGATTTTCGAGGTTGACCTGGTGGCAGATCCCCGTTCCCGGGGGCACGACCTTGAAATTGTCGAACGCCGAACTGCCCCATTTGAGGAATTCGTAGCGCTCGGCATTGCGCTGATATTCCAGTTCGACATTCTCCTCGAACGCCTTGGGCGTACCGAATTCGTCGACCATCACGCTATGATCGATGACGAGGTGGACCGGGACCTGCGGATTGATCTTCTGGGCGTCGCCGCCGAGTTTCTTCATCGCGTCGCGCATCGCCGCGAGGTCGACCACCGCCGGGACGCCGGTGAAGTCCTGCATCAGCACGCGCGCCGGGCGATACTGGATCTCGCGGTTGATCGAGCGCAGCTTGAGCCATTCGACCATCGCCTTGAGGTCGTCGTTGGTGACCGTCTTGCCATCCTCGAATCGCAACAGATTCTCGAGCAGCACTTTCATCGAATAAGGCAGCAGGCTGACGTCGCCGAGGGTCGCGGCGGCCTTTTCGAGGCTGTAATAAGCGTAGCTCTTGCCGCCGACCTCAAGCATCGTGCGAGTGTTGAGGCTGTCCTGGCCGGTCGGAATCATGGATGCGTCCCTTATAAGCGCGTCGGTGTATGGCGGCGCGCCTAGCAAGAACGAACGGCGATGACAAAGGGCGTGCTTTGTTGGAAAGCCGCACCAGCCCGCACTCACGCAGAAAGCAACTCTAGAGCCAGCCCCTGCGCCGCGCGAACAGGTAAGGGAGGATGGCGCTGGCCAGGATAAGGCCGAGCGCAAAGGGGTAACCGTAGAGCCAGTCCAGTTCGGGCATATGTTCGAAATTCATTCCGTAGATGCCGGCGATCAGCGTCGGCGGCATGAACACCACCGCGAATATCGAGAATATCTTCATCACATTATTCTGCTCGAGGCTGATCAGGCCGAGCGATGCGTCGAGCAGGAAGGTCAGATTGTCGCCAAGGAAGTTGCTGTGATCGCTGAGCGCCCGGGAATCGGACAGCAGGCTTTGAACGTGGCGACTATTGGAGTCATTGTCTTTCATGATGTCGATCGACCCCAGGAAGCTCAGCAGTCGCGTCGTGCTGACAGCGGTCTCGCGTAACTTGCCAAGCAGCATCTGCAGCTTTCCGATCCGCATCAATATGGCCTCGAGCCGCAATTCAGGATTGCGCGTTTCGCGGTGCGAATGGCGATTGAAAATCTGCGACGAGATGGTTTCAATGTCACGCCCCGCGGCCTCGAACTCGTCGGCCAGACGGTCAACGACGGCGTCAAGCAACCGCACAAACAGAGTTCGTGCGTCGGCGGCAATCTCCGGTTCGGCGTAGACATGTTCGGCAAAGATGATGAACGGCTTGGGATCGATGTAACGAAGCGAAACGAGATGCTTGTCGGTAAGGATAAATCCGATCGGGTCGCTGCCGGGGTGGCCATCGACGATCCCGTAAAGAACCGACATGGTAAGGAACGTGATGCCGCGCTTTTGATAAAGCCGGCTCGATGGCTCGATCTCCGACAATTCTTCGCGTGTCGGAATGTTCGCGCCGATCAGTTTTTCGGCCAGCGCTTCCTCTTCGCGCGTCGGCTCGAACAGATCGACCCAGATCGCGCCCTCCGGCAGAGCGTCAAGCTTGCCCGCGTCGACCGGGACGGCATTACATTCAGGGCCAAACACGCGGAGCATGCGGCTTCGTGCGCAAAAGCGCCGCACTTGGCAAGCGACGGTGCTGTGCGTAGCGCGTCGGGATGATCGCTCGCCTAACCCGTCCGCACCCGCTGCTTGCACTGCTTGGCGTGCTGGTCGTCGCCATCCTCATCCTGTTGAGCTTCGGTCGGCCGCCAATCTGCGAGTGCGGCAGGATCGACTTATGGGGCCGCGTCGGGCCCGAGCAAAGCCAGATGCTGGCCGACTGGTACACGCCAAGTCATATCGTCCACGGCTTCCTGTTCTACGGCTTGCTCCACCTCGTCGCGCGGCGCTGGCCGGTTGAGCGGCGGTTCCTTGTCGCACTCATCATCGAGGCGGCGTGGGAAGTGTTCGAAAACACGCCGATGATCATCGACCGCTACCGCGAAGCGACGATCGCGCTCGGCTATTCGGGCGACAGCATTCTCAATTCGGTGAGCGACATATTGGTGATGTCGCTTGGCTTCTGGGCCGCGCGGCGGTTTCCCATTTGGGTGAGCGTGGTCATCGTGCTGCTGCTGGAGCTGATCCCATTATTGGCGATCCGGGACAATCTGACGCTTAACGTGCTGATGCTTGTCGCTCCAAGCGACGCTGTTCGCACATGGCAGGCGGGCGCTTGAACCAGCCACTTGCGTCCCGTTGGACGGATCATTAAGTCCTTCATCATGAACAAGATTCTCACGGCTTTCGCCGCCCTTTCGGCAACCTTCCTGCTCCCCGCCAGCGCCCAGGCACAGGAAGTGTTCGGCGGCGTTTACGCGCACGCCGTCGGCACCAGGCTGAGCCTTGGAAGCTCGCGCGAAAGCGGGGTTGATTTCCAGATCGGCTATCGCGGCGGCAACATCATAAAAGGCACCGGGATTCAGCCCTATGTCCTTGGTGCGCTCAACAGCAAGGGCGACACGAGCTATGCCGCGGCAGGCCTGTCATGGAAATTCGGCGATCGATTCTACATCCGGCCCGGGGTTGGCGTGGCCATCCACAATGGTTCGACCAAGGATTTCGAAGTCGACGATCGCATCGCCTTCGGGTCGCGCGTGCTTATCGAGACCGAAGTCGGCGTCGGGGCGCGGATCAATGAGCGACTGACCGTCGAGGCGAGCCTGGTGCATCTCAGCCACGCGCAATTGTTCGGCGGGCAGAACCCCGGCATCGACAATATTGGCGTGAGACTTAATTTGAAGCTTTAGTCAGTGCCGGCCCACGCCCCCACCCGGCCACCCATCTAGG